>JAFGLY010000098.1 GCA_016927815.1 Deltaproteobacteria bacterium | reverse complement strand
TGGGTGGAGTGGTACAAGGCCCACCCGCTGGCGGCTCCTTTGCCGCCCGAGGCCCCTGCCTCTCCGCCCGCCGAGGCCGCGACGCCCTAGGGCGCGGTCACCGGCTCCTCAGCCACGGGCTCAGGTTCGACCCCCGGAGCCTCGGGTCGGTCGCGCAGCGCGAACCAGGCCACGAAGGCGCCTGCCACGAGGAGGAGGAGGAGCACGAAGAGGATCCGGTTGCGCCGGGCCGCGCGGTCCACGAAGACGTCCTTTCGGATTCGCCTGGATCCCTCGGGGATGTCGCGCACCTGCGTGAGGAAGGTGCCCAGAGGTTTCGTGATGCGGACCCGACCGTTCACGGCCCAGCCGTTGGCGTCGAGGAGGGGGCCCAGGGTGCGCTGGCGCAGCTTGAGCCAGGCGATGATCACCGAGGGCGTCGAGATGATCAGCATGAGTACCAGCACCACGGCCGCGATCGCGATCGGCACCTGCCACCAGGTGAGCCTGGCGAACGCGGACACCACCATGCCGATGGCCGCACCGAGGACGCCGACCGCCAACCCGATGGCCGCGAAGATACCGGCGTACTTGGCGATGTCGAAGGAAGCCGCCGGCTTGTCCGGGGGCTTTCCGACGCTGTCCCCGGTGGTCGCCACCTTGGCGGCAGCCTTGTCCTGAACCGCCTTTTCCCGGGCTGAGGCCATCTTCTCGATCTGTTGCTCGATGAGGCGCAGGAACTTCTTGTACGGGGACCAGAAGGCCTGCCAGAGGCTGATGGGCTGCTCGATCACGCGAGTGATGGTCGCGTCCCAGTCCAGCCCCTTCCGATCGTAGAACACGCCGTTCCGGCCGACCATCAGGTAGTCCGAGTCTCCGCGCGTGAAGGCGGCGGCGATCTTCGTGGTCTGGCCGCCCGGGCGCTTGCAGTCGCAGTAGGCGATGTACAGGCGCCCCAGGGCCGCGAGCCCTGCGTGGGCGGCGGGGTTGTCCACGTACAGGCACAGGTCGCAGGACCGACCGTCCAGGTAGAGCGTGCCGGCCTGGAAGATGGCCTTACGATCCCGAGCGTAGAAATCGGCGAACGAGACGTAGTTGCGGGAAAGGTGCACCAGGTCTCGACGGTAGAGCGCGAGGCGGTAGAGGCGCTCCAGGGCGGCGCGTTCGTCGGCCCGGGCGAGGTCCCGGTCGAGCAGGGCGTCGAGCGCGGCGCGCGACGCGGCTGCCTGGATCTCGCGAACGCGCGCGATGCCCAACGCCTCCACCGACGCGCCCTTCTTGCCGTCGGTCCAGGCGGCGTAGCGTGCGAAGCGCTCCGCGAGGTCGCGCCACTCGGCCTCGGAGATCTCCGTCCGACCCTCCCCGAGGATCGGCGTCACCACGGCGTCACGGAAGGCAGCCACCCGGTCCGCCCAGGCGGGGTTGACCCCCGAACCGAGCGGAAGGCTGGCACCGGCGGTCACCTGGGCGAGCGGCAGGGATTCCACCTCGGGGCCGAGGGTGGAGAGGTCGTGGGGCGCGAGCGCTACGTACTCGGCGTCGCTGTGGTTGAGGTGAGGCGCGGATCGGGGGTCGTAGACCGCAAGGCGGCACCGGGCGAACCAGTCGGCCACCTTGGCCTGTACGGCCCGGAAGGCCGAGAAGGCCGCGGGCGTGGCGTCGCCGAGGGGCAGCGCGGCTCCCTCGCCCTCGGACCACCAGGTGGCGAACGCGTCGATATCCGCGAAGAACGCCTCGATCTTCGCCTTGTCGGCACAGGCGGCTCCGGTGGCGTCCGGGAGCGCGCCCTGGGTGTCGATCACGGCCTGGAGCACCGCGGCGAGACCCGGATCCTCCACGGCTGCCACGGGCAGGAGCCCATCCCCGTTGAAGGGGGCCTTCGCGAAGGCCTCGAGGTGGGCCGCCACCTCGGCCGGGGTCACGGCGTCGGCGTCCGGGCGGCCGGACCCGGCCAGCACCTCGCAGGCCGCAGCGACGAGGGGCGCCCCGTCGGGGCCATCGTTGTCGATGGCGGCGATCGGGAGGGCCTCTCCCTCGGTCACGAGCACGCTGCGGTCCTTGAGCAGCCCCGAGGCCCACCGGATGGCCGCGAGCAGCTCGGGGACGCGGATCCGCCCGTCGTGATCCGTGTCCAGCGCCTCGAGCGTGGCCGGATCGAACTCGAGCCCCCGGGTGGGGCAGGAGAGCGCGACCCACAGCTTCTGGTCGAGACCCTCGAGCGCGGTGAGATCGTCGCCGGTGTCGAGGCGGACCTGGTCCAGCCTCCCGGCGCGGAAGAACGTCCACCGATGGGGATGGGTGTCGGGCATGGCTGCCTCCGATGGGGTACTCGGCGTCGTATCCCGCGGCCCTCCTCTCGGAGCGGTCCGGGGTTTCCGTTGTATGGACGGGCTTGCACGTCCCGGGAGATCGCGTGTCCGTGGACCCCTGTGTGGATCGCGCGCTGCTGGCCGCCCTGCACCGGGCGTGGCGGCTGGAGAACCTGGTCTCGTTCCGCCAGGCCCTCCGCCCTCCCGTGCTGGCCCTCGCCCACGACCGGGCCCGCCTGGGGAGCTGGCAGAGCGTCGGCCGCACGCTCACGCTGTCTCGCGCGTTCGCGACCTCCTCCCCGTGGATCGTCGTGATCGAGGTCCTGCGGCACGAGATGGCCCACCAGTACGTGGACGAGGTGCTTCGGGTCCACGACGAGGCAGCCCACGGTCCCGCCTTCCGGAGGGTCTGCGCCGAGCGGGGGATCGATCCCTCGGCGGCGGGGCTGCCCCTTGGGCCCGAGCCGGCCGCAGCACGCGTGGTGGAGAAGGTCCGCCGCCTTCTGGCCCTTGCGGGGAGTCCCGAGGAGCACGAGGCCCGGGCGGCCATGGAGGCGGCCTGCCGCCTGATGCGCCGGCACCACCTGACGCGCCTCGACGAGCCGCTCCCCCTCACCTGGGCGTTCCGGCAGATCGGCCGAATCTCCGGGCGCTTCCAGGTTCACGAGAAGGCCGCTGCCGCGCTGCTCGCCGCGCACTTCCAGGTCGCGGGCATCTGGGTTCCGGCGTTCGACGTGCGGACCGGGCGGTGGGGCCGCGTGCTCGAGGTCTCCGGCACGCCGGAGGCCCTCGAGGTGGCCGAGTGGGTCCACGGCTGGCTCATGGAGACCGCCGAGCGACTCTGGCGACGCTGGCGCCGTGCCCATCCCCACGCACCGGGTCGCGAGCGCCGTGCGTTCCTCGCAGGGGTGGTCTCGGGATTCCATGATCGGCTCGACCGGATCGGCTCCGACGCCCCCGGGTGCGCCCTCGTGGCCCTCGGCCCGGCCGGCCTCGACGCCTTCGTGGCCAGCCGCCACCCCAGCGCACGCCGCCGCGCCGGGCCGAGCCTCCGGCTCACCGCGGCGTGGAACGACGGCCGCGAGACGGGCCGCTTGCTGGTGATGCACCGCCCGATCGCCAGCGGGCCCACCCGCCGGGGACGGTCACTGGAGGGATCGTGACGCGCCGGTTCACCGCCGCGCGCGCTGGATCTCCCTGGCCACCCGATCGGCGCCGTACACGATCTCGAGCCCCGCGAGCAGCGTTCGCGCGTCCACCGAAACCGTGCGGTTCACGCTCGGATCGAACCAGTAGTCGCCCCCCAGCGACTGGAGGTTCCCATCGAAGACGAGCCCCACGATCCGCGCATCGCGATCGAGCACCGGGGATCCCGAGTTGCCCCCGATGATGTCGTTGGTCGTGGCGAGGTTCATCGGGAGGTCCGGCGGCAGCCGATCCCGGGCATCCAGCCACCGCTGGGGCAGAGCGAACGGTGGACGACCGGTGTGGCGCTCGAAGAGCCCGGACATGCGGGTGAACGGCTCCACCCTCCGCCCGGCCTCCTGGTAGCCCTCCACCGCGCCGTAGGAGAGGCGCAGCGTGAAGGTGGCGTCCGGGTAGGATCCCGCCCCACGGGTCGAGAACCATGCCCGAGCGAGGATCTCGCCGTTGCGATCGAGCGTGGACTCGATCCGGTCCTCGTAGGTCTTGCGGATGGCGCGGGCGTCGGGATCCACCTCCCGGGCAAGCTGGATCATGGGATCGTCGGAGGCATCCACCGCAGCCTTTCCACCCTCCCAGAGGGTCCGTCGAACGTCCGGATCGGCTAGTTTCGTGCCCTTGACGAGCCCGGTGGCCAGCTCGTCGGGAGACTTGTCGCCCAGGATCCGCTTCACGATGGGATCCTCGGCACCGAGGGTTTCCCTGAGCTTGGTCAGCGAGAAGCCGAGGATGGCGATCTCGAGATCCTCGTGGACGGGCGCGGGCGCAAGCAGGCTCTGCGCGACGGCGGGCCGCCGGGCGTCGGTGAACTCGGGCAGGCGCTCGTCGTCGGACTTGCCCGCCTCCTCGGCGGCTCGGACGAGCGTACGCGCGTGGTCGAACAGGTCGGACAGGAAGCCCCGGCCCTGCTCCAGGAACCCGAGCCGGGTCCTAAGGGTCCTTAGCTCCACGAGCGCGTCGGCAATGGCGCTCCAGGCGTCCCCCACCTCGGCCCGGAGCACGGGGTCGGCGTCCACCGCAGCCCGGAACTCTTCCTCCTCGCGGATCTTCTCGGCCATCATCCGAGGATCCTGGAGCGCCTCGAGGCGGCCGCGCCGCGCCTTGTACCCGTTCTCCACGCCGAAGAACAGTCCGGTAGCGGTCCGCTCCGCCTCGGGACCCCGATTCATGAACTCCCGGAGCAGGCCACGCAGTTCGGCGGAGTAGAGGAGCCGATCGGGCAGGGCGAAATCCCGTTCGTACTCGAGGCGGGCCACCGTCTGGAGGCGAGAGGTGCGACCCGGATGACCCGGGACGAACGTGAGGTCGCCCTCTTTCGCCCCCGTTTCGGACCACTCGAACCAGTGCTTCACCCTGGCGGGCTTTCCGCGGTGGTACACCCGGACGAACGAGACGTCGTAGTCGTACCGGGGAAACGTGAAGTTGTATGGATCGCCGCCGAAAAAGGCGACGGCGAACTCCGGGGCGAACACGAGGCGGACGTCCTGGTGACGCCGATAGCGGTAGAGCACGTACCGGCCGCCGTGGTAGAGGCTCACCACGTCGCACCGCACGTCGTCGGAGGTGGCGCAGGCCTTCTCGATGCGGGCGGTTTCGGCCTTTCGGGCGGCGGTGTACGCTTCGCCCGTGAGATCCCGGGTGGCCGCGGCGATGCGTCCGGTGACGTCGCTGGTGCCGACCAGCACGTTCACCTCCATCACCGGGCAACGCCTCTCCTCCGCGAGCGTCCGGGCGTAGAAGCCCTGGGACACGTAGTCGTGATCCGGGTCGGAGAGCTGCTCGACGCACCCGTGGGCGCAGTGGTGGTTGGTCATCACCAGTCCGTCGGGCGACACGAACGACCCGGAGCACCCACCCGCGAGCCGCACGGAGGACAGCCGCACGTGCTCCAGCCACCGGGCATCCGGGGCGAACCCGTAGATCTCGGCGACCTTTGCCGAGGGGAACGCGTCCAGGGTCCACATGCCCTCCTCGGCGCCGGCCGGGCCGGTGAGCAGGGCCAGTACGGGAATCAGGGCGATCATGAGGGCTCCGCGGACGAGAGGGAGAAGCGGGTAACCCGGGGGTCGTGGGACCGGGGCGGAGGCCCGGGCAGGCGGTCGAGACCCGCGAGGGGTTCCCCGGGTTCGCCGCCTGACATCCCCCGTACGCCTGCCGGGGCTGGACCGGTGACCGCACCGGGTTACGACCCCCGAGGCGAGGAGGTTCTTCGGGTTTGCTCCGCGTCGATCTCCAGATCCTGAAGGACGACGAGGTCGCCTACGGCGTGCCCATGGTGACCGGTGTCCTGTTCATGGGACGGGCACCCGAGAACGACGTCGTCTTCTCCTCGCCCGGGGTCTCGGGACGACACGCCGTCCTCTACCTCGTGGACGGAGGCCAGAAGGCGGTCCTGCAGGATCTGGGCAGTACGAACGGGACGTTCCTGAACGACCGGAAGGTACGCAAGGCCATGGAGGTCGCCGACGGGGACACGATCCGGCTCGGCCAGGCCGAGCGGGTCCGGGTCCGCCTCACCGAGGAGCTCGCCCCCGGCCATCGAACCCCCCGTCCGACCCTCGTGGACGACCTGGACACCGGCATCGCATGGCCGCTGCGCAGCGGGCGCTTGCTCATCGGAACGGCTCCCGGCTGCACCGTGCGCTTCCCCGGGGACACCGACTCCCAGGCGTGCGTGACCCTCCTCGCGGACGGCAGCGCGTGGATCAGCGCGGAGAATGCCGAGTACCCCGTCGCCCCTGGGGAGCCCTTCCTGCTGGAGGGTCACCGCTTCGTGCTCCGCCACGAGCGCAATCCGCTGAACGCGACGGTCCCCGAACCCCCCCCTCCGGCCCGGGTCCCCTACTCGCTCGAGGTCCGACTCGACGCCACCGAGGGCCCCAGGGCCGTGATCCAGGACGACACGACGGGAACGCACTGCACGATCGTGGCGCCGAGCCAGGTCTCCCTCCTGTACGTGCTCGCCGTCCACCTGCAGCACGACCTCGACAGGGGCGGGCCGCCCGACGAGTTGGGCTGGTGCCCGGACGAGGCCTTGATGCAGGGCATCTGGGGGCACTCCTGGTTCCGGGTGGAACCCAACACCCTGCACGTGCTCCTGAGCCGCACGCGCACGGCCATCCGCCAGGCCGGGCTCGACGGGTGGTTCATCGAGAAGCGCAGCGGCCGGACCCGGATCCGCCTGGACCGGGTGCGCCTGTAGGCACCGCTTCCCGCACCCGCCCCCTTCGAACCGCCGAAACACTGCGCGCCCGGGTCCCCTACAGTCTACAGCCTACAGCCTAGTACGCTGCCCCGGGCACGACCACCAGGATGTCGTACGTGTCGAGCAGCGTGGTGGAGTCGCCCAGCACG
>JAFGLY010000097.1 GCA_016927815.1 Deltaproteobacteria bacterium | reverse complement strand
TCGGCACGGGGGGCCAGGAGCGCGGGCTTCATGGCCAGGTGGGCGAAGCACTGGGGGGAGAACGGCCCGGAGAGCGCACAGAGGCGGATCGGCTCTCCGTACTGGGACGGGGAGCGGTCGTCGGAGGCGACCTCTGCGACCTGGAAGAAGCACTCGGCCCTCCATCGGTCCGAGGCAATGGTCATGCAGGCCCGCGTGGCCCGCTGGGTGTCTCCCACGGCGGCCGACTGCCGGGCCTGGGCGAGCAGGCAGGTGACGCCGTCCAGGCGGCCCGCACAGGGATGGCCGTCCAGAGGCTCCAGGGGAAACGGGCTCGGGCCGAAGGAGACCGATGGGACCAGCGTGGTGCTCGACGGACCCCCACCCGGCCGGGGAAGGATGGGCCCGGGCGGCCCCAGGCGGGCCCAGATGTGCGGGCGATCGGTCGTGTCGCAGGCAATCTCCCTGTCCGCCCCCGGGGCGAGCTTGTCGCAGAGGAATCCCGACATCTCTGGGTGGCGATCCACCACGACCCCGACGAGCAGGGACCGTTCCACCCCGTCCGGAACCACGAGGATGGCGTCCAGAGCCGACTGGGGCTCCGATTCCAGGCGGGACAGGACCCACTCCACCCGGCACGGCGAGTCCGGGCAGTCGGAGAAGCGGTCCGGGGCGCGGTCGTCGCAGGCGGTCCCCCCGAGCGCCAGGAGGGCGGTGCACCCAGCCCCTCGGGCTCCGGCCCCGAGCAGGGACAGCGGGCGTACGGAGACTCGAGGCCGCTGAGGAGGAAGGCGTCGCATGGACATCGAGGATTCGGGGACCCGGGCACGGTCGACGGGGACAAGTGCCCCCCTATCCCCGTGGTCCGCCGTGTAACGGTCGGGTTGTGGGGTCCACCGAGGCTGGGCCGTGCTCCGGGCGATCCGCGTCAGGTCCGGGCCCCGTACACCGAGAGATAGGTCCGGGCGGCGCGCTCCCAGGAGACGTCCACGTGCATTCCGGCCAACCGCAGGCGCTCCCACCGTTCACGGTGGCGGTACAGCATGGCCGCCTCCCGGACCGCACCCAGCAACGCGTCGGTGGAAAAAGGGCCGAAGGTGAAGCCGGTGCCGCGGTCGCGCCAGGGGTCGTAGTGGACCACGCTGTCGGCGAGGCCGCCCGTGGCCCGCACCACGGGGACGGTGCCGTACCTCAGGGCGTACAGTTGGGTGAGGCCGCAGGGCTCGTAGCGGGAGGGGACCAGGAACGCGTCGGCTCCTGCGGCGATACGGTGGGCGAGGTCCTCGTCGAAGCCGATGCGGACGGCGAGGCGGCCCGGGCTTCGTCGGGCAGCCTCGACGAGCGCATGCTCGTAGCCGGGGTCTCCGGTGCCGAGGACGACGAGCCCGAGGTCCATGGCCAGGAGCGCGTCGAGGGCCCCGAGCACGAGGTCGATGCCCTTCTGTTCGGTGAGCCGCGTGGTCATGCCGAAGAGCGGCCCCCGATCGAGAACCTGGCCGTCCAGCCCCAACGCCTCGATCAACGCACGACGGCATGCGGACTTCCCGCTCATGTCCCCGGGGTGGTAGCGGGCCGGAAGGGCCGGATCGGTCGAGGGGTCCCAGACCGCCGTGTCCAGGCCGTTGAGGATCCCCTGGAGGCGCCCGGACCGGTAGCGCAGCGTGCCCTCCATGCCCATGCCCTGCCCGGGCTCCAGGATCTCTCGGGCATAGGTGGGGCTCACCGTGGTGATCGCGTCCGCACTGACGATGCCGGCCTTGAGGAGCGACAACGCCCCGAAGTGCTCGATCCCGCCAGGGTGGAGGACCGAAGGGGGCAGCCCGGTGGCGGGCAGGGCGTCCAGCGGGAACAATCCCTGGTAGGCGAGGTTGTGGATGGTGAACACGCGACGCGTGCCCTCGAGGCCCGGTACGCTGGCCAGGGGTCCGTCCAGGAGGGCGAGTGCGAGCCCCGTCTGCCAGTCGTGCGCGTGGACCGCATGGGGCGAGAACCCGACAGCCGTACACACGGAGAGGGCCGCATGGCTGAAGAACGAGAACCGCTCGAGGTTGTCGGCGTAGGCACTGCCGCCCTCGCCGTAGAGGCTCGGGCGGTCGAAGCAGTCGTCCCGCTCCACGAGGTACACGGGTACGCCGCCGGGGCCCCACGTCTCGACGAGGCCTGCACCGGTCCGCTCGCCGTGGAGAAGCCCCTCGAGCCCTGCGCTGTGGCGCCACGTCTGGAAGCCACCTTGCCGAATCGCCCGATAGAAGGGGAGCACCACCCGGGTGTCCGCCCCGAGCCGCCGAAGCGCCGCCGCCAGGGCTCCCACCACGTCGCCCAGTCCCCCCGACTTGGCAAAGGGCACGGCCTCCGAGGCGACGAGCAGGATCCGTGCAGGCGTGGACACGTGGGGACTCCCGGGACGCTTCTATCCCGAAGTCGTCCTTCCGCGGGTTCCAAGCGCCTGGACCGGGCAGGGTCCGCGGGGTACGCATCCCTTCCGCCCCGGAGACCTCCGCATGCCCCATCACGACGTCGTCGCGGTCATCCTCGGAGGCGGGAGGGGGACGCGGCTCTTCCCGCTGACCAAGCTGCGCACCAAGCCAGCCGTTCCGCTGGCCGGTCACTACAGGCTCATCGACATTCCGGTTTCCAACTGTATCAACTCGGGTATCAAGAAGATCTTCGTCCTGACGCAGTACATGTCCGCCTCGCTCGCACGGCACGTCGGGGCCACCTACAAGTTCGACATTTTCACCGATGGATTCGTGGAGCTTCTGCCCGCGGAGCAGACGCTCACCAGCGAGCGATGGTACCAGGGCACGGCCGACGCGGTGCGCCAGCAGATGCACCGCATCCGGTCGCGCGGGCCGCGAGAGGTGCTGATCCTGGCGGGCGACCACCTCTACCGGATGGACTACGCGGCCTTCATCCGGAACCACCGGGAGCGGAAGGCGGACGTCTCCGTCGCGGTGCTCCCCGTTCCCGTGACCGATACCTCCCGCTTCGGGGTGCTGCGCATGGGGGCAGACGGACGCATCACGGACTTCCGGGAGAAACCGGCCACCCCCGAGGCGCTCGCGGGTCTGGAGAGCGATCCGGGCAGTTCCAGGCCCTACCTGGGGTCCATGGGCATCTACTGCTTCCGGATCGACGTGCTGGAGAGCCTCCTGGACCAGGTTCCCCAGGACGACTTCGGTCGCCACGTGATCCCCGCGGCCCTGGCCAACCGCGACGTCTCGGGATGGCGCTTCGACGGCTACTGGGAGGACATCGGGACCATCGAGGCCTTCTACAAGGCGAACCTCGCACTCACGCGGCCGGATCGACCGTTCAACTTCTACGATCCCCGAAACCCGATCTATCGCCTGCCCCAGTTCCTCCCAGCCTCCCAGGTGGACGGATCGACGGTTCGGCGGGCGGTGATTTCCGACGGGTGCCAACTCTTCGACTCCGAGTTCGACGAATGCATCGTGGGCAACCGCACGGTCGTACGCCCCGGCTGCCGGCTGCACGAGGTGGTGCTCCTGGGGGCGGACTTCTACGAGGATGCGATGGAGAAGGAGGAGAACGCCCGCCTCGATCGCCCGCACGTGGGCATCGGACCCGACGCCTGGATCGAACGCGCGATCGTGGACAAGAACGCCCGCGTCGGGAAAGGCGTGCGGATCCGTTCTCACGAGGGAGAGCCGGATCGGGACGGCGAGAACTGGTACCTCCGGGACGGTGTCGTCGTGGTGCCCAAGAACGCCACCATCCCAGACGGGACCGTCCTGTAGGCCCCTCGGGTTGACGGACGAGCCCCGAGGCCGTACACAGGAAGCATGGACCGTCGTTTCGCCGCGTTCGCGTTCCTGGCGGCTGCGTGTCTTCCGGATCCCGGTGTCCCGCTCCCGGATCCGGAGGACGTCGCGGCGGTCTCTCGTGCGTTCCAGGCGTCCCGGCCCGAGGGCCCGCTGTCCCTGGTGCTCGATCTCCCGCTGTACCTGCCCGATGACGAGGCGTGTCCGATCCTCGCGGTGGACGAGTCCGACGGTCGGGAGGTGTGGACCGGGGGGTGCTTCACCGAGGACGGCCTCCTCGTGGATGGCAGCCTCGAGCGGTTCGAGGGAGGGGACACCGCCTGGATGGCGGGCAACCGGTTCCGGGTGATCGACCCGCGCCAAGGGGATGTCCTGCTCTCGATCGACGGCGCGGTGGAGGTGGCCTGGTACGGGGACCTGGTGGTGCTCGACGCCTCACTGGCCACCTGCGGGGGCCCTGGGCTGCCCTGTACGCCCGACGGACCGGCCACGGTGGACCTCGCGCTCACGCTCTACCCGTGGAGGTCCTACCCCTCGTCCTACGAGGTCACGGTGAACGGCCTCGTGGACGTCGCCGAGGACGAACCCGTCGCCGTCTATGGCATGTGGCGCGGCGAGGAGTCCTGCGTGGCCGAACCGTCCCAGGGTACACTGGCCCTGGAAGCGGGCCGCCCCTTCGGACTCGCCTTCGATGGTGCCGTAGAGTGCGACGAGTGCGCGCTCCTCGCTGTGGATGGGCAGCCCACCGCGCACGCCTGCACCTCCTGGCTGCCCTGACCGGTCCTCGACCGCGACGCCCCACCTCACGCGCAAGGATGCTACGTTCCAGCCTCCTGCGGCCTGTGCTCCATGCGCGTCCTCCTCGTCAACCCACCCATCGACGCCGTGCTCCGCCACGGGCACGTGAGCCCGGTCACCGCCTACCTGTTCTACAACTCCGCGCCCCTCGGCATCCTGTACATCGCCGCCGTGCTCGAGGAAGCCGGCGTGCCGGTGGGGGCTCTCGACGCCGCGGCCGAGCGGATCGACGTCCCCCAGAGCGTGCAGCGGGTCCTCGACTTCCAGACCGACGTGCTCGGGATCACCACCACCACCGTGGGATTCGAGAGCGCGGTCTGGTTCGCCGAGGCGGTGAAGGCCGTGCGCCCCGATCTGCCCATCGTGGTGGGGGGGCCCCATGTCACGCTCCTGCCCGAGCGCACCATGGAGCGGACCTGCTTCGACCTCGGGGTCATGGACGAGGGCGAGTACACGATGCTCGATGTCGTCCGCCACTTCGAGGGTCTCGGCCCCGCGCTGGGGGACATCCGCGGTCTCGTCTGGCGCAAGGGCAGCGAACTGGTCCAGAACCCGCCGCGTCCACAGATCCGGGACCTCGACGAGTTGCCGTTCCCCGCCCGCCACCTGCTCCCTCCCAACCTGTACCGCCCGATCCCCATCGATGAGCACGCGTTGCCCAAGTACGCGATGATCACGAGCCGCGGCTGCCCCCACCGGTGCGTCTTCTGCCAGAAGTCCGGGACGACCTACCGGAGCCACAGCCCCCAGCGCATCGTGGACGAGTTGGAGCACGTCGTCCGCGACTACGGCGTCAGGGACGTGGCCTTCGTGGACAGCCTCTTCTGCCTGTCCCACAAGCGCGTCCTGTCGATCTGCGACGAGATCCTCCGCCGGGGCGTCAAGGTGTCCTGGACGTGCTCCTCCCGCGTGGAGGTGGTGGACCTGCCCCTGCTCCAGGCGATGAAGCAGGCGGGTTGCTGGCGTACGCGGTTCGGCATCGAGAGCGGATCGGACCGGGTGCTCGAGTTCATCTCCAAGGGCATCAACAAGGAGACCATCCGCAACGCCATCACCTGGGCGGACGAGGCGGGTCTGCGGCCCAAGGCGTTCTTCATCCTCGGGCACCTGCCGGACACCAGAGAGTCCATCGAGGAGACCATCGCGTTCGCCTGCTCGCTGCCCCTGCACGACATCACCGTGCAGATCAACACGCTGCTCCCGGAGACGCCGCAGGCGGAGATCTTCGAGCGCGAAGGCGAGCGGTACGGCCGGCTCGTGTCTCAGAGCACCGACCTGGCCTCGTTCTGGGAGCCCACGTTCGTGCCCTGGGGCCTCGAGCCGGGGGACCTCGTGCGCTATCACCGGAAGTTCTATCGAGATTTCTACTTCCGCCCCGAGACCATCCGGCGGCACCTGTCCACGATCGGCACGCCCCGCGACGTCATGAAGTACGTCCAGGCGGGGAGCCTGTTCGCCTTCCTGTTCCTGGCCCGGAAGCGACCGACACTGCTCTCCTCCGACGAACGCGAACCGGAGGCCTGCCCCCCTCCGGCGGCCGGGTGACCCGCTACTGGTAGAGCTTGAAGTCGCCCATGACACCGCCGAAGTGGTAGCCCCAGTAGTAGGAGGCGAAGGGGGCGTTCGCGGCGACGGTGGCGAACTTCTTCGCGTTCGGGTCGAGTGCGAAGGTGATGCCGAAGGTGGCGAGCGGGAAGCGGAAGAAGGACTCCGCTTCGTCCCACAGGATGTCCTTGGCCTCGATGTTGGTCTCCACGAAGAACGCGACCCGGTCGGAAGGCGCATACGTGACGTTGGCACCCAGCATCCAGCGCGTGGAGATCGGGGAGCGGAACTCGAGGTCCGGTCCGCCCACCAGCTGGACGTCGAGTGGATGGCCCTTCACGGTGAACCGTTGCCCTGCCCCGATCTGAGGCCGGAGCGTGGGATAGAACGGGTTCGTGTTGCCCCTCACGTCGAGGATGCCCGTGACGATGGTGTTGGTGCGTGCGGACTTCACGAGGGCGTACCGGGTGCCGAGCTCGATGCTCCACCCGGTGTACCGGTGCCGGACTCCGCCGTGCGCGGACCAGGAACGCACGAGCTGGCGCTCGTAGTCGGCAACGAGGTTGATCCACTCGGGGTAGCCCCACTCGAAGGCGGCGCGCACGCGGGTTCGCGGGTCGACGGGTTCCATGTGGAGCGGGGCGGCCAGGCGGATTTCCCGTCGGCCCGCGTCCAGATCGGTGAAACCCTCGGTGCTGGGGACGCGTGCGTCGTAGAGATCCTCGGAGATGTTCTCGATGCGGGTCTGGATCCGATCCTTGAAGAGCGAGTTCGGATACTGCTGGAGATACCGTTCCCACTGGATGATCTCTTCGTCGGGGCCGAGATCCTCCATGTCTTCGATGAAGTCCCGGTAGATCTCTGCGGTGTCCTGACCGGGCCCACCGATCGGAACGCTCTCCTCCTCGTCCTCGAATTCGAACTTCTCCTGCTCCATGTCCCCGCCGTAGTCCTCGTCGATGGCCTCCTCGGTCTCCCCCTCGGGCTGCAGCGTGTCGCCCTCGTCGAGCCGCTCGAGCGTGGCCGGCTCCTCCTCTTCCTCCTCCTCCAGGTCCTCCACCTTGAACACGTCGAGGCTGCCCTCGTCGGGCCCGAACTCCTCCTCGGCTTGCCGGATCGCCTCCTCCCTCCGCCGGGCCTCCTCGTCCTCCTCGTCTTCCTCGGCCTGGGCCAGTGCGATGGAGTCGTCGTCGAGAGGTGCGGCGACGGCATCGCGAGAGGCAGGCAGGATCCCCGCGAGCAGCAGGGCGGCAAGGGGAGCGTACATGGAACCTCCGGGCCACCGGCACGGGCCGACTGCGGATATAGGCCGTCGCGATGGCTCCTGCAACACCGCCCGACCCCCCTGCGAACGCCGTGGCAGACCCCTGGGACGCCCTGGAAACGGGGGGGGCGCTCGAGGATCTGCCGCCCGGCCTGCGACAAGCCGCGGATCGCGTGGTGGAGCACCTCTGCGTGCTTCGGGGAGGAGGTCCGTTCCTCTCCTCGGTGGATGCCCGTCTGCTGGTGGGCTGGCTGAACGAGGGCGTGGGTCCGGGGCTGATCTGCACGGCCCTGGAGCGAGTCGCCGAGCGCCGCCGCAGGCGTCGTGTGAAGGCCCCCCTCGCGCTGCGTTCTTGCCGATCCGAGGTGACCCGCCTCCGAGCCGGCGTCTCCGATCCCCGGGTTCCCCCCGCAGTGCGGGAAGGAGCGTCCCTCCCGGTGAAGGGGGACCTCGCCGATCTGGCCCGTGCCACGCTGGAGGCGCTGGATCGGCTGTCCGGCGGCCGTGAGGCGCGTGCCGAGGCCGCGATCGACCTGGTGCGCCGGTTCCACGCGGCGGCCTGGGATGCGGCCTCCTCGGAGCACGGGGCCCTCCGAGCGACGGCCGCTGCAGAGCTCGCGACCTTCCGGCAGGACATGGACCCTGTCGAGTGGGAGGCCTCCGTGGAAGAGGTTGCCCGAGACCTCCTGAGGCAGCGGTTCCCTCTCCTGTCGGCCTCGGCGGTGTGGGATAGGCTGCAGGGGCCATGACCGCCCCCACCCGTCCTGCCGGCCAGCCCGATTG
The DNA here is from genome assembly GCA_016927815.1 of Deltaproteobacteria bacterium. Taxonomy (GTDB): domain Bacteria; phylum Myxococcota_A; class UBA796; order UBA796; family JAFGLY01; genus JAFGLY01. Next base: position 17,621 of record JAFGLY010000097.1, on the reverse strand, counting down.
CCCCATCTGCAAGGGGCAGGGCTACGTGATCCGACCGGGACCCGAGCACGCCCAGGCGACCCTGTGCGAGTGCGTCGGGCGCTGCCCGCTCTGCGACGGAACGGGCTTCCGTGTCGTCGAGGGCCGGGAGGGCGCGGTCGCCCGTCGATGCACCTGCCGCGTGCTCCCGGATCGGATCGACCTCTTCAACCGGGCGGGGATCCCGGCCCGACATGCCACCTCCACGTTCGAGTCCTTCGACGTCCGACGCAATCCGGGCGCCCGAGGGGCTTTCTCCGCGAGTCGCACCTGGCTCAAGGGCTGGCGGCAGGGCGAGGAGAACCGGGGGCTGATCCTCACGGGCCCGGTGGGCCGGGGCAAGACCCACTTGCTGTGCGGGATCCTCCGGAGCCTGGTCTTCGATCATGGCGTGGAGGTCCGCTTCGTGGAGTTCACGCACCTCCTTTCGGCCCTGAAGGCAGGGTTCGACGAGGGCATCGGGGAGGCGGTCACACTCCAGCCCCTGGTGCGGGTGCCGGTATTGGCGATCGATGAGCTCGGCAAGGGCCGGGCCACCGAGTGGGAGCTGGCGATCGTGGATTCGCTCGTGTCCCGGCGCTACAACGCCCTGGCCACCGTTCTCGCCACCACCAATTTCCGTGCCGTGGGGCCCACCGGCTGCGTGGAGGCCAACCTGGCGGATCCCGAGAAGGCGCCCTCCCTCGGGGATCGCGTCGGCGAGCGGGTGTTCTCCCGACTCAAGGAGATGTGCCAGTTCGTGCCGGTGGGGGGCGAGGACTACCGCTGCCTGGTCACCTGATAGGGCGGGTACCGCCCGGGAGGGCCCATGCCCCAGACCCTCGTCCCTGGCTTCCTCGACCTGCCGCCCGAGCTGTCCTCGTGGGAGACGGCCCGGTTCGCGGTGCTCCCCATCCCCTACGACGCGACCTGCTCGTGGGGCGTGGGGGCCCGGCTGGGCCCGGCGCGCCTGCTCGAGGCCAGCGCCCAGGTGGAGTGGTACGACGAGGAGATCGGGCGGACCCCCTGCGCTGCCGGCATCGTCACCCTACGGCCTGTCGAGCCCAGGATCTCCGGCCCGGAGGCCACCCTGGCCGCCGTGGAGGAGGCCGCCAGGCAGGTGGTGGCTTCGGGCAAGATCCCGGTGGGCCTGGGAGGTGAGCACTCCATCACGTGGGGGCTGGTCCGGGCCGTCCGGGGGGTCCACGATCCGATCACCGTGGTCCAGGTGGACGCCCACCTCGACCTGAGGGACACCTGGCAGGGAAGTCCGTGGAGCCACGCCTGCGTGATGCGTCGCATTCTGGACGATGGCGTGGCCGTGGTCCAGGTGGGCATCCGATCCAGCAGCGAGGAGGAGTGGGACCTGGTCGCCCGGCGCGGGCTGCCCGTGTTCCGGGCCCGAGAGGTGGTCGGCCGCCCGGGGGAGACCTGGATCCCCAAGGTCCTGGAGTCGATCCGGACCGAGGCGGTCTACCTCACCGTGGACCTCGACGGCTTCGACCCCTCGGTGGTGCCAGGCACGGGGACCCCCGAACCGGGCGGCCTCGGCTACGGGGAGGGGCTCGCGCTGCTCCGCGCCGTGGCGACGTCCCGGCGGGTCGTGGGGTTCGACGTGGTGGAACTCGAGCCGATCCCCGGCAGCCGGGTCTCGGAGTACGCCGCAGCCCGCATCGTCTACAAGATCATGGGTTACATCGGGTAATTCCGCGATCCGAGCCTCGGGTCACCGAGGGATGCGGACCTACCTGCGATCGGGGAGCAACGCCTCGTCCAGGGGCTCCTGGGGCGCCGGGGTCCTCCGGGCGGCAGGGGGAGGCGGGAAGGTCCGGCCGTCCCCGGGCGCTCGCACGGGCACGGATGCCCTCCTCTTGGCCGGCGCCCTCTGCGGCGGTTTCTTGGGCCGATCCACCCCGTCGAGGTCCAGGCGATGGTCGCGGGCCTCCTCCGCACGCCGGCGGGCCCAGGACAGGCGCGGGTCCGCGGCCACCGCCGCGCTGTAGGCCCGGAAGGCGTGCTCCCAGTCCGATGCCTCGCGGTAGCGGTTCCCCTCCTCGAAGAGGAGGCGGCCCACCGGGCGGCCCACGTCCCGGAGCGCGGGCGAGGTCGGATCCCAGTGCATGCCGAGGGCCACCAGGCGGGACTTCTCGTAGAGATCGGACGCGGCCGAGGCGTGAGCGGCGTAGCAGCGGGCCACGGCAGCCTCCACGAGATCTCTGGATCGATGCTGCCAGGCGATGTTCCGCGGAACGTGCAGGTCGGCGCGGCGCCAGGCTTCGGCCGCGTGCTCGCACCGGCCCGCCTCGGCCTCCCCGAGCGCGGTGCCCAGGTCCTCCTCGGCCGCCTGGGTAGCGACCTCTCGCGTCACCACCTGCACCTGGGCACCGAGTCGGGCCTCGCCCTGGGCGAGTACGATGGGAACCGGTCCCTCCGGGGCGGCTTCCAGCACGGACCCCTCCGGAGCCAGGCGCGGGATCACCTGCCCCGTTCCCTCGTCGAGGAGCAGGAGGCCCACGGACCAGGCGCCGGGCGCGAGATCTTCGGGCAGGTCGATGTCGTGCCGGTGGACCACCAGCTCCCCCGACCTCCACTCCACGGGCTTGAGCCAGTCGTAGCCGGGGGAGACCTCCCGCACGGACGCGAGGCGCCCTCGGGCGTCCTCCAAGAAGACCAGGATCCGGAAGCCGTCCTCGCGGTCCTCGGCGGTCCACCAGGAGCGGAGGTGGAACGACGAGCCCCGGGGCACCTCGGGGGAGGGGATCTCCCAGCCGACGAGCGTGAGCCCATCCGCAAACCGAACCTCCCTTCCGGGTGGCCCGTCGTAGCTCTCGCTCGTGAACAGTCGGCGGGCCACGTGGTTGCCCATGTGGAACGCCTTGCCCCCGGTCGGGTAGCCCGGGATCTCCAGGTAGCCGTCCTTGTACTCCTGGAAGGTCAGGATCTTGTGACGCTTCGCCCAGTTGCCGTGGGCGTGGATGAAGTCCGGAACGAGCTCGTAGTAGACGTACTCGTGGACGAACGCCTTGGGGAACGTCTGGTGGTGGCCCATGGGAACGTCGACCAGCCCGGCCACGTCCCCGATGCGCCAGCCGGAGTACCAGAGGTGGGCGCCCATGTCCACGTCGAGCAGGGTGATGTGGTCTGCGTGAAGGCGTTTCTGGACCATCTGCATGTACTGGACGCGACGGTAGACGTCCCGTACGCTGGTCTCCGGTCGGGCCACGAACGTGGCGGACCCCCGGATGTTGGGCACCACCAGCGCTCCGACCAGGATCACGGCCAGGACGCTACGGATGCGCGGCAGCCATCGCACCGGCCGGCGCTGGAACAGGGCGAACCGCTCGAGGATCGCGCTCAAGCCCAGCCCGAGCAGGATGGCCTGGGGGACGGACCAGAGGCTGGCCCATCGGAAGCCGTCCATCCAGTCGCCACCCGAGTAGATCGTGAAGAAGACGGCCGTGACGAACATGCTCCAGGTCATCCAGAGCGCGCGCCATCCCTCCCGGCCCAGGGCGACGAGCGGCAACAGGATCACTCCGCCGTACACACCCCACAGCCGCACCAGCGTCCACTCGCGGCGGACCACACCCCAGGCGTCCCACCCGTCGAGGAGCGGGGCGCGCCCGTTCCACAGGATGACCAGGCCCAGGAGCGCCACCAGGCCGAGACCCACCCAGCCCCGCCAGCGGCGCAGCCCCACCAGGGCGAACACGAAGAGCGGGCTCGCCCAGCCGACCCCGTAGGTCCGGAGGTAGTTCCGGAAGTAGCTCCATCCCCTCACGTCCCAGTTCCACGGCTTGAACCGGGTGCCCTGGCCCAGCTTGGCGTAGTAGGTCTCCGGCCAGGCCCAGGCGAAGTAGTGGTACCGCCAGAGGTGGTAGGCCACGAAGGGTACCAGGAAGGCTGCAAGCCACCGAAGGACGTTCCGGAATCCCCTGGGCTCGCCCAGGGCGTAGAGGCACCTGAGCCCGAAAGCCAGCCCCGCGTAGAGCGGCGCTTCGGGGCGGGTGATCGAGAAGAGGAACCACAGCAGCGCCGACCAGGGTCTCCCCGCGGCCACGCCACGCGCATCGGCGCGCCCGGCGCCCTCCTGGAGCGTGCGGAGCGCAGCGGCCGCCAGGAGGAAGTTGAAGAGCGCGTTCTCCAAGCCCGACGCGTTCCAGATCACGAACTGCGAGGACGCCGCGAGGAGGAAGGCGGGGAGGGTGTTCAGCAGGTCGTCGCGCCCCAGGCGGGCCCGACGGGTGATCGCGAACGCCAGGGGCAGGGTGGCGGCGCCCAGGAGGGCCCCGAGCGCCTTGGACGAGGTCCAGACCTGGATCTTAAGGACGTGGAAGAACGCGAGGACGAACGTCCAGAGTGGATTGGAGTACCCTTCCACCCGCTCGCCACCGACCCAGGGAACCAGTCCGTGGCCCTCGGCGAGGCTGCGGGCGTAGGCAAAGGTGATCCCTGCGTCCTCGATGTAGAACGGCTGGACGATCGTGAAGACGAGGTAGTGCGCGATGTACGCCACGACCGAGAGCGCCAGCGCGTTCACCGTCCGGCGGTTGTGGGGAGCGAGCCCGAACCAGCCGTCCAGGATCCGTTTCCAGAGGCGTTTCACGGGGAGCGTGCTCGCTTGGGGGAGGAACGGGGGTGCGTCAGATGGTACGGCGGCCCGGGTCGGCTCCGCCCGCGGAGGCCGCGGCGGCCTCGGCGGCGGCCTTTCGGGCGGTCGCCTGCTTCTTCATCTCCTCGAGCTGGGCGCGTGCGCCTGCATCCACAGCTTTCGCCTTGATTTTCTCGAGCTTCGCGTCCAGCGATTCACCCTTGATCTCCGCACCCACGTCCGCCTCGGCCTGCAGCTTGTGGATGTGCTCCCGCACGGTGTCGAGCGCCTTGATGTCGGCATCCGTGGAGAGACCGTCCAGGGTCTCCTGGATCTGGATGCGCGCCTCGGCCGTCTGCTTGCGGGCCAGCATCTCCACCTTCTCCCGCTTGAGCTTCTCGATCTCCGCGGTGAAGGCGACCAGCCCCTTCTTGGCTTCCTCGGCCTGGGTGGCGAGCTTCTCCAGCTCCCCCTTCAAGTCCTCGATCTGCTTGGCGAGCTCGTCCTTCTTCTGGATGAGCACCAAAGCCGCTTCGTCCTCTCCCTCCTCCACGGCGATGGGGAGCTGTGCCAGGACGTCCTTCAGCTCCTTCTCCTTGGTTTCAAGGTCCGAGGCGATCTTGTTCCGGAGGTACACGATGCCGCTCACCGCCTTCTTGAGCTCCGCGTACTTCTTGACGCGTTCCTCGATGGCGGACTCGTAGACGGCCTCGGGATTGCGTCGCTCGATGTCGGCGGCCGTGGAGCTGAAGATCCCCTTGATGACGTTCCAGATGCGGTCGAAGAAGCCCATGGATCCCTCCGGTGTCGGGTCCGAGGCCGGCCCGACGCGCAAATCCCTACCGCCGCCGTCCCCTCACGGCAACCGTTGGCAGGGCCGACGGCTCTGCTCCGGCGCCTCCGACCGGACCGCCTTCGTGCTATGGGGGCGGTTCCAGTATCACCGGGCGGCGTCGGACGCCTCCCCGGGAACCGGGCTCTCCCCCGCTGCTGCTTCCAGGAGGCTCCATGCGCACGGCCTACATCCTCGCTGCCGCCCGTACGCCCATCGGCGATTTCAGGGGTGCGCTCTCGGGTCTTCCCGCCGATGTGCTCGGCAGCGTGGTCATCCGGGAGGTCGCACGGCGTGCCGGCCTCGGACTGGAGGTCCTGGACGAGGTGATCATGGGCAACGTACTGCCCCACGGACTGGGCCAGAACCCGGCTCGCCAGGCGGCCATCAAGGCGGGCGTTCCCTTCGCGACCGGTGCCTTCACGGTGAACAAGGTGTGCGGGTCGGGTCTGAAGGCCGTCATGCTCGGAGCACAGGCCATCGCCTGCGGGGACGCCGAGGTGATCGTGGCCGGGGGCATGGAGAACATGGATCAGGCGCCCTACCTGCTGCCCCGCCTGCGCACCGGTGCCCGCATGGGCGACGCAAAGGCCGTGGACGCCATGGTGCGCGACGGGCTCTGGGACGTGGGGAACGACGTGCACATGGGCTTGACGGCCGAGTGGGTGGCCGAGAAGTACGACGTGAGCCGGGAGGAGATGGACCGCCTCGCGGCCGGATCCTACGAGAAGGCCGTGGAGTCCAAGGCCACCGGTCGTTTCCGGGAGGAGATCGTCGCGGTGCCCGTACCCCAGAAGCGAGGGGATCCAGTGCTCTTCGACGAGGACGAGACGCCCCGTCCCACGCCGCTCGAGACGCTTCGCACCCTCAGGTCGGCCTTCCGGAAGGACGGCCGTGTCACGGCTGGCAACGCTTCCAAGATCTCGGACGGCGCCGCCGCGGTACTGCTCGCCTCCGACGACTTCGTGCAGGCCCACGGACTCGCGACGGTCGCCCGGGTGGGCGCCCAGGCCGCCGCGGGGCTCGATCCGAAGGACGTGCTCGTGGCGCCTATCCTCTCGATTCCGAAGGTGCTCGCCAAGGCGGGCCTGGTGGAAGAGGACATCGACCTCCACGAGATTAACGAGGCTTTCGCGGCGTCCAGCGTGGCCATCCTGCGCACGCTCGGCATCCGCGAGGACAAGGTCAACGTCCACGGAGGCGCCGTCGCCCTGGGCCATCCCATCGGCGCCTCGGGCGCCCGCGTGCTGGTCACCCTGCTGTACGCGCTCGAGGCGCGCGGCCTGGAGCGGGGCATGGCCTCGCTCTGCCTGGGCGGCGGCGAGGCGGTCAGCCTCATCGTGGAACGCACCTGACGAGGCCCGCGAAGCCTGGTTCGCACCCCGCCCCTGTGACCCCACACCAACGGAGACCCCCATGGACATCGTGATCGCCAGCATCGTACGGACGGCCGTGGGCTCGTTCGGCGGCTCCCTCAAGGACGTGTCGGCCCGCACGCTGGGCACCGTGGTCATCCGAGAGGCACTCGCCCGGGCCGGCCTGGACGCCGCAGCCGTGGACCAGGTGTTCATGGGCTGCGTGCTCCAGGCGGGCCTCGGACAGAACGTGGCCCGGCAGGCCGCGGTGGACGCCGGAATCCCCCTGTCCAGCCCGGCCGTGACGATCAACCAGGTGTGCGGCTCGGGCCTCCGGGCGATCGCCCTGGCGGCCGACCTCGTCCGGGTCGGCGAGGCCGAGATCATCGTGGCCGGGGGCACCGAGAACATGAGCGCCGCGCCCTACGCCCTGCCCGGCCTGCGCTGGGGTGCCCGCATGGGAGACACGGACGCCACGGACCTCATGGTCCACGACGGGCTGTGGGAGATCTTCAACGGCTACCACATGGGGGTCACCGCAGAGAACCTGGCCAGGCAGTACGGGATCACGCGCGAGGAGCAGGACGCCTTCGCCTGCACCAGCCAGAACCGGGCCGAGGCGGCCATCCAGGAGGGTCGCTTCGAGGCAGAGATCGTGCCCATCTCCATTCCGCAGCGCAAGGGCGAACCCAGGGTGTTCTCTGTGGACGAGTTCCCCCGCAGAGGGGTCACGACGGCCTCGCTCGCCGCGCTCAAGCCCGCGTTCCTCAAGGACGGTACGGTGACTGCGGGCAATGCCTCCGGCATCAACGACGGCGCAGCGGCCGCCGTGGTCATGGGCGCGGCGAAGGCCGCGTCCCTCGGGATTACGCCGCTCGCGACGATCCGCGCGACCGCCACGGCCGGCGTGGATCCGTCCGTCATGGGCCTCGGGCCGGTCCCGGCCACCCGCAAGGTGCTGGCGCGGGCCGGGCTCGGACTCGGCGACATCGAGTTGATCGAGGCGAACGAGGCCTTCGCGGCTCAGTCCCTCGCGGTGGCCCGGGACCTGGAACTGCCCCTGGACCACACCAACGTCAACGGCGGCGCCATCGCCCTCGGCCACCCCATCGGCGCCTCGGGTGCGCGCATCCTGTGTACGCTGATCCACGAGATGCGACGCCGCGACGTCCGGCGGGGTCTGGCCACGCTCTGCGTCGGCGGTGGCATGGGCGTCTCGATGGTGGTGGAGCGATAGACACGGGTCGGGCACTGGCTGTCTCCGGGGAACGCGCAGCCGCCCCGTGGTACGCTGCGCCTCTCCGAGGACTCCTCGTACCCTCCCTGCTCCAGGCCAGCGCACTTCGATCCCTCTGGCACGGAGCGATCGTTGGAGTGGACCGGCCCTCGAAGGGCGGCGGGATGCTCGTCCCGCTGGGGCTGGCCGCGCTGACCCTGGGCCTGTGCACCTCGTCCCTCCAGCACTGGCCCCTGTCCGCCGACGAGAGCTTCACCTGGCGGGTGGCCCGAGCGCCGTTGGACGAGGTGCTCCGCCTCGTCGCAGCGGACGTGCACCCTCCGCTGTACTTCCTCCTGGCCTGGGTCTCGGCCCACCTCGGGGACTCGGATGCCTGCTTGAGGCTGCCGTCCGCGCTGGCCGCAGCCGTCGCGGTCGCCTGCCTGGCCAGGGTGGGGGCGTGGGGCATGGGTGAGCGCATCGGCAGCCTCTCGGCGGGCCTGCTCGCAGCGTCGCCGTTCCTCCTCGCGCTCGGGACCCTGGCGAGACCCTATGCGTGCCTCGTCGCCCTCGGAGCCGGCGCCCTGGCCGCCGGGATGAATCTGGCGCTCGGGTCTCACCTGCGCCGCGCAGGGGCCCTGCTGGCCGGGATCGGGATCGTGGGCTCGCTATTCCACCTCGTCTTCCCGGTCGTGGTCGCAGCGGTGGCGCTGGGGGTCGCAACGACGGATCGGCGACGGGCGCTGGTCGCGTTCACAGCCTGCGCACTGAGCGCGGGCGTGGCGCTCGTCTGGCTGGTCGGTCCCGGCGCCGGCCAGATCGAACACGCGGGAGGCGTCCGGCTGGGGGCGCCAGTTCCGGCCGTACTCCTCTACCTTCTGTGGCCGATCGGCCGCTGGGTGCATCCAGCTTCGTGGCTGCTCACCGGCCTCGGGGTCATCGGCTTCGGCGTCGCCCTCGTGCGGCGGACTCCCACCGACCGCGTACTGCTCGGCATCCTCGGGGGTGGCCTGGCCCTTCCACTCGCCGCCTCGGTGCTGTCCGGGTTGACGAGCCGGCACAACGTGTGGGGGGCCCTGCTGCCCCTGGCGTGTGTGCTCGCTGCGGTCGGATTGGACGCCATGCTGCGTGCATTGCGCCTCGGGGCGCGGCCTGCGCTCCTGGCGGGCATCGTGTTGCCCTGGGGGGTTGCCGTGCCCGTGTTCGGCGTACTGCATCGGCTCCCCTCGGCGCCCTACGGGCCGGTCGAAACCGGAGCGGGTACGCACGACGTGCGGCAGGACGTCGCCGTCTTGGAGCGGATCGCCCCCGACGGGGCTCCGCTGGACTGGGCCGCCGTCCCGGTGGCGGATCGGTACCTGCGCTACGGCATGGACACGGCACGCCCCCGGGACGCCTCCCCCGTGTCCGTCTGGCCGGTCACGAGGAACGAGCCCCTGGACGAGGTCCACTGGAGTTCCCTCGTCGCCCGGCCGGTCGGGGAACGGTGCGTCCTCACGCACGCGTTGCCGATCACCGTCACGGTGCGGGATCCCGAGGCATGCGCACGGATCGATCGGGCCCTTGGAGAGGCACGGTGGGACGCCTATGGTCCGGTGCTGCACGAACGCGCCGAGCGTGCCTTCTACGCGGGCGATCTCGAGGCAGCCCGCCGGGCCGCCGCGTCTGCCGCGGCGGCGTCGGCCCTGGACACCCGGCCCGCGATCCTCTGGGCGCGTCTCGAGTTGGCCGCGGGAAACCGGGCGGGGGCCCTCGTGGCGATCGAGCGGGGACTGGCCCTGGCCCGTCGCTGGGGCGACCGCGAGGCCGCGCGCATCCTGTACGCGCTCAGGCATCAGGCGCTCAGAGGGGCACGATGAACGTTTAGAACCCGCCACGAGACAGGGCACGCCGCGTGCGACGCCCTCACCGTCCGGCACTCCTCACCCCCCGAGCCGACAGCACGGCACGCGCCCCGTCCTCTCGGGTCAATCCCCCCTGCTCGTTCCCGAGGATCCCATGGAAGACCGTTCGCCATCCCATCTCGTCGTCCGACCTGCGGACCTCCTGGTCCGGGACTGGCTCGCCTTCGACCGTACGCTCATGGCCAGCGAGCGGACCCTGCTGGCCTACCTGAGGACGGCCCTGGGCCTTCTCGCCGCCGGTGTCGCCCTGCTCCGGATCTACCCCGGGCAGGTTCCGGAGGTGGTCGTCGGGTGCGTGTCCATCGGACTCGGGTTCGTCGCCCTCGGGGTCGGAGCCAGGCGGTTTCGCAGGGTGCGGGCGCGCTACGCCTCCCTGGTCTCCAACCCGGCCGTCCGCTCCTGGGAGATCCGGCCCGGCGGAAACGGACCGGCAGGCCGGTGAGGACATCCCGGATCTTCCCACGCGGGTCGGCACCCCCCCTGGAACCGGGACGCCCGGGCGCTGGGAGCGTCCCGGATCCGGTCGGGCCATGGCGACCCACGCTTCCTGGTGGACGACACCTACGCGCCCTTCACCGCCTGCCAGGCGAAGAACAGCCCGACGAGTACGATCACGCCCCCCGCGCCCCGCCGCATCCACAGGGTCGCCCTGTTGAGGCCTTTGGAGGAGAGCAGGTTCTTCGCTGCGCCCATCGATGTCCCTGCCACCAGCACCAGCGCGCTGTGCCCCAGGCCATAGACGAGGAGGAGGAGGGCACCCCAGGCCACCGAGGCGTCGGCGCCGGCCAGGTAGGTGAGCAGCACGATGAGGATCGGCCCCGCGCAGGGCGCCGAGACGAGCCCGAAGAGCAGTCCGAGCAGGAAGGCCCCGGCCAGGCCGGTGGCCTTGGGGTGGTAGCCGGTGAGCCCGGGGATGGGGAAGCGGATCACCTCTGCGAGGTGCAGCCCCATGACCACGCATACGCCAGCCACGACCCACTTCCAGACCCCGGAGACGTCGCCGTAGAACTGGCCCGCCAGAGCGGCGAGCAGCCCCATGCCGGCGAACATGACGTTCAGCCCGAGGACGAACGTGAGGGAGTAGCCGAAGGCCCGCCCCAGGCCCGCCCCCTCCTCCCGCCGCCCCGCCACGAAGCTCATCATGAGCGGGATCGTGCTCAGAACACAAGGGTTGGACGCGGTGAGCAGCCCGGCCAGGAAGACGGCGCCCAGGGCCAGCAGCGGGCTGGTGTGGATGTAGGCGGCGACATTGGCGAGGAAGCTGTCCAACATCTCTCCGGCAGCTCGTCCATCGGCACCGTGATCAGCCCGTCCGGTTCACGATCAGGGTGACGATCTCCGCCGCCTTCGTGACCTTGCCCATGGACACGACCTCCTCGTCGATGACCAGGGCCGGCGTCATCATCACGCCGTAGGCCAGAATGCCGTCGAGATCCTCCACCTTGGTGAGGGTGGCGGGGATGCCGCTGTGGCGGATGGCCTGCTCAACCTCCTCGTAGAGCTTCCTGCACCTGGCGCAGCCGGTGCCGAGGACCTTGATTTCCATGGTTCGATCTCCTTCATCGAGTCAAGCCAGGGCCCCGTAGGCGAGGCCGGCGAGGGTGGAGAAGAGGACGACGAGCACGATGAACGCGACCGTCTTCCGGGTGCCGAGCACGCTGCGGATGACGATCATGGAGGGCAGCGACAGGGCCGGGCCGGCGAGCAGCAGCGTCAGCGCGGGGCCCTCGCCCATGCCCGAGCCGATGAGGCCTTGCAGGATGGGCACCTCGGTCAGGGTGGCGAAGTACATGAAAGCTGCCACCACCGAGGCGAAGAGGTTGGCCCAGACGGAGTTGCCACCCACCAGCGCGGCCACCCAGGCCGAGGGGATGACGCCCTCGTGCCCGGGACGACCGAGCAGGAAACCGGCCGCCACCACGCCCGCGAACAGGAGCGGCAGGATCAGGAGGGCGAACGTCAGGGTGGCATCGAGCCAGTCCCGCAGTTCGTCCCGGTCGAACCAGCGCCAGATCATGAGGGCGAGCGCCGCCAGCGACGCCCCGGAGATGGGCCCCCTCAGCTCGAAGATCGCCGCCCACAGGCCCCCGTCGCCCTCGGCTGGCCGCCCCCAGTTGGCGAAGACCAGGAAGGCCACCATCGACGCGAAGTACAGTCCGTCCTGCCAGAGCTTGCGCTTGGGCTCCTCGTCGGGGGGTATGGCCAGCGCGGCCTTGACCCGGGCCCGCTCCTCCCCCAGGAAGAGCAGGTGCATGGAGAGGCCCACCAGGACCGAGAAGGCGATGGCACCGACCGCGCGGGCGACGCCGATCTCGAAGCCCAGCACCCGCGCCGTCAGGATGATGGCGAGCACGTTGATGGCGGGCCCCGAGTAGAGGAAGGCCGAGGCCGGCCCCAGCCCGGCTCCCCTGCGGTGGATGCCCGTGAACAGGGGCAGCACCGTGCAGGAGCACACGGCCAGGAGGGTTCCCGAGATCGCGGCCACCGGGTAGGCGACCCACTTGGAGGCGCTGGCCCCCAGGTACTTCATCACGGACGCCTGGCGGACGAAGACCGAAATGGCCCCCGCGATGAAGAAGGCGGGCACGAGGCAGAGCAGGACGTGCTCCCGGGCGTACTCGTGGAGCATGGCCAGGGCCTCGACGCCGGCTTCCTGGAGGCGCGGGCCGCCCTGAGGAAGCAGGTCGACCGGGAGGAACCAAGCGGCCAGGAACACGACGACGATGAGCGCCAGTTCGACCCTGGGCGTCATGGCCCGACGAGCGCCTCGGCGACCTGCGCCTCGCCCAGCGCTCCCTGGAGGAAGGCCAGGAGCCCTCCGTCCCCGTCCAGGAAGTAGTAGGCGGGGGCGGCGACGGGTTCGCGGAGGGCTCGCCAGGGTTTTGCCCCGGCCGGGTCCTCGTCGAGGTAGACCACGCGCACTTCGGGCTTCTCGGCCAGCTCCGCCAGCGCCGCGTCGAAGACGGCACGGGACTCGCGCTGGCGGCTCTGGGTGCACGCGCAGCACTGCTTCTGTTCGAGGATGACCACGGACGCGACGGCCGCCCGGGGCGCCTCGGCCGCGACGGGGTCGGTGGGGGGGCGTTCAGCGACTCCAGGGCCGGCCTGCGAAGCGCAGGCGGCCAGGAGGAGGGCGACGGCGAGGACGAGTCTTCTTCCGAGCATTGGACCACCCTGGTTCATGGTGAGGGTTTCGTGGGCTTTGCGAACCACGCCCGCAGGCGCCGGAGCAGTTCGTCGCGCGTGGCGCGGAACGCGTCGAGGCGGCTCTCCTCGGGCGCGGCGGCCGGATCGGGCAGGCCCCAGTGGAGGTGCAGGGCGCTCCCCAGCCAGGCCGGGCAGACCTCCTCGGCGCAGAGCGTGACCACCGCGTCCACGCGGTCGGCGGGCACGGCGTCCATGCCCTTGGAGTGGTGGCCCGAGAGGTCGACCCCCACCTCGGCCAGCGCCACGACGGCGAGGGGGTTCAGGGTGGCGGGCTCCGAGCCGGCAGACCACACCTCCACACCTGGAGGGGCCAGGTGCCGGGCGATGCCCTCGGCCATCTGGCTGCGGGCGGAGTTGGCCACGCAGAGGAACAAGACGCCCCGGGGCCCCGCCGCGCGCAGCCGCGCCACGTCCTCGCGCCAGCCCTCCGCGCCGGTCATGGCTTGCGCCCCGAGAAGGTGGCGCTCCAGATCCGGCCGGCCAGGCGTGCGAGCCTGGGATCGGCCCCGCCGCAGCAGCAAGACGCGATGCCCGCCATGTCCTCGAGCTGCCGCGCGTCGTAGCGCAGCCGCTCCTCGACCCGCACGTCCACCAGCCCGGCGCGTTCCAGGCCCGCGATGTACTCGGCCTCGGGGATGGCTCCGCCGATGCAGGCCCCGACCAGCTCCGGGTCGGCCCTCACCCACTCCGGCAGGTCCTCGGCCACGATGTCGGAGATACGGATCCGCCCGCCGGGGCGCAGCACCCGGGCGATCTCGGCGAACACCCGCTCCTTCTCCGGCGACAGGTTGATCACGCAGTTGGAGATCACGTGGTCCACCGAGGCCGTCTCTACGGGCAGCTCCTCGATGATCCCCTTGCGAACCTCCACGTTCTGGAGCCCGGCGCGGGTGACGCTGGCTCGGGCGGCCTCGATCATCGCGTCGGTCATGTCCACGCCGACGACCCTCCCCGCGGGCCCCACCTTCTCGGCGGCGATGAGCAGGTCGAGCCCCGCACCCGCGCCGAGGTCGAGCACCACGTGGCCCGCCCGCACCGCGGCGAAGGCCAGCGGGTTTCCGCACCCGAAGCTGCTCCCGTCGTCCGGGAGCAGGTCCAGCTCCTCGGGGCGGTAGCCCGCCGGAAGCGCGGACTTCGACGGAGCGGGCCCGCAGCAGTACGAGCCGCGCTGGAGGGCGCCGGTGTAGAACCTGGAGACTTCGTCCCGCTTCGAGCGAGGATCAGGCATGGGAAGCGCCCGCGGCGTCGCGCCACTCGTCGGAGAAGCGCCGCCGGAACCAGAGCGCGACGTGCACGAGGCCGATGAGCACGGGCACCTCTACCAGCGGCCCGATGACCGCAGCAAAGGCCGCGCCGTGGTGGATGCCGAAGGTGGCCACGGCCACGGCGATGGCCAGTTCGAAGTTGTTGGAGGCCGCAGTGAAGGAGAGGGTCGTGGACTGGCCGTAGGTGGCGCCCACCTTCTTGCTCATGAAGAAGGAGACCAGGAACATGACCACGAAGTAGACGAGCAGCGGGATGGCGATGCGCACCACGTCGATGGGCAGCGCGACGATGGCCTCGCCCTTGAAGCTGAACATCACCACGATGGTGAAGAGGAGCGCGACGAGCGTGATTGGGCTGATGCGCGGCACGAACTCGCGGTGGTACCAGTCCTTTCCGCGGGCCTTGACGAGCGTGAACCGGGTCAGCACCCCCGCGAGGAAGGGGATGCCCAGGTAGATGAATACGCTCCTGGCGATCTCGCCGATGGTGATGTCTATGTGCACGCCTTCGAGGCCGAACCAGCTTGGGACCAGGGTGACGAAGAAATAGGCGTAGACCGAGAAGAACAGCACCTGGAAGATGGAGTTGAAGGCGACGAGGCCGGCACAGTACTCGGTGTCGCCCTCGGCCAGGTCGTTCCAGACGATGACCATGGCGATGCAGCGGGCCAGCCCGATGAGGATGAGCCCCACCATGTACTCGGGCTTGTCGTGGAGGAAGAGGATGGCCAGGGCGGTCATCAGGATCGGGCCGACGATCCAGTTCTGCACCAGCGAGAGCCCCAGCACCTTGGTGTTGCGGAAGACCCGGGGCAGCTCCTCGTACCTGACCTTGGCCAGCGGCGGGTACATCATGAGGATGAGACCCACCGCGATGGGGATGGAGGTCGTGCCGACCGAGAACCGCTCCAGGAAGGGCACCACGCCGGGGAACGCCCAGCCCGTGCCCACGCCGATGCCCATGGCGAGGAAGATCCACAGGGTCAGGTAGCGGTCGAGGAAGGAGAGGCGTGCGGCTACGCCGCCCGGACGGCTCAAGGTTCGACCCCGCGGTCCCGGAAGGGGGAGACGCAGGCGGACCCCTGGGCCTTGGCCGTCCGCACGGCCTCCAGCCGCGCCATCAGCTCAGCCAGCCGTTCCTCGGAGAACGCGCTCTCGAGGACGAGGAGCATCGCGCGGACCAGAGGGTCGGGCTCGGGCAGGACGCGGTAGTGGACCCAGGCGCCGGCGCGCAGACCCTCCACGAAGCCGGCCCGCGCGAGGACGCCCAGGTGGCGCGAGGCTCGCGACTGGGTGAGCCCGAGCACCGCCTCCACGTCGCAGACGCACATCTCCCCGCCGTGCCGCAGGAGCGCGAGGATCTCCAGCCGCGGAGGCTCCGAGAGGGCCTTGAAGACGGGTGCGAGGGAGTCGCTGGGGTTGGACATGGTGTGGAGTCTATGCGCTTACCCGCATGGGCGCAAGACATACCGCACCCCGCCCGCCAGGCGGCAGCGGCGGGGGTCCTGCCTCGCAGTGGCGATTGGGCCGGCTCCGGTCGGGGCCGAGCGTCGTGAGGAGCTAGTCCCCGAGCGGGGCCTTGGAGGGGTCTTCCATGCGGCCCAGGAAGAGGATCGAGCGGGTGAGGTTGTCCCGGATGAAGAAGACGAACGGACGGTCCGCCGTAAACTCCATACCGCTCGGCATCGACAGATCGCCCACCGAGATGCCGGTGGCCGCTGCCGCCTCGGTGCCCTCCTCGTCCACGCGGACGAACGCCTTGTGCACGGCGGCCTGGACGTAGAGGTTGCCCAGCACGGCGTCGGCGATGCCGCTGAGGTCTGCGAGGATCGGATCGAAGGCGTCGGTGACGCCCATGCCCTGGACCACGTCGGCGAGCGGCATCTCCCAGTCCATCTGGAACGTGGGGAACGCGACCTCCACCTCCTGGACGGTTGTATCGGCGATCCAGGCGTCCACCTGGTCCACGGTGAGCCGATCCGCGATCCCCGCGAGGTCCTCGCCGTCCTGCGGGAGGATGACGTACATGGAGAGATCCCCCGTTTCGTAGGGCATCTCGAGGACCTGCACGGATGCGTCCTCGGTGTAGCCGAACTCGGCGGTCTGGTGCATGAAGGGCACCTGTACGCCGGACCCGTCGCCGAGGTGGAAGGCCTGGTCGTACGTGTCGTCCGCCTCGAACTGCGTGGCCCAGTCGGCCAGGAAGTAGATGGCGTTCACCAGTACCATGACCGTGGTGGTGTCGATGGTGCCGGACGGAAAGAGGTCCTCGATCCGGCCCCGGGTCTGGTCCTCCACCCAGCCGTTGATCTCCTCGCGCACCGCTCCGGGATCCGTATCGAAGTCGGCCTCGACGAGGCCTGCACCGTAGGTCTCGTCCGTGAGGGCCAGGTAGCGCTCCTTGAAGGGATACCCCTCCTGGGCCCAGATCCGGTTGGCGGCGTAGAGCGTGTAGGGTCGGTGGTGCTCGCCCGAGAGATCGGCGAGGAGCCGGCCCATGTTCTCGTGCCAGGCGTCCTCGTCCTCGATGCCGAACGCGGCCTCGATCTGGGCGGCCGTGTTCGCCTCGGCGCCGCCGTAGAGCATGGAGAAGGCGGCGGTGATGGAGAAGGGCGAGTAGAAGAGGTTGCCCTCGACGCCCGCCTCGTCGAGGGTGGCGAACGACCCCCAGGCGAAGGCGTTGTTGCCGAGCACCAGCGGCTCCATGACCGGTGTGAGGCCGGTGATCTCGCGAGGGTCCGCGCCGCAGCCGGCGGCCAGGACGAGAAGGGCAGGGGCGAGGCGGTGCATAAGGTCTCCTTTCTGGGGGTCGGCCGAAACGTCCGCAAGGTCCGTGCCAGCCGGTCGGCCCGCCTGGAAGGCACACTACCCCGGGTCGAGCCGATCCGCGCCCCCGGAGATCGAGACACCCGTGTCCGGGGAATGGCCCGGCGGCTCTGTGTCCAAGGCGGCCTTGCGTGGGGCCGGCTCCGGGGCAGGTCCAGCCCGCACCCGAACCGGACCCCGCGCCACACCGCTCCGTCCACCAGCGTCTGACGAAGTGGGGCCCCTCCACCCACGGACCCGGCGTTGCCCCCTTACGGAACGCGAACAGGCCGCGAAACGGCTGAAGGTGCGACGGGCAGGGGTCGGGCGGCATCGTTGGCGGTCCGACGGGTCGGCTCGAACTCGGGCTCGGGGGGCACTGCGTGCCCTGCCCCCTCTCCCCCCGGGAGAGGGTGGCGCCGACAGGCGCCGGGTGAGGGCCGCGCCCG
>JAFGLY010000013.1 GCA_016927815.1 Deltaproteobacteria bacterium | reverse complement strand
TCGGTGGACCACGGGGTCACCCCTCCCTCGGCGCAGGCCACGATCCTGGCCGCCACCGTGCGGCCGGGCTTCGAGGTGGCCGTGGCCGCCGGGGTCATGGCCATCACCGACGTCCACGGCGGCGCGGGCGCCCGCGCGGCCGAGTTCTTCACCGCCTGCCAGGCTCGCGCCCGGGGCGAGGACCTGGCCCGGGCCATCCGCCTCGAGATCGAGGCCCGGCTCGGCGCCGGCCAGCGGATCGAGGGGCTGGGCCACAGGGTCCACACCCGGGATCCCCGCCGTGACGCGCTGTGGACGCTGGCCGCGGAGCTCGGCCTCTCCGGACCGTGTGTGGAGGCCTCGCGCCTGGTGGGCGGCGTGTTCAAGGACGTGAAGGGCCTGGACCTGCCCGTGAACGTGGACGGCGTCATCGGCGCGCTCGTCGCCGACATGGGCCTCGACCCGCGCGTGGGCAAGGCGCTCTTCGTGTTCGGCCGCGTGGCGGGCCTCGCCGCCCACTACTACGAGGAGATCATGACCCAACCGCGCATGCGGCGGGTGAACTTCGCGGAGGCCCGGTACCGGGGGGCGTGACGGGCACACCGTTCCCCCTGGTCCGCCACCCTCCACGCTTGCGGAGGGCCGCCGCCCCGATGGCAGCCGGGGACGGAGCCGCAACCATCCGGCGCTCGAGGGGCTTCCCCCGACCCTCGGAGCGACATGGCCAGCAACGAGACCCTCGTGCGGTCCATCGTGGACCCGGCAGAGGGAGCGGGGCGCGTGGCCTTCCGCAAGATGTTCGGCGAGTACGCGCTTTACTGCGACGGCAAGGTCGTCGCGCTCGTCTGCGACAACCTGCTGTACGTGAAGCCGACCGAAGCGGGCAGAGCCCTGCTCGGCCCCGTGCCGGAGGCCGCGCCCCGGGGCGCGGTCATGGGTGCTTTGCCGTCCCGCGTCGGGATCCATTCGATGAAGGGCTGGACGACGAGAAGCGCTACGGACTATGCAGAGTGGTGACCCCAAGAAGAAGGAGCAACGGATGAAGGGGCAACGATTCTGGATCCTGGCCGCGTTCTCCGTCACCGGCCTGGCCACCGGCTGCGGCGGTGACGACGGAGACCCTGTCTGCGACTACGACCAGGCCACCGAGGTCTGCCAGCAGGCCTACGACTGCTGCAACCAGTACGTGGAGTGGGCGGTGGAGACCTCCCAGCCCGGATCCGACACGTTCGACTGCGAGCCCTACATCTGTTTCGGCACGCCGGACTCGACCTGCCAGGGCTGGATCGACCAGGCCGTCTCCGCCGAAGAGACCTACGAGGTGGACTTCCCGGATTGCTCCTGATCCGGCCTCGCGGCCGGGCCAAAGGCAGCCGTGCCTCCTCAGTCCTCGAGGGGCGCCTCGGAGGGATCCTCCATGCGGCCCAGGAAGAGGATGCTGGTCGTGAGGTTGTCGCGGATGAAGTAGACGAACGGGTGGTCGGCCTCGAAGATTGGGCGTTCGGGCTCCGCGGACTCCAGGTCCATCACGATCCCGGTGGCGGCGGCCGCCTCGGTGCCCTTCTCGTCGACCCGAACGAACGCCTTGTGCACGGCCGTCTGGATGAAGATGTTGCCCTCCACGGGGTCGGCGATGTCGGTGAAGTCCGCGAGGCCCGGATCGAAGGCGTCGGTCACGCCCATCTCGAGGAGGGTGTCCACCAGGGGCAGGGTCCAGTCCATCTGGAAGGAGGGGAAGGCCACGTCCACTTCGCAGACGGACAGGTCCGCGATCCAGGCGTCCACCTGCTCCACGGTCAGCAGGTCCGCGATGCCCTCGAGGTCCACGCCGTCCTGCGGCAGGATGACGTACATGGAGAGATCGCCCGTCTCGTAGGGCATCTCGAGGATCTGGACGCTGGCGTCCTCGGCATAGCCGAACTCGGTCACCGCGTGCATGAACGGCACCTGGACCGTGCCGCCGGCCGCACGGGTGAAGGACTGGTCCCAGGTGTCGTCCGCATCGAACTGCGTGGCCCAGTCGGCCAGGAAGTAGATGGCGTTGGCCAGCACCATGATCGTGTCGCCGCTGACGGAGCCCTCCGGGAGGAGTTCCGGGATCCGATCCCGGGTCTGGTCGGCCACCCACGCGTTGATCTCCTCCCGGACGGCCTCGGCCTCGGCCACGAAGTCGGCCTCCGCGAGGCTGGCGCCGTAGGTCTCGGCGGTGAGGTCGAGAAACGGCGTCTCGAAGGGAAAGCCCGCCTGGGCCCAGATCCGGTTGGCCGTGTGCAGCGTGTAGGGCCGGTGGTGCTCCCCGGTCAGGTCCTCCAGCAGCAGGCCCATGTTCCGGTGCCAGGCCGACTCGTCCTCGATGCCGAAGGCGTCCTCGAGCTGGCTGGCGGTGTTCCCCTCGGCGCCTCCATAGACCATGGAGAACGCCGCCACGATGGAGAACGGCGAGTAGAAGAGGTTGCCGCTCGTGCCCATGGCGTCGAGGGCCGCGTACGAGCCCCAGGCGAACGCGTTGCTGCCCCGGACCAGCGGCATCATGGCCGGGGTCACGTCGGTAATCGCCCGGGGATCCGCGGTGGCGCAGCCGGTGGCAGTGAGGATCGAGAGGACGAGGATGGATCGGTGCACGGAGAGCCTCCTTCCGATGGATCGTCCGGGGAGCACGCAAGGTTCGTGCCAGCGGGGCCGACCCACGGTCAAGGCAGTGTACCTCCATCGCGGCCGACCCGCGTACGAACGGATCGCGACATCGATGTCCGCCCCGCCCCGGCCGGCGAGCGCCGATCCGGACGCCGCGAGAGGCCCTTTTCGGAGAAGATGCGCCCGAACCCGTGCCGGCCGTGGTAGGACTTGCTGACCCCCCTCCACTCCTGGGAGCCCCCAATGCAGGCACCATCCGACTACAAGACCTCCGGTCTCTTCATGATCCTCTCGGGAGCGCTCACGATCCTGGCCTCTCTGGGCTGGATCGGGGGCCTCATCTGGGTGTGCGTCGGCGCGCTCTGGGTGTTCCCGCTGGCCATGGGGATCTTCGAGGTCGTGACGGGCCTGGCCGTCTACAAGGGCCAGTACAAGGCCAACGCGAAGACCGTGTCCATCCTGGGCATCGTGGCGGCGCTGCTCTGTGGGAACGTCATCGGGATCGTCCTCGAGATCCTGTCCGTGGTCCAACTCGGCAAGCCGGAGGTGGCCGCGTGGATGGCCGGGGGCGGCACGTCCCCCGTCGGAGTCGCGCCCGAGCCCATGGCCCCCCCCGTGCCTCCGCCCCCCATCCCGGACGAGCCCGCCTCGCCGGAAGCGGCTCCGGGCGAAACGGGTCCCGAGAGCCCCGACGAGCCGCCCCCCTGGGCACCTCCGGGCGGCGAGGGGCCCACCAACCCTTGAGGACCCCTACGGATCCGGCAGCGGGCGTACCGCGCCTGGGCCCAGGGTGTCCTGCCAGTGCGGGGCCAGGCGCACCGTCACCGGCTGCGAGAACCCCGGATACGCAGGGTGCGTGCGGACCGACAGGATCCAGCCCGCGAGCAGCAACGCGTGCAGTACGGCCAGAAGGCGGCGTCCGAAAGCGGGGCCGGACAACACGCGCGCCGCCGAGCCCAGGAGCAGGAGCACCGGGGCCTCGAGGAGGAACTCGGGCTTGGCCAGGCGCCACGCGCCCGGCAGCCCGTACCAGAGGGCCAGGAAGAACGGGTTGGGGATCCCGTGCGCCCGGGTGCCGACGAGCCGGGGCCCCAGGGCCAGGAGGCCCAGCACCACCACCCCCAGGGCCGCGAACCGGGCGAGGGGATCGCGTCGGTCGCGCCACAGACCCCAGGCGCCCAGCGCGAGCAACGGCAGGTTGAGCGCCCGCCAGGCCTCGAGGTGGTTCCAGCGGGGGGGCCAGAGGGACGCGACGTCCAGCGCCGCCCGCTCCCACAGCCAGATCTCCGGATCGGCCAGCGCGCCCTCTCCCTGGAGGAGGTGGACCTGCAGGAGCACGAGAGGGAGCACGGCCAGGGCCGAGGCCCCCACGGCCGCCAGCATGCGCCGATCCCGGGCCGCGACCAGGGCCAGGCACGCCAGGGCGCCCTCCACGAGGCCCAGGTAGACGTCGAGGAACGTGCTGCCCACGAAGACCGCTGCGAGTACGAGGATCGGACCGATTCCGCGGGTCCGCCGCGTGCGGAGGAGCGCCCAGCAGAACAACGCGATGCCGAAGACCGCGGGTTTCTCGACGGTGAACCACTGGACGTCGCGGAACTGGTGGAGGCCCATGCCGAAGGGAAACCCAGCGATCAACGCAGGCCACCACCGGGCGCCCGCCTCCCGGAAGCAGAGCGCGGCGCACCCCCAGCCCAGGACCAGCCAGAGCAGGCTCGTGGCTCCGAACGCGCCGAGCGGGGGCAGGATCAGGTCAAAGCCGGCCACCACCCAGAGGTGCCCCACGTGGACGCCGATCAGGCGCAACGCGGGGTCCACCGGCACGACGTCCAGGATCGTCCGGTGCACGCCCTCGCGGTAGAACAGGTACGAGCCGGCCTTGTCCAGCGTGGGCCAGGCACCCCAGACGTAGCGGTCGAGCACCGCGGCCGCGGGCGCCGTGAGCGCGATCACGTGGCCCGAAACCAGCGCGAGCACGCCCCAGGCCGGCCTCCGGCGGACCCCCCACACGCCCAGGAGAACCAGCAGCACGCCCACCACGAGGCAGGCCACCCATGGCCACGGCAGGTCGAGGGGACCCGCCGGGACAGCGACCTGCCGGGGATCGGGGGGCGGGCCGTACACGCGCCGGAGTGCTCGGGGGACGCGCCCCCCTATCCCGCGCCGCCGGGCGACCGGGTAGGAGGTCCGGATGCCCGGCCCCACCGATCCCCTCCTCGCCTGGTACGCCTCCCGTGCCCGCCGACTGCCCTGGCGTGAGGATCCGCCCTCCGACCCCGACCTTCGCGCCTACCGCACGCTCGTGTCCGAGGTCATGCTCCAACAGACCCGCGCAGATACCGTGATCGAGTATTACACCAGGTTCCTGGAGCACTTTCCAACTGTGGAGGATCTGGCGCGTGCTCCGATTGAGGAGGTCCTGAAGCAGTGGGCCGGCCTGGGCTACTACGGCCGGGCCCGCCACCTGCACGCCGCGGCCCGGGCGGTGTGGGCCCGCGGGGTGTTCCCCCGCACGGCGGCGGAGCTGGTTCACCTGCCGGGCCTCGGCCCCTACAGCGCGGGCGCGGTGGCCTCCATCGCGTTCGGCGAGGCGGTGCCGGCCGTGGACGGCAACGTCCGGCGGGTGGTGGCACGCTTGACCGGCCAGGACCCGGCGCCGTCGTCCGGAATCCGGCAGGTGGAGGCGTGGGTTCGATCCCGGATCCCGCCCGACCGAGCCGGCGCGTTCAACCAGGCCCTCATGGACCTCGGCGCCACGGTCTGCGTTCCTCGGAGGCCTCGCTGCGCCGACTGCCCGCTCGCCAGGGAATGCCTGGCCCGTGCCCGGGGCATCGAAGCGTCCGTCCCGTCGTCCCGGACCCGGACCCCGAGACCCCTTGAGCAGCGGGTGGCGGTGATCTGGGCGAAGCAGGGTGCCGTGCTGGTGGTCGAGCGGCCGGGTCCGGGCCTGCTCGCCGGCACCTGGGGCCCGCCGGACGGGCCGATCGCGGCGGGCGAGTCGCCCGAGGAGGAAGCGGTACGGCTCCTCGCCGAGGGGTTCGGCGTCCGGAGCAGGGCCGTGGAGCGGCTCGGGTGCGTGACCCACGCCTTCACCCACCGGCGCTGGGCCGTGGACGTGGTCCGCGTGGACGCCCGGGGCGCACCCGAAGCCCGGGGGTGGACCCGCTTTCGGTTCCTGGCTCCCGATCAGGCCCGCGACGAGGTGGCCCTGTCCCGACTCGGCCGAAAGGTCCTGGAGACCCTCGAACCCCGACGGGATGCACCGGGTCCTTCCGCCCGCAGACGACCGCGCCCGCATGGAGGCCGGGAACCCGGGCGATTGACATGACGCAGACGACGCGGCCGGCTACGATCGAAACCGGCCGGCCCCTGTCGTGGTTGACGCGGGCCGCACGATCCTGGCAGGATCCCCAGGACCGGTTCCCCTCGAACGGAGGATGCCGATGCGATGGGTGCTCACCACGGCCGGGCTCGCGCTCCTGGCCAGCGGACAGTCGGCCTGCTCGGAGGAGGTCGTGGAGACGGGTGAGGCCGACACCGACACCGACGTCGATACCGACACGGACACCGACGAGGTCGAGATCGCCTACGACGACGGGTTTGCCGAAGAACTGCTCGTCCCGGAGACCGAAGCGCTGCACGCCCAGGTCGCCGTCCGGTTCACCGCGGAGAGCTACCCGGTGGACCTGCTCGTCGTGAGGTACTGGATCGGCAACGAGGGGTCCCCGAACACGGAGTTCGCCGTCCAGCTCTACGCTCCGGATGGTGCCGACGGCAAACCGGGCACACCTCTGCTGGCCGAGACCGTCATGACCCACTGCGTGTTCCCGGGGGGCAACCACTGGGCGGACGCGGACCTTACCTCTCTGGCCCTGGTGATGAACGAGGATTTCTACGTGGCCATGGATTGGAGCACGCCTGCCGGGTACGAGGGGGAGGACGCCCAGTGGCTCGGTGCGGATCACGACGAACCCGACGGCCGGACCTGGTGGAAGTGGAACGAGTCCTCCAAGTGGGTGCCGATGGAGACGATCTTCCCGGCGGTGGACCGGGATGCGATGATCCGAGCGATCGTGAGGTACTAGCCTCCGTCTCCCCTGCGTTGCGTGGCGCCTGGATCGGTGCGGGGGTGCGGGCCCACGCCGTCCGGTCCCCGGCGGGATAGGTCCGGCGGCAGGGAGGCCTCCATGCCCGTGCGCGCGGCCGTCTACGCAGGCTCCTTCGATCCGGTCACGCTCGGGCACCTGGACATCATCCAGCGTGGCGCGTGCGTGTTCGAGCGGGTGATCGTCGGGGTCGGGGAGAACCCCGCCAAGCGGTACCTCCTGCCCAAGGAGGTCCGCATCGCCACGTTGCGGGAGGTCACCCGCGAGATCCCGAACGTGGAGGTCACCTGCTTCTCGGGGCTGCTCGTGGACTTCTGCCGCTCCATCGGCGCGGGCGTGATCTTGAGGGGCCTGCGCGCCGTGGCGGACTTCGAGTTCGAGTTCCAGGCCGGCCTGGCCAACCGCGACATGGCCCCGAACATCGAGACGGTGTTCCTGCTGCCCGCCCCCCGCTTCATCTTCATCTCGTCCTCCCTGGTCAAGGAGATCCTGGTCTCGGGCGGCGACGTGTCGGCCTACGTGCCCGCGGCCGCGTTGGCCGCGCTGAAGGCAGCCGGGACCGGCCGACCGTCCCCATGAGAGGGCTGGCCCTGGCCCTCCTGGCCGGCTGCTCCGTGCATCGGCCTCCCGAGATCCTCCCGCCCCCCGCACCGGAGATCCAGCAGGAGACGGCGCCCTCTCCCCGCTCGGCAACGGGGATGCCCGGGCTCGTCGCGGCCTGGGGTGCGGCCGGGTTGCCGGATCAAGCCCTGGACGAGGCCCGATCCGCGGCGCGCGCCGCCCCGGAGGATCCCGAGGCCCTGGCCGCGTGGGTGCGGGCCATGCGGGCGGCCGGCACGGACTGGTCGCTGGCCTCGGAGCTCTCGGCTTTGGGGGACGCGCCCCTGCCGTCGCTCGTCCGAGCCTGGGCGGCCATAGAGGCCACCCCCCGCGATCCGGCTGCGTGGGAGGCTTTGGCGGAGGCCGCATCGAGACTGCCCGGGCCGGGTGCGCTCCTCGAGGCCGAAGCCCTGCTCGCAGCCGGAGACGCCCGAGCTGCCCTTCGGGCGCTCGATGGCCGGTTGGACGCCGACGCCGTCCGCCTGGCGGTCCGGGCGCTCGCGGAGGCGGGCGATCCCCGCACGGGTGCGGCGCTCGTGCTGGAGGCCCTGGCTCGGAACCCCCGACGCCCCGACGTGGCGGTGGGGCTGTGGGGCAGGGGTGTGGACGAACGGGGCCTCGGGCCGGCCCGGCACGCGGCCGTGGAGGCGGCTGTGGCCCTGCTCGGCAGCGCGGACCCGGTCTCGCTCTTCCGAGCCTGGGAGGTGCTCGCCCGGGCGGGCCATCCGGCGGTGGGGGAGTCGGCCAGGCGTCTCGCCCGGATCGTGCCGGGCCTGGTGCTTCCACCCCGGCTGCCCTTCGGAGCCGTGATGCTCCGCCACCTCGGCGAAGCCGCGGCGCAGGGGGGCGGCCCCCTGCCTGCGGATCTCACGCCTGCGGAGCGGGCCGGCATCCACCGGGCCGAGGCCCGCTGGCGATCGCGTGCCGGCCATCCCCTCGCGGCCGAGGCCTGGGAACGGGCGTGCGTCGACGCGGATCCGGCATGCCTCCTCGAAGCGGCTGAGGCGCTCCTGTCGCGGGACCCCTCGAGGGCGGCCGGGTTCGCCGGCCGCGCGCGGGCGGCGCTGGGCCGCATGGCGCCCGGTCTCGATCCAGGGGCCGACGCCACGCTCCGGATGCGGATCCTCTCCGTGGAGGCGGAATCCCTGGCGGCCGCCGGATCCGATCGGGCCCTGGAGGCTCTTTCCGAAGCCGTGCCCATAGCTCCGACCCCCGACCTGGCGGCGGCTCGGGCCCGGCTCCTCGAGACGTCGGGAGCCCGGGAAGCGGCCCTGGCCGCCTGGGCGGAGGCGGGCGCACTGGGGCATCCCGACGCGGAGGCCGCGCTCGGACGCCTCTACGAGGGGCCGGCAGAGCCCGTGGCCCTCGTGGAGGCGGCCCGGAGGCGGCTCGAGGCTCGACCCGATCCGGAGGCGATCACGGCGGCGACCCAACCGCCGCCGGGCTCCCCCGAGGCCGTCCTCGCCACCGCCCGGCTGGCCACCGACGCCGGGCCGCTCGCGCTCTCGGACCTGAGGGGCCGCACGGTGGTGATCGCCTTCTGGGCATCGTGGTGCGCACCGTGCAAGGACGAACTGAACGCCCTGGCGCACGCCGCGGCGGCGTGGCGTGCCGGCGGCCTGGGCGTATGGGTGCTCGCGGTGTCCGTGGACGAGCGCGAAGACGCGTACCAGGCCGGACGCCGGCGCTTCGGGGTCGAGGGCCTGACCGTGGCCCGGGCCCCCGAGCTGGCGGGCTCGCTGGGGGTCCGGGCCATCCCGTCGACCTGGATCCTGGGCCCCTCGGGGCGGGTGGAGTGGGAGGCGCGGGGTTACGGTCCCGACAGCATCGAGGATCTGGATCGCGAGGTGCGCCGGCTGGCGTCCCCCAACCGGTGAACGGAGACCACATGTGCGGCATCGTCGGGTGCGTCGGGCAGCGCCGGGTCGCCCCGATCCTCGTGGAGGGGCTGAGGCGCCTGGAGTACCGCGGCTACGATTCCGCGGGTCTGGCCGTGATCCGACCCGAGGGCCTCTCGGTCTTCCGCGAGGTGGGCCGCGTGGCCGACCTCGCCCGCGGACTGCCGGACGAGCTGGAAGGTAGCGTCGGCATGGCCCACACGCGGTGGGCCACCCACGGCGGGGTCAGCCGGAAGAACGCCCACCCGCACGTGGACGCCACCGGCCGCATCGCCGTGGTCCACAACGGGATCGTCGAGAACGCCCCGGAGATCCGGAGCCGCCTCGAACGGGACGGCATCCGGTTCCGCTCCGAGACCGACACCGAGGTGATTCCTCACCTCATCCGGACCTTCTACGCCGGGGACCCCCAGCAGGCCGTGCGCGCCGCCCTCCAGCGGCTCCAGGGGACCTACGGGATCGCGGTCCTCTTCGCCGACCACCCGGATCTCCTCATCGCCGCCCGCAACGGATCGCCGCTGGTCATCGGCCTGGGTGAAGGGGAGACGCTGCTTGCGAGCGATTCCCAGGCCCTCGTCCAGTACACGCGGCGGGTGGTGTTCCTCTCGGACGGAGAGGTGGCCGTCCTCAGTCGGGAGGGCGTGGACACCACGCTGCTCGACGGCGTGCGCGTGGATCCGGCCATCCAGCAGCTCGACGAGGAGTGGGACGTCCCCGACAGGGGAGACTGGGCCCACTTCATGGAGAAGGAGATCCACGAGCAGCCCGAGAGCATCCGGCGGTGCTTGCGGGGCCGAGTCCTGGCACGCGAAGGCACTGCCAAGCTCGGAGGCCCCGACATGACGCCGCGCGACCTGCTGGGCGTGGGCCGCGTGGAGCTGCTCGCCTGCGGCACCTCCTTCCACGCGGCCACGGTGGGCGCCATGGCCATCGAGCGCCTGGCCCGCGTGCCCGCGTCCGCCCGGATCGCCAGCGAGTTCCGGTACCGCAACCCCATCGTGAACCGCGACACGATCTTCTTCGCGGTCAGCCAGTCCGGCGAGACCGCCGACACGCTGGGCGCCGTGCGCGAGGTCCAGACCAAGGGAGGAGAGGTCCTGGGCATCGTGAACGTCGTGGGTTCCTCCCTCGCGCGGGCCTGCGGCCGGGGGATCTACGTCCACTCCGGGCCCGAGCTGGCGGTGGCCAGCACCAAGGCGTTCACCAGCCAGGTCACGGCCCTCCTCCTGTTCACGCTGCTCCTGGCCCGGACCCGTACCCTGTCCGGCCACGAGGGTCGGGCCGTGGCCGAGGCCCTCCTGCGCATCCCCGACCAGGTGGCGGCGTACCTCGAGGATCCAGGCCCCGTGGAGGCGGTTGCGGATCTCGTGCAGCACGCCCGGTACGCGCTCTTCATGGGTCGAGGGTTTTCCCATGCCGTGGCCCTCGAGGGGGCGCTCAAGCTCAAGGAGGTCGCCTACGTTCCCTGCGAGGCCTACCCCGCGGGGGAGATGAAGCACGGGCCCATCGCCATGATGGAGGAAGGCACCCCGGTGGTGGTGGTGGTTCCCGACGACTCCGTCCGAGAGAAGACCCTCTCCAACGTCCAGGAGGTCCGGGCACGAGGCGCCCGGGTCGTGGTGGTCCACTCCGAGGGCGACCCCGAGGCCGCGGCCATGGGGGACCTCTCCATCGCCGTGCCCCGTACCCTGGAGATCCTCTCTCCCCTTCTCACCGTCCTTCCCCTGCAGCTCCTCGCCTACCGGACCGGCGTCCGGCTGGGTCGTGACATCGACCGGCCGCGCAACCTGGCCAAGAGCGTCACGGTCGAGTGAACTTCGGAGGTTTCATGCGCTTTCTCCTTCCCCTCCTGCTGTTCGTCGCCGCCTGCGGCGTGGACCCGTCCCGGGTGGCGGGCCACACCCTCGCTGCGGACGACGGGGACGAGATCGCCTCGCCGCGCCCCATCACGTTCGGCGTGGTCGGCAACCTGCGCGACGCCGAGAAGGTGAGGGGCCGGGCCACGGGGCGGGCCATCCACCCGGGCGTCGCCGATGCCATCGCGGAGGACCTCGTGCGCGCCGTGGACAGCCAGGACCTGGCTTGGGTCACGCTCATGGGCGACGACGTCCCCGCCGCATCGACCGGCGCCTGGAGGCGCTTCGACCACCGCATGCACAACCTGCTGGCCGGGAGCACCCTGGCCGACGCTGGACGCAAGCGCGTCCCCACGCTGCCGGTGGCCGGGGATCGCGAGTTCCAGAAGGACCGCCAGCTCCGCTCCTACGAAGCCGCTTTCCCCGGCGTCGGTGTGAACATCGGGTTCAAGCGCGTGGCCTCCTGGTACGCCTTCGACGTCCGGCTGGCCAAGGGTCGGTGGCGTTTCCTGGTGCTCGACACCAACAAGCGCGCCCTCGGGCCTCGCTGGCAGGAGCAGCTCTACTGGATCCCCAAGGCCGTGGAGGGCAAGGACTACGACGGTCTCGTGGTGTTCATGCACCACCCGCTCCAGACGCTGGCCCTGGGTGGACAGGCGAACCGGGAGGGCGCTCCCGGGGAGCTTCTCGAACTCGTGGAGGACACCGTCGAGCTCATGAAGCTGCGCGCCGTCTTCACCGCCGATCCGTACACCAGCGAGGCGTTCCTCGTGGGCGGACGGTTCGGCACGCTGCACGTCAACGCGGGCGGGGGCGGGGCAGGGGCGTCCACCCTGGCGCGCTGGGGCGTCGCCGACGAGAGGAACTCGGAGGCTCTCAAGCTGGAGACGGTCTTCGACCTTTCCCTCCTCAAGGCGTTCAACCAGCGTGCCCAGGAGAGGGAGGTCCCGGAGAACATCATCGACGCGGCCCGGGCGGAACGTTCCTGGGAGGGGTTCCCCGGACAGTACGACGCCAAGTACTTCCCCCTGTACGGCTGGTGGCGGATCACGCTCCGCGCCGAAGGCATGGAGGCCACGTTCCGCCTCTACGATCTCGAGGGCGGATTCCAGGACGTCTACCGGGTGGATTACGTGGACGACGAGGGCTGGCGCACCGGCTCCCGATCCTGACGCCGTGCGTCAGACAGGCACGACGCCGGCACCGTCGCAACTCTCCCCCGGCGCCTCGAGGCACCCCGAGCCGCTCACCACAGTTCGATCACGCCCGGAAGCATCGCCGCGACCTCACTGCCCTCCAGCACCCGAGCCAGGGTCTCGGCCAGCGCCAGGGTTTCGCCCGCCTCCGGCAGCGCCGTCCCGAGGGTGCGGGACGCTCCGGTGCCGGGCTGGGTCAGCTCCTCCAAGACCTGCTCCACGATCGTCTTCTCGGCGGGCAGGCGCAGGATCCCGGTCTCCCCCTCGACGCCCGCGAGCTCCCGGGCCCGCTGGATGGCCACGTCGAGGCCGCCGAGTTCGTCCACCAGGCCCCGATCCAGGGCCTGCTCCCCGGTCCAGACGCGACCCTGTGCCGAGGCGTGGACCTGGGCCACGTCCAGGTTCCGCCCCTCGGAGACGCGCTCGAGGAAGAGCGCGTAGAACGCGTCGAGGTAGGCTCGGAACCGAGCTCGGCCATCCTCCGAGAAGGCCGAGGTGCTCGAGAACAGGTCCGCCATCTCGCCGCGCTTGTAGACATGACGGGTCAGGCCGATCTTCTCGTAGAGGCCCGCGACGTTCATCTTTCCGCCGAACACGCCGATGGACCCCGTCAAGGTGGCAGGCTGGGCCACGATGAGATCGCTGCCGGCGGCGATGTAGTACCCGCCGCTCGCGGCGACGTCCGACATGGACACCACGACGGGCTTCTCCTCCCGGACCTCCTGGAGCGCCCGCCAGATGTTGTCGGACGCGAGCCCGCTCCCGCCGGGGGAATTCACCCTCAGGACCACCGCCGCCACGTCGTCGTCGTCTCGGACGTCTTCGAGGAGCTCGACGGTGTCCTCGTCTCCCACGAACCGTCCACCGAGGACCCCGATCCGGCTCTTTCCGGAGACGATCGACCCGTCCGCGTGGACCACCGCGATCCGGACGCCCTTGGAGCGAGCCCGCCGGACCTTCCGGACGTAGTCGGAGAGATCGATGGCGTCGTCGTCCCCGGCAGCCTCGCGGGCCTCCTTCTCGAAGGCGACCGCGTCCACCATGCCGGCCTCCAGGGCCAGGTTCGGGGAGAGCGGCGGGCGATCGAGCAGGGATCGGACGCGGTCCTGCTCCATGCCCCGAGCGCGTGCGATCGCGTCCACGAACTGCCCGTACAGCGAGTCCAGGACGGCGTCCGTGGCCATGCGGGCCTCCTCGGACGGCGCGGTGCGTTCGAACGGCTCCACCGCGGACTTGAAATCGCCTACGTGCTCCAGCTCGGGGTCCACCCCGATTCGGTCGAGCGTGCCCTTGTAGTAGGTCTCGGTGACGTGCAGCCCGTTCACGAGCACGATGCCCGCGGGCGACACCTCCACCCGCCCGCAGGCCGCCGCCAGCAGGTACTCCTTGTTGCCGTACTCGTCGGCGTGGGCGACGCACGGCTTCTCGGACGCGCGGAACGCCTCCAGGGCCGCGACCAGTTCCTGGACGCCGCCGAACCCGATGTCGAGGGGCTCGATCACCAGCAGGAGACCGGCGACCTCCGGATCGTCCGCAGCCTTCCGGAGGGCGGCGGTGACGTCCGTGAGGAGGGGAGGGAGGTTTTGCGGGTCCATCACGAACGTCCCTTCCCGCGGTGCGTCGCACAGCGCCGGGCCCAGTTCCACCACCAGGGTGCGGGGCTCATGGTCTCCCAGGACCCGTTCGCCGGACAGGACCAGGACGAGCGCAGCGGTGGTCGCCGCGAACAGGACGAACCCCAGGACGGAGATCCACAACAGCAGGCGGGTGCTCTTTCTCATGGCGACGTCCACCGGGTGCGCGGAAGGGGTATTCACGGACCCGGCCTGGGACCAGGGGCCGATCGTCGCGTGGCTCGGCTCGGTGGGAGGACGGAGGGGACAGTCCGGGTCGGGGGCGACAGCGTCAGCCTTCCCTCGATCCGGCTCGCCCAGGCGGACCGGGGAACGAGCGTCCAGGGGCGGGTTGAGGACAGGTGCTACGGCTCCCGGTGCGGCATGACGACCCGGACTGTCCGACCTCCGTGATGCGAGGAGAGCGTTCAGACTCTCATGTAGTAGATAGGCGAGGCGTTGACAAGTCAATACCTCGGTTCATCGATCTCGACACTTTTTTGATAATCGGCGATGCGGGCGGATCTACGACAGGCAGATCCAGGATCGGCGAGGCACTCGGCACCGGAGGGTCCGGGATCGGTGCGCGGCGCGCACGGCGATCCGTCCGCCTCCTACCTGCCCGGCCTCGGCTTGTAGTACTGCTTCACGCTGGCGCGGGCGACGAGGTCGTCCTCCCAGGTCCTCACGAAGGCGGCGCGTGCCTCCATCTCGAGCCGAGTGCGGACGAGCGGCAGGACCTCCTCGAACCGAGCGGGATCCGGATCGATCCGGTTTTCGAGACGGACCACGTACCAGGTGTCGCCGTCCCGGAAGGGGGTCTCCAGCACCTGACCCGGCTGGGCCTGAGGCAGGGCGGCCGCGAGGTCCGGGAGGTGAGGCAGGCCGGGCACCGTCGCGTGGGCCAGCGAGACCGGCTCCGGGGTCTCGAGCACGAGACTCTGGGCGGCCAGCAGATCGGAGGGCACGACGCCCTGCTCCTTCCATGCCGTTCGGACCTGCTCGGCAAAGGCAGCAGCCATCTCGGGTGCCCTAAGCTCGCGGAGCATGCGCAGGGCGATCTCGCTGCGCACCTGCTCCTCCGGAATGGAGTCCTCGGGGAGGAGGGTGTCCACCTGGAGCAGCACGAGGCCCTCTTTGGCCTCCAGCACGGACCTCAGGCCTGGCGCGGGGTTGGCGCCCTCGTCCCCGAACACGACCCGCGCGACGTCCGGATCCGCGGTGTCCGCACGGATCTCTCCCAGGCTTCCCCCGTCGGCGGCCGTCGGAGCCTCGCTCCAGCGCCGGGCCAGATCGGAGAAGTCCGCGCCAGCCTCGGCCTCCTTGCGGAGCGAGGCCATCCGGATGCGGAGATCGTCGAGCGTGACGTCCCCGATGCCGGTCTTGAGGAGGATCTCGCGGACCGTGGCACGCATGGGGAGGAAGTACCTGGAGTTGTACTCCTCCTGGTATCGGGCGTGGATGTCGGCCCCGTGCTCGGCGATCCACGTGTCGACCTCGACCTCGGTGGGCTGGACATCGTCGTAGAAGAAGAGCGCGGGGACGCGTACCACTTCCAAGGACAGGCGCGTCTCGGCCGTGAGCCAGGCCCGGCGGAGATCCTCCTTCTTGAGGGCCATGGCCGACAGGGCCACGCCCTCGAGCCGGCCGAGGACCATCTGGTTGTAGATGTCCCGCTCGAACTGGGACCGGTTGGATCCGCTGCGCTTCAGGGCGCGCTCGTAGAGCTCCTCGTTGAACCGGCCGGACTCGTCCTGGAAGGCCTCGTGGCTCAGGATGTACTCGGCCTGCTCCTCGTTGCTGACCTCGACGCCCAGGCGGTGGGCCTCCTGCAGGAGCACCTCCTGGAGGATGAGGTTGGACAGGACCTGGCGCGCCAGGGCGACCTGCTCGTCCTCGTCCATGGCCCGTCGCTGGCCGTGGAGCGTGTTGCGCATGGCCTGGTGGTACCGAGTGTCGGTGATGCGCTCGCCGTTGACCTCGGCCACCACGGTGGACTCCGGCCCGCTGCTCTGGCCGATGCCCCAGAAGAGGAAGACCACGACCACGACGAAGAAGATCACCTTGACCGTGCCGGTCTCGGTTCCCTTGCGGATTCTGCCGATCACGGACATCGCCGTCTCCCGAGAAACAGGGGGATCCGCTCGAAGGCGGCCACCCGGCGCCGCCTTTTAGCACGCTGTTCGGCCAGGGGCGAAGCCTCGGGACCGGATCGGCCGGATCAGCTCCAGATTGCGGACGTGGTGTCCTTGTCGAGCTTGTTCCGCTGGTAGCGTTTCCTGGCCCGGCCCATCCAGTCCCTCAGGTTTTCCTTGCGGGTGTCGTAGGAGGGGTGGGTCGAGAGGAAGGCCGGAACGGACGCGCCACCCGAGGCGCGCTCCATGCGGTCCCAGATGTCGATGGACTCGCCCGGCGGATAGCCGGCCTTGGCCATGTACATCATGCCGATGATGTCGGCCTCCCGCTCGTGCGTCCGGGAGAAGGGGAGCATCAACCCGACCTCCGCCCCCAGACCCAGGGCCGAGAGCAGGAGGTTGCGCTGTTCCCCCGAGAGGCTGGAGCGGTCCTTCAGGTAGAGGTTGAGCCCCGCGAGGCCCCCGAGCACGGCGAGCTGCTGGGACAGCCGCTCGGCCCCGTGGTGGGCGGTGGCGTGACCGATCTCGTGGCCCAGGATGAACGCCAGGCCCGACTCGTTGCGAGCCACGGGCAGCAGCCCCGAGTAGACGGCGATCTTGCCGCCGGGAAGGCACCAGGCGTTGATGGTCTCGGTGTCCTTCACGAAGGCGAACTCCCAGTCGTAGTCGGCGCCCGACGCCCTGGCGACGCGGCGTCCGATCTGGACCACCTGCTCGTGGTTCTCGCCCTTGCGCACCACCGTCAGGGACG
This sequence comes from Deltaproteobacteria bacterium, assembly GCA_016927815.1. Taxonomy (GTDB): domain Bacteria; phylum Myxococcota_A; class UBA796; order UBA796; family JAFGLY01; genus JAFGLY01. The sequence goes on along the minus strand of JAFGLY010000013.1, from coordinate 37,961 downwards.
CGAGCGTGGAGGTGTAGGAACTCGCCCCGAGCGGCAGCATGAGGGAGTCGGGCACGAGGTTGAACTGGTTCCGGCCGGAGTAGGGCACCTTGTGGCAGGCCGAGGTGACCAGGAGGCACAGGAGCCCTGCGGACGCGAGGAAGGATCTCGACATGGGTCCCTCCGGGCTGGCGCCACGGGTTCGCGGACGGGCGAAGACCGGGTATAGAACGCGCGAGCCACGTCCCTTTCTATAGCACGGGGTGGCTGCTGCCGCTCGGAACCGCCGGAGCCGACCCATGCTCGGAACCCTCTCGGGACTCCTCACGCGCGATCTCGCGATCGACCTCGGGACCTCGCACACGCGGATCTGGGTCCGAGGCCGGGGCGTGGCCTGCCGGGAACCCTCGTTCGTCGCCGTGAGGGAGGGCGAGGAGGGTCGGCGCCGGGTGGTGGCGGTGGGGAGCGAGGCCCGGGCGCTCCAAGGCCGGACCCCTGCGGGGGTCCAGGTGGTCCGACCCATCCGGGAGGGCGTGGTGGCAGACTTCCAGGCCACCGAGGACCTCCTGGGGCATCTCATCCGCCGGGTCCAGGGAGGCAGGTCGTTTCTCTCTCTCCGGGCCGTGGTGGCCATCCCTTTCGGCACCACCGAGATCGAGAAGCGCGCGGTGCGCGACTCCGCCGAGGCGGCCGGTGTGCGCCACGTGTCCCTCGTGGAACAGCCCATCGCGGCGGCCCTCGGCGCGGGGCTCGACATCTCCCGGCCCGACGGCAACCTGGTGGCCGACATCGGCGGCGGAACGACCGAGGTGGCGGTGCTTTCGCTCGGCGGCATCGTGCACAGCCACGCTGCCCGGGTGGGCGGGGATCACCTCGACCAGGCGCTGCTCGCCTGGGTCGAGGCCCACCACGGCCTCCTTCTGGGATCCAGAACCGCGGAGGACTTGAGGATTCGCCTGGGAAGCGCCCTGCCCGGGGTGGTGGAGGGCGCGGTCGAGGTCCGGGGGCGGGACGTGCGGACCGGGTTTCCTCGGGCCGTCCAGGTCACGGCGAGCGAGATCGTCGAGGCGCTCGAGGATCCGTTGACGCACATCGTGGACGTCCTGCGACGCGCCCTGGACCGTACGCCCCCGGAGCTCGTCAGCGACATCGTGGACAAGGGCATCGTGCTCACGGGCGGATGCGCCCTGTTCAAGGGCCTCGACGAGCGCATCCGTCGGGTCACCGGACTGCCGGTGATCGTCGCGGACGACCCCTACTCCACGGTGGTGACGGGTGCCGGCAAGGTCCTGGAGGATGCCGAACGGTGGGCGGGTGCGCTGACCTGACGCACCTCCACCGCACCGGCGCTACCGTTGGAAGTGGCTCTGAAACCAGAGCTTCAGCCGTCCGAGGAGGCTCGGCCGGGGCGCGGTCCGTTCGATCCGCCGCTCGTAGAGTCGGATCTCCCGCTGGGCGTCCCGATTCTCGGGGTTGAGCTCCACGGCCCGCCCGAACCGCTCGATCCACTCGGCCTCGGGGGCTCCGGAGAGCTTGGCCACCTGGCCGGCGAAGAAGAGGAACCGGGATCGCTCCATGGCGGAACTGGCCGGGGCCGCCTCGATCCGCCGGAGGGCCTCCGCCCCGTCGATCTGGTGCGCCAGGAAGGCACACCACGTGTGCTGGACCTGGTACCGGGCATTGCCGGGGTCCCGCCGGAGGGCCTCGGCATAGCAGGCCTCGGCCACCGCGTAGTCCCGGTTCTGGAACAGCAGTTCGGCCTGCTTCCAGGACAAGGCGGCAACCCTCCGATCCCGGTCGGACACGAAGGGGATCCCCTTGCGCGCGTGCTCGATGCGCTGCCACTCCTCCTCGGCCACGGAGGGATCGCGCAGGGAGACCTGGGCGTCGTTGATCACGGCGAAGCACTCGGCCGCACGGCGCTGCAGGAGCGGCGACTCGGAGGCGAACCGATCGGGATGGAACTGGTTCGAAACCGTGCGGAAGGCGGCGGAGATCTCCTCCGGAGTCGGTGGATGATCGGAGTCCTCCAACCCGAGCCGGGCGTAGTACCCCAGGCCGGTCAGCTCGACCGCGTGCGCCTCGAGTTCCATGACACGGGGATCCTCGGTGTCCGCGCCGCGAGACACGCGGGGGGACATCGGCGGGTACGACGACGCGGCGTCCCGGACCTCGAAGCGCAGGAGGTCCACCTCGAGGAGGAGTGCGATCCGGTGCAGCACCTCGGGCCGGCGTGCCTCGTTGGTGCTGGTGGCCAGGGCCATCAGGTCCCTCAGGAAGATGGGCGCTGCGGCGAGCTGCAGCACCCGGAGGGAGATGGGGTCGAGACCCTTGAGGACGTCGCCCGCCTCGACGTCCATGTCGGCGTGGACGAGATCGCCTCCACGGCGATCGACGATCTCCCGACCCCGCTCCACGGAGCCCGCCTTGCGCAACGCGATGTCCAGGACGCGCAGCACGTCGGGCTGGACGAGCACGGGATCGGGCGAGACCGTGCCCGGCTCCCAGGAGAGCGTGCCGTCCCGCGAGCCGCAGAACCCGCTCAGGGCCTCGCCGAGCCGCCGAGTGACCTCCTGGGCGACGTCGTCGAGCGTGTCCCCTCGCGCGAGGCGGGCTTCCACCTGTCGGGCGAGGTCCCCGTCCTCTCCCCCACCCGGCAGGAGCCCGGGTACCCCTCGGACCTGGACGAACCCGCCCCGGTTCACCTCGAGGAACACCGTGGTGGCCCCTGCCTGGAGGCGAACCGTGCCCGATGCCCCGGATCGGTACACGGATCCGAGCAACCGCGCCATCGGATAGCGGCGAATCGAGCCGGACACGGCGGAGGAGATCCGGTCCAAGGCGGCCCTTCCGGGTTGGGTCCGGTTCCTAACCCGCTCAGAGCCCCCCAGGCCCGTCTCGACGGCGGGGTTGCGGGCTGGGCGCGTGGACCATAGGGGCCAGGGCCCAGGCCGTCCGGCCCGGGTACCACAACCCTCGGAGGATCCATGTCGGGCAACGTCGTGCACGTCTCCCAGGCCGACTTCGACACCGTCGTGCTCCAGAGCGACGTTCCGGTGCTCGTGGATTTCTGGGCCGTGTGGTGCGGACCCTGCAAGGCCGTCGCGCCCCTCGTCCAGAGCATGGCCGAGACCTTCGGATCGAGTCTCAAGGTCTGCAAGGTGGACGTGGACAACGCCATGCAGGTGGCGATGCGCTACGGCATCCGCTCCATCCCGACGCTGCTGCTGTTCAAGGGAGGCAAGGTGGTGGGCCAGCGCGTGGGCGCGCTCCCTCGCGACAGGTTGGAGGCCTTCGTCCGCGAGGCCTTCTGATCGCAGGAGGGTCTTGCCCCGCTCCTCGCGGGACAGGGCTAGGAGCCGGTGTCCACGTCGCGACAGACGTCGTAGCAGGCGTCGAGCCCCACGTCGGCGGCGTAGTCCTCGCAGGTGGCCGCCTCGATGGCGTCGACGCAGTCCCTGGCGGCAGCGCTGTCGTAGTCCACGCACGCATCGGCCTGGTCCGAACCGGTCTGGTTGAGGCACTCCTGGAGGGTCCACCCGAGGCCCTCGAGCCACTCGCACTCCTCCATCTTGTAGCACATGGCCTCGGTCTTGTCCTGTTCGAACCGCTCATAAGAGTAGCCGCAGGCGGCGAGGCACACGAAGGCGAGAAGAGGAAGGCGCTGCATCATGGGTCTCCTCCGTCGCAAAGGGAGCGGATCGCGCTTCGCGGGGATCGTTCGACTTCAGACATGTTCCACGGCGGGGACCGACCGTCAAGCCCGTACGACCCGAGGAAGCCTGTGACGGATCACCCGCGCAGGCCCCGCGTGAGGTCCTTGGTGAGGTTCTTCTGGTGGCTCTCGAGGGTCCCGCCACCGATCTCGATCAGCTTGGCGTCACGAAAAAGACGTTCAACCTTATATTCCACGCAGTATCCGTATCCACCCAGCACCTGGATGGCCGCGTCCGCGACCTCCTTGGCCGTGGTGGCTGCGAAGAGCTTGGCGGCATCGGAACCGATGCGGTTGCGCCGGTCCGGACCGAGGGTCCGGGCGACCTGGTACACGAGGCATCGGAGCGCCTCGGTCTTGGCGTAGGCCTCCCCGATGTACCGCTGGATCTGACCGAGATGGTTGAGCGGGCGCCCGAATGCCCTCCGCTCGTCGGCGTAGCGGATCATGACGTCCACGCAGCGATCGGCGATGCCCAGGCTCTGCGCCGCCAGCGTGAGCCGCTCCAGTTCGAGGTTCCGCATCATGTGGACGAGCCCCCCTCCCTCCTCGCCGATGAGGTTCTCGCGGGGCACCTCGCAGTCGTCGAAGACGAGCTCCGCCATGGAGGAGCCCCGCATCCCCATCTTGTGGATGACCTGACCCCGCGAGAAGCCCGGGCAATCGACGTCCACCACGAAGGAGGTGATCCTCCCGTCCACCTTGGCGTAGACGAAGAACACGCTGCCCTCGACACCGTTCGTGATGAAGATCTTGCGACCGTTCAGGACGTAGCCACGGTCCGTGCGGTGGGCGTGCGTGGTCATGGCCAGCACGTCGGTGCCGGCTCCGGGCTCGGTCATGCCCAGGCCGGCGATCCACTCCCCGGTGAGGACCTTGGGAAGGTACCGCTCCCGCTGCGCGTCGTCGGCGCACCGGAAGAAGTTGTTCACGAAGAGCATGGCGTGGGCCAGGTACGCGAGCGTGAAGCCCGGATCGCTCTTGGACATCTCGTGGCAGACGATGACCGCGGCGGTGGCGTCCATGCCCGCGCCGCCCCAGGGCTCCGGCACCGTGAGGCCGAGCAGGCCCAGATCCCCCAGCCGCCGGAAGAGCGGGACGTTGAGCGCCCCGATCCGATCCTGCTCCTCCGCCTGCGGTTCCACCTCGTCACGGGTGAAGTCCGCCACCATCTTCCTCAACATCCGGTGTTCTTCGCTGGGCGTGAAGAGGTCGTCGGGGCCGGTCTGCATGGATCCTCCGGTGGACGGGGCGAGGCCGGAGCGGCGGCTGGGCCGGCCGCAGCCGGAAGATGCTCTATCCGGCACGGGGGCCGGCAGATAGGGAGAGCCGGCACAGCGGAGGTGTCGATGGCTCGGACGCTCTACCTGGTGGACGGATCCAACCACGCCTTTCGCCTCTTCCACGCCATGCCCCGCCTCACCGTCGGGGATCGCCCCACGGGAGCCCTGCTGGGGTTCGCCAACCTGCTGCGTGCGCTTCTCCGGGAGGAGCGTCCCGACCACCTCGCAGTGGTCTTCGACACCGGTCCGTCCTTCAGGATCAACCTCTATCCCGCCTACAAGGGCCACCGTCCGGACATGCCGCCCGAGCTTGCCCAGCAGTGGACCGTCCTTCCGGATCTCGTGCGGGCCTGGGGCGTGACCTGCCTGGGGACGCCCGGGTGGGAGGCCGACGACGTCATCGGGACCCTGGCTCGCCGTCACGCCGGCCCGGACACCCACGTCCTGATCGTGTCCAACGACCAGGACTTCGCCCAGCTCGTGGACGATCACATCCACATCCTCGAGTGGAAGGGCGCGGAGCGCCGGAGGCTGGGGCCCGACGAGGTGGAGGAACGGCTCGGCGTTCCCCCCGGCCGGGTGGTCGACCTGTTGGCCCTCTGGGGGGACGCTTCGGACAACGTCCCGGGGGTGCCCGGTGTGGGCGAGAAGAAGGCTACGGCCCTCGTCCGGGCTCACGGTGGCCTGGAGGCCATCCTCTCCCACGCGGCCTCCATCCCCGGCCGCCTCGGCGAGAGCCTCTCCGCCTTCGCCGAGCAGGCCCGGCTCTGCCGGGACCTGGTGACCATCCGCACCGACGTACCTGAGGATCTGCTGCCCGCCACCCTCGACGACCTGGCCCCGAAGGGTCCCGACGTCCCCGTCCTGCGCGACCTCTTCCTCCGTCTCCAGTTCCGCCAGCACCTCGCGGACCTCGACAGCGCCCATGCCGGTGCCGCCTCGGTGGGCCTCGACCGGGACCGCTATCGCACGGTCCGAACGCTCGAAGCGCTCGACGAAGCCCTCGGGGCCTGCCGCGCGGCCGGCCGGTTCGCCTTCGACACCGAGACCACCTCGCTCGATCCCCTCGTCGCGCGCCTGGTGGGCTTCTCCCTGTGCTGGTCCGCCAACGACGCGGTGTACGTGCCCATCGGTCATCTCGAGGGAGAGCAGGTGCCGCGCAAGACCGCACTGGCCCGCCTGGGGCCGCTCCTTGCCGATCCCGGAGTCGGCACGTTCGGCCAGAACGTCAAGTTCGACCTCCAGGTCCTGCAGACCGCCGGCCTCGGGCTGGCCGGCATCGACGGCGACACGCTGCTGGCCGACTACCTCCTCGAGCCCGATCGGGAGGGGCGCAAGCTCGACGACCTCTCCCTCCGGATCCTGGGTCACCGCATGATTCCGTTCGCGGAGGCCACCCAGGGCGTGCCCCCGGGTGCGGGATTCGAGGCCGTGGACCTGGACACCGCCACCCGCTACGCCGCCGAGGACGCCCACGTGGCCTTCCTGGTGGAGCGGATCCTCGTCTCCCGCCTGTGCGACGAGGGCCTCGATCGGCTCTACCGAGAGGTGGAGCTGCCCGTGATCCCCGTCCTGGCCTCGATGGAGCGCCACGGCATCCGGCTCGACGCCGGAGCCCTGCAGGCCTTCGGCGAAGAGTTGAAGACCCGGATCGCCAAGAAAGAGGCCGAGATCCATGAAATGGCCGGGCACACGTTCAATGTCCAGTCCACCCAGCAGCTGGCGGTGGTCCTCTACGACGAGCAGGGGCTCCAGCCCCTCAAGAAGACGAGCAAGGGCCGATCGACCGACGCTCAGACCCTCGAGACGCTCCTGGACAGCGGAAACCCGTTGCCCGCGGCCGTGCTGGCCTTCCGGAGCCTTTCGAAGCTCCTGAACACCTACGTGGAGGCCCTGCCCGGCACCATCCATCCGCTCGACGGGCGCATCCACACCTCGTTCCACCAGGCCGTCGCGGCCACGGGGCGGCTGGCTTCCATGGAGCCCAACCTCCAGAACATCCCGATCCGCACCCACGAGGGCCGGCGGATCCGGGCGGCGTTCGTCCCCGAGGCGGGCCATCTCTTCGTGTCGGCCGACTACTCCCAGATCGAGCTGCGTGTGCTGGCCGATGCCTGCGGGGAGGGCCCGCTGCTCGAGGCCTTCCTGCAGGGAGAGGACGTTCATCGTCGCACGGCTGCCGAGCTCTTCGGGGTCGTGCCGGCGTGGGTCACCTCCGAGCAGCGCAGGGCGGCCAAGGCTGTCAACTTCGGCATCGTGTACGGCATGGGGGCGTTCCGGCTCGCGAACGACCTGGGCATTCCCCGGCGCCACGCCCAGCGCATCATCGACGCGTACTTCCAGAGGTATCCCCAGGTCCGCAGGTACATGGACACCACCGTCGAGAAGGCGCGCCGGGACGGCGTGGTCACCACCCGGTACGGCCGGCGCCGGCGCGTGCCCGACCTCCACGCCTCCAAGCGCCACGTCCGGGAGGCCGCCGAGCGGGTGGCCATCAACACGCCGATCCAGGGAACTGCCGCCGACATCATGAAGATCGCCATGGTCCGCGTCTGGAACCGGATGCGCCGGGAGCACCCCGAAGCCCGCCTGCTGCTGCAGGTGCACGACGAGTTGCTGCTCGAGGTGCCCGAGGCGAGTGTGGAGCCGGTCCGCCGGGCGGTGGCCGAGGAGATGGAGGGGGCCGCCACCCTCGCGGTTCCGCTCGTGGTCGCCACCGCGGTCGGGCGTACCTGGGAGGAAGCCCACGAGGCCTGACCGCGGACGGTCGGACCGTTAGATCGTGAATGTCCTCGCGCCCCCGTCGTCCCTCGTGCGGCCCCCGGACGGGCGATCGGTCCGGCCCCGGAGACTCGGATGCCCAGCAACCCCGGCCGAACCGGTTCCCCCGCGGATCCCGCATCCGGTCGCCCGGCCGCGATGGCCGAACCCGAACGCATCCTGGACGATGTCGACCTCGTGGACCGCGTGCGGGCCGGGGACGCCACCGCCTACCGGGGCCTCGTGGAGCGCTACCAGAACCGAGTCTACGGACTCGTCTACGGCATGGTGCGGGACCGGGAGGAGGCCCGCGACCTCACGCAGGAGGCCTTTGTCAAGGCCTACCGCAACCTCTCGGGATTCCGCCAGGACGCCTCCTTCCACACCTGGCTCTTCCGCATCGCGATGAACGTGGCCATCGACCACATCCGGAAGCACCGGAGGATCCGGACCAGCGAGTACGACGACGCCCTCGATCACGACGACGAGGGGCTGGACACCTGGGAGGCCGATCACTTGAGGCGGAGCCCCGCGAGAGACCACGAGCGCCAGCATCTGTACGATCGCATCATGGCCGCGCTGCAGCACCTGAGTCCGGAGCACCGGCAGGCCATCCTCTTGAGGGAGATCGAGGGGCTCTCCTACAAGGAGATTGCGGATGCCATGGACATTCCGGAGGGGACCGTGATGAGCCGCCTCTTCTACGCTCGCAAGCGGCTCCAGGAACTCCTGGAGGATCTCCGGTGAACCCGCCCCTTGCCCGCGGTTCGAATGAAGGACGCCCCTCCTGCGTCTCACCTCGTGCCTGCTGCGTGCTCTCCTGCCGAGGGACCCTCCCGTGAACCACGACCCTCTCGAGCGATGGATCGATCCGGCCTCCGAAGCCTCGGCGGCGGAGCTCCGGGCGCTCGGGACGCTGCTGGCCGTCCAGGAGGGCCGGGCGGATCCGGGAGAGGCCCGGGAGGCTCTGGATGCCGTCTTCGAGGGGGCCGAGGCCGAAGGGCTGCTCGCCGTGGCCGCGGGTTGGGCGTCGCTGTCCGCAGCGATCTCCGACCTGCGCGACGGACTGGCCCGAATGGCCGGCGGCGTGGATGTCTCCCACGAGGTGATCGCAGAGGTCGTGCCCGAGAGCGGGTTCGACCGGGCCGTGGAGGCCCTCTCCTCGGGGATCGTGTCCGACGCCCGACAACTGGACTTGAGCGGTCGGGTGCTCGCCGACCTCGGTACCGGTGCCCGGCCCGAGGCGTCCCTGGCCGAGGCCGTGGCGGCCGAGGCGGGGGATCCGCCGTCGGTGGCGGACGCGGTCCTGGAGCGGGTGATGATCGAGGACATCGGCCCCATGGAGACCATGGCGTTGGTGGACGGCATGCTCCCGGCCGATCGGGTGTCCTCGGTGACCGCTCGCCTGGCCTCCGACCCCGCGGCGCTCAAGGCCGCCGGTCGACTGGCCGCCTTGGGCCAGGACCTGAGGAGCGCGCTTCGAACCGAGGCCCGGATGCCCTCCGACCTCTGGCCCGCGGTGTCTTGCGCGCTCGGGTTCGAACGCGAGGTCGCCTGGGGAGAGGCCATGGCCGGCCTCTCGAAGGCGCTGTCGGACGGTGCGCCCGACGTGGCCGGAGCCGTCATGGAGATCATCGCGCCCGCGTCGGCGCCCATGCGTGCGCCTCGGCCCGAGCCCCGGCGGCGTACGCGCCCCGTGCCGGTGTTCGCCGCCCTGGCGGCTGCGACCGCCGCCACCCTCCTGGTCGTGAATGTCGTGCGCTCCCCCTTCGTCGGGGACGTTCGAGAAGCCGTCCACGATGTCGCGACGGCCTACTTTGCGGAGCCTCCCATCGTGCTCGCAGACCTGAACGAGACCCGGATCGATGCCCTCCAGGTGGACCCCGGAGCCGTGGTGCAGGTCTTCCAGTTCGAGGGGGGCGCGCCGATGGTCATCTACGTGGACGAGGAGTCGTACGCTGGAGCGGTCCTCTGATGCGCCGGTCCCGTACCCTCCTCGCCTGGCTCCTGGGGATGCTCGTGCTCCTCGCGGCGGCCTCCCTCCCGGGGGATGCCCTGGCCCAGGCGCGGCGGGGGAGTCCGGCGGCCCAGGCGCCGGGCAAGGTCAAGGTCACCCTCCTCGAGGTGGCCGCCACCGACAGCCACAGCGGCGTGGATCCTCGCCTCGCGCCGTTCTCCAGGCACCTCACGTTCCTGCGGTACAAGGGCTACGACCTGCTGGACACCCACCGCTTCGAGCTGAGCTCCGGGGGCCAGGAGGATCTCGCCATCACCGGTGGACGCCGCGTCCAGGTGGGACTCCTCAACCGCACCGCGCAGCACGCCCAGTTCCGCATCCAGATCACGAGCCAGCGAGGCAAGCTGCTGGACACCACGCTCTCGGTGAACCGGAACGGCACCTTCATCGTGGCGGGTCCCAAGTACCAGGACGGGATTCTGATCCTGCCGCTCCAGGCCCGCTACTAGTCGGCTCGAATCTCCTCGATCGCGAGCCCCTGGGACTCGAGGGAGGCCACGAAGCGACGAGCGGGGACGGCCAGCTCCTGGTGCAGGACCCCCCGCTCCGCGATCGCGCCCGACGCCAGCATCCACGTCACGGTGGCTGCGGGGAAGGCGGTGCAGCGCATCATGGCCGTGAGCCCCGTGACCGGATCCTCCCGATCGACCAGGCGGAACGCCACGGACCCGGACGGGCCGCGCGCCTCCACGAGCAGCAGCACGCAGTCCGGGCCGCCGCCGGAGAGGCGGTCGGACAGGAGGCGTTCGAGCACACGGCGAGGCCGCACGGACGCTCCGTCCACCGCGACGGGCCCGTCCTCGGCGAGGCCCAGGGCGAACAGCGCGGCCACATGGTCGCGGTGGCCCGGGTACCGGACGGTCTTGTAGTCGAGATCGCGGATCCGACCGCGGAGCGTCCACGGCAGGGTCGAGGCCCCGCCGGAGGTGTTGAAGGCCTCGAGCCGCTCGTACGGAGCCGGGAAGGAGATGGCCTCCAGGTCGCCCAGGGTGGGGAGTTCGACCACCTCGCCGTCCTTGAGGCCGAAGGTGGGCTCCAGGTACTCGTTGACCAGGCCCTCGGCCGAGAACACGAGCCGGTAGTTCCAGGGGGGGACCGGTCGCTGGGGCAGGCCCCCCACCCGGAGGCGCACCGAGGTGGCGTCCGGGAGGATCTCGATCGCCCGGGCCGCGAGCACGGAGGCCATCCCCGGCGCGAGGCCGCAGTCGGGCACGATGGACACGCCGGCGGCACGGGCCTCGGCAGAGAGGGCGAACTGGGCCTGGACCACGGTGTGGTTGCCGCCCAGGTCGCAGAGGTGGACCCCGGCCCGGATGCAGGCCCGGGTCAGCTCCAGGTTGAGGCGATACGAGGCGGCGGCCAGCGCGGCGTCGCAGCCCTCGAGCGAGCGCGCCACGGCCTCCTCGTCGGAGAGGTCGAGCGAGAGCGGGACCGCGCGTCCCGCTCCGTACACAGCGGCCACCTCCCGGGCCCGGCCGGGTTCCAGGTCCGCCACCCGTACCTCGTCCACCTCGGGTGCACGGGCCAGGGCCCAGGTGGCGGCGCGTCCCATCCATCCAGCTCCGAGAACGGCGCACTTCATGGGGTCTCCGAGGACAGCAGGGGGTCGGGCAGGGCATCGAGCGGTGGGCGGGGATCCAGCGGCAGCACCGCCGCGTAGAGGGCGGCCACCTCCGCCTCCTCGAGGGGTCGGCACCACCGCGGGGGCAGGTCGCCCAGGCGGACCGGCCCGACGGCCTCGCGCCGGAGCTTGACGACCTGTAGCCCGCTCCGACCGCACAGGAGACGGACCTGGTGGGTACGTCCCTCGCGCACGGTCACCTCGATCCAGGTGGCCCGCGTGCGGGGTCCGAGCCAGCGTACGCGAGCGGGTCGGGTCTCGACGCCGTCCGGATAGCACAGGGGCCGCTCCAGGAGGGCGAGAACCGGGTCGTCGGGCGGGATCCGGCCCCGGACCTTGACGTGGTACACCTTTTCCAACGGAGGGACCGCGCTCGGAGGCGCGAGGCCGGCGAATCCCGGGTTGAGCACCGCCTGCGCGAGGCGGCCGTCGTTCGTGAACAGCAGCAACCCCTCCGTGGCCTGGTCGAGCCGACCCACGTGGGGCACTCCCCTCCAGGCGACCGGCACGTGGTCGTACACGGTCGGCCGGCCGCGGTGATCGGAGCGGGCGGTGATGCAGCCCGAGGGCTTGTGCAGGGCGAAGTAGTGGGCCATGGCGGCGGTCCGCAGGGCGGCGCCCGGGATAGGTTCGATCCTCCTATCCCGAGGTGATCCGTGGACGAGCAGGCCTTCCGTGCGTGCGTCAGGGGTACGCTCGACAGGATCCGGCTCGCGCTGGATGCCCTGCCCACCGACGCCCTGGACCTTGGCTCCCAGGAGGGTGTGCTCGCCTTGGAGTTCGAGGACGCAGAGCCCTGGATCCTCTCCCAGCAGGTTCCCGTGCAGGAACTGTGGCTGGCCGCGGACCGCCACGCCTGGCATTTCGTGCTCGACGGGGACCGGTGGCGGGAAAGGGGAAGCGCCGAGACGCTCGAGGCGATTCTGGGCGGGCGGCTCTCGGCCCGCCTGGGCTTCCCGGTGGACCTGGAGGGCTAGGCCGTGCCCAGGGCCGTCGGGCTTCTTCCGTTCCTGCTCCTCGGCGTCACCGCCTGCGACACCGGGGAGGAGACCGGTAGCCTTCCGGCGGACACGGACACGGACACGGACACGGACACCGACACCGACGCGGACGCGGACACGGACACGGACACCGACACCGATGCCGATGTGGACACCGACACCGACGTGGATACCGGTCCCGCCGACGGGGACGGGGACGGGTGGAGCGTGACCGAAGGCGACTGTGACGACGCGGATCCGGCCATCCACCCCGGCGCGGAGGAATCCGCCGGCGACGGCGTGGATCAGGACTGCGACGGCCTGGAGGCCTGCTTCCGGGACGCCGACGGCGACGGGTTCGGGGCATCCGAGACCCTGGCGTCCGACGATCTGGACTGCACGGATCCGGACGAGTCGCCGTTCGACACCGACTGCGACGACGCGGACCCGGCCATCCACCCCGGCGCGGCCGAGACCTGTGGGGACGGAGTGGACACCGACTGCAGCGGAGCGGACTTGAGGTGCGGGTCCTGGGGCACCCTCGACCTGTCCGGGGCCTGGGCCATGCTCGTGGGCGACGGCGGGGACTTCGCAGGCAGCTCGGTGGCCGGGGGGGATCTGGACGACGACGGGTTCGGAGACGTCCTGGTCGGGGCCGACCACGCGAACGCCGGCGGCGGCAACGCCGGGTGTGCGTACCTCGTCTTCGGCCCGGTCGCGGGCGTGGCGGATCTTTCGGAGGCGGACGCACGTCTCGTGGGTGAGGACGCCGGCGACTCGGCAGGCGTCGCGGTGGCGACCGCCGACACGGACGGAGACGGCGTCGCGGAGATTCTCGTCGGATCCTGGCACTCGGGAGCAGGAGGCACCTGCTCGGGCGTCACCTACCTCGTCCTCGGGCACTTCGAGGGCACGAAGGATCTGTCCGAGGCGGACGCGCGCCTCGTGGGCGAGGGCGCCTATGCCCTGGCGGGCAGTTCGATCGACGCGGGAGACGTGGACGGCGACGGTGCCGAGGAGGTGCTCGTGGGGGCGTACCAGGAGGACGAGGGCGGCACGCACGCCGGCGCGGCCTACGTCGTCCGCGGCCCCCTATCGGGCACCGTGAGCCTGGCCTCAGCCGATGCCAAGCTCGTGGGCGAGGAGGTCTACGACTACGCCGGCGGATCGGTTGCCGCGGGCGATCTGGACGGAGACGGCCTCCAGGACGTCCTGGTCGGGGTCCGGGGATCCGACCGCGGCGGCGCGGAGTCCGGGTCGGTCCACGTCTTCCAGGGCCCCGTGGCGGGGACGATCGCCCTGTCGGCGGCGGATGGGGTGCTCGTGGGCGACAAGGGGGACGCCGCAGGGTCCTCGCTTGCGACCGGAGACCTCGACGGAGACGGAACGGACGACGTCCTCGTCGGGGCCCCCGCCTCGCTCGCGACCTACCTCGTGTTGGGATCGGTCTCGAGCACCATGAGCCTCACCGAGGCCGACGCGATGCTCGTGGGAGAGGCCTTCGGCGACGCCACGGGCGCCTCGGTCGCGGCCGGGGACCTGGACGGAGACGGGGTCGACGAGATTCTCGTGGGCGCGTTCGCCGAGGGTACGGGCGGCGGGTACGCGGGCGCCGTGTACGTGGTCCTCGAGCCCGTCGCCGGGACCGTGGACCTCGCCACGGCCGATGCGAAGCTCGTGGGCGAGGAGACGGGGGACCAGGCGGGGATCTCGCTCGCCACGGGAGACACGGACCGCGACGGCGCCGAGGACGTCCTCGTGGGCGCCAACGGGCAGGACGCGGGCGGGGTCGGTGGGGGTGCGGTCTACGTCCACCTGGGGGGCGGGTGACCGGTGCGGTTTCGCGACCGGCCGGATCGCCCGAGCCCTACCCCCCCAGTCGCACGAGGAGGTGGACGAGCGCACGCTGGACGCCTCGCCAGTCGTCGAGGCACAGCGACTCGTCCTCGGCGTGGGGTCGACTGTCCGGATCCTCGATGCCGAGCAGCAGGATGGGAACGCCGGGCATGGCGTCGGCGAAGGGCGCGATGACCGGGATGGTGGCGCCGCACCCGATGCGAAGGGCCGGTCGGCCGAAGCCTTCTGCCAACGCCGAGAACGCTGCCTCGTAAACCGGCCCCGAGGGGTCCACCGACCAGGGTCGCGCGGGGACCTCGGGCTCCACCCGGACGTGCACGCCCTGGGGGGGATCGCGGGTGAGCAGCGTCACGAGGCTCGACAGCACGGCGGCGGCGTCCTGACCCGGCGCCACCCGGAGGCTCACCCGCGCCCGCGCCCTGGGCAGCACCTGGTTGGAGGCACCCGCGAGCGGGTGAGCTTCGAGCGCAGTGACCGCTACGGCCGGCCTGTGCCAGAGGCGGGCGTAGAGCGCGGCGCCTTCCGTCTCGAGCGGTTCCACTCCCGGGAGGAGGCCGGCGTCTCTTCGGAACCCGTCGGGGTCGAAGGGGAGGGCGGCCAGGCGGTCCAACTCCGCCCCGGGCCCCTCGGGGGCCGGACCGACCAGGCTCTCCCCCCGGTGATCGGCACACCGGCCGAGGATCTGGCACAGCGCGAGCGTCGCATCCGGCACGGCCCCGCCCCACATGCCGGAGTGCAGCGGGCCGGCGAGCGCCCGCGCCTCGACGACGCAGGACGCGATGCCCCGCAGCGACGTGGTGAGGCAGGGCACCCCCGCCGCCAGGTTGGCGGTGTCGAGCACCACCACGACGTCGGCCCGGAGGTCGTCGGCGCGTTCGGTCAGGAGGCCGGGCAGGGCCGGGCTGGACACCTCCTCCTCGCCATCCACCAGGAACCGGACGTTCACCGGCAGGCCACCCTCGGCCAGGAGGGCCTCCACGGCCGCCACCTGGGCGACCAGACCCCCCTTGTCGTCCACCGCCCCACGACCGTACGCCCGGCCGCCCCGCACGGCCAGGGTCCAGGGAGGCGTGGTCCAGAGGGCGGGTGCGCCGGGCGTCACCACGTCGTGGTGGGCGTACAGCAGGACCGTGGGCCTGCCGGGGCGAGCCAGGCGGTCCGCGTACACGAACGGGTGGTGGCCGGGCGGACGTAGGATCTCCACGTGCTCGAAGCCGTTCCCGACGAGCAGTTCTGCCACGGCTGCGCCACTGGACTCCATGGCGGGACTCGGCGCCGGATCGCTCGAGATCCCGGGAATGGCCACCAGGCGGGCCAGGTCCTCCAGGCGGCGCGATTCTCGAGAGGCCAGGCGGGCGAGGGCGGCGGACACCATGGAGACCTCCGGCGGGCGGTGGGGCGCATCGTAACGCCGGGACCGGAACGCCGCGCCGCGCTACCTTTCCGTGCGTCCCCCCCCCTGGAGAACCGATGCGCCTCACCCGGTTCTGCCTGATCCTGGCTTTCGCCTCCGGCTGCGGCTCCCCCTACCAGGACGCCTTGGAGGCCAACACCCCCGAGGCCTGGGAGGCCTACCTCGCCCAGGCTCCCCCCACGGACGGCTACCGCAGGCAGGCCGAGGCCAACCTCGAGAAGCTCCTGTGGGAAGGGGCCAGGGAGGCGGGGACCCTCGAGGCCTGGGATGCGTTCCTGGCCCGGTACCCGGAGGGCAACGGCTCCCAGTACTGGGAGCGGGTGCGAGAGGACTTCGAGATCGCTCTGAGGCGGGAGGCGGACCGGGCGGGCAGCGCCGACCTGTGGAAGCGGTACCTCGCGGAGTTCCCGAAGGCCGGGAAGAAGCGGAAGACGGAGGCGCGGAACCGGATCTTAGTGGCCGAGCACCTCTCGGCCTTCACCCTGGGGCCGATCCGCCAGGAGCGGGTGAACCTCGCGGAGGATCCGGAGGGGCCGCCGAACGGCTGGGGCTGGTGGGTGGAGGTCCGCAACGCCGGGCAGCGACCCATCGATCGCCTGAGCCTGGCGCTCACCTTCCTCGACGACGAGGACCGGGTGCTCGACCGGAGGGACTGGCCCGTGGTGGCGCAGTACTACCCCGGTCGCATCCCCGTGCAGGAGGGGTTCGACCGTCCCATCCGTCCCGGCGAGACGCGCACCTGGGAATACACGGACGGAGACATCCCCGAGGGGTGGTCGGGCCGGGTCCGGGTGTACCCGGTGTACCTCCGGTTCCTGGGAGACGCCGCAGACAGCAACGGCGAGAGGGACGAGGGCGGGGAGTGATTCGAGCGCCCGGGCGGGCTCTGGGCCCATGGGCCATCGGGGCGGCGTTCCTGGTGGACGGGGCGTGCCGTCCCGCGCCCGACGACACCGGGGAGATCTTCTGCGATCCGCGGACGCTCGCCGAGGGCGAGGTCCGCGCCCGGCGCCTGCCCTGCGATGCCGAAGGCATCTCGGGAGGCGAGGGGAAACGGGGGGATTTCCTGATCGAGAACGCCTGGGCCCGTTTCGTGGTGCGGCACGCCGGCTCGTCCGCCATGCACCTCGGGCTGGCGGGCGGAACGCTGCTCGACGCCGCCCCCCCGCACGGTGAGGACGCGCTGGGCGAACTGGTGCCCCTGCCGGGCAACGGGTGGATCGGTGAGGGGACGGTCACGGTCGCCAGGGAGCAGGACAGCGCCGTATTGCGGGTCACGGGCACGCCCGCGCCGGTCCCGAGCGTTGGAGGCTGGCTGGGACCGGGCACCGAGATCGCATTGACCTGGCGCCTCGGCCCCGACGATAGGGCGCTGGAGATGGAGGGCGCGGACGCGGCCTGGCTCTACCCCGCGGCCGGCGCGACACTCACCGGGCCGATCCTCCACGACGACGACCGGGCGCTGGCCATGGACGGCATGGCCACGGACACCGGCGGCGCGGTCCTCTGGAGCGGAGCGCACCGGTTCGCAGCGGGCGAGGCCTCCGCGGTCATGGCGGCGCTCTGGCCCGGAGGCCCCGAGGCGTGGGGGACCGCACCCGACGCCACGGGCGTGGAGATCCTGGAGGGCGATCGGGTGGTGGGTTGGCTGCCGGTGGACGAGAGCGGGACCTTCGAGGGAACCCTCCCGGAGGGCGCGGACGGGATCCGGGCCGTGGCGGAGGGGGTGGCCTCCGGGCCCGTGCTCCCGCCGGGCCCTGCCCTGGTGCTCGATCTGGGTGATCCCGGCTTCCTCGCCGTGCACGCCTCGGACGGTGCCGGGAACGACCTCGGAGCGGTGCTCGAGGCCCGCGATCCTGCGGGGTGCGCACGCCGGCTGCCCGTTCCCCCGGAAGGTGCCGACCTGCCCCTCGGACCCGGCACCTGGGACCTGGTGCTGCACGCGGGGCCGCTCCGGGAGCGCGTGGTCCGAGCCGGGTTCGAGGTCGCGGTGGGTGCGGCACTGGAGGGGGACCTTCCCCTGGCCGGCGATGCGGGAGACGTCGTCCTCGCGGACCTGGCCGTGGAGACGTGGCGGTCCCGCGACGACCGGTCCGAACCAGCCGCCTCGCTCGCCCTCGCCGCGGCGTCGGGGGTCCGGTTCGCCGTAACCACGGCACCCGACGAGGTCGCGGGGAGCGAGAGGGTCCAGCCTTGGGAGCGGATCCGGGTGGAAACGGGCTCCACGGCGCTCACCGATTCCGTGGGCCGGATCGGCGCCTGGCCCGTCGTTGCGAACGCCGAGAAGGCGGCCCATGGAGCCGCTCCCTGGAGAGGTCTGGACGCCGTGGACGCGCTGGCCGTGGCCTCGGGCGGGCGGAGCCGGGAACGGCTTCTGTCCGTGGATCCCCGGTGGATCGAGGCGGCCTCGGACCCCCGGACCTGGGACCCCAGGCCCGACATGGTGGTGCTGGAGGGGATCGGGGACCTCCCGCTCTACATGGGTTTGCTCGACGCCTGGATGGACCTGGCGGCCGTGGGCCCGTGGACCTGGGTGGCCGTGGACGACCCGGACCGGTTCTCGGGCGTGGAGGTGGAGCAGGGGCTCGTGTCCGGTCGGACCGTGGCGTCGTCCGGCCCCTTCCTCGCGCTCGACGTGGCGGGGCAGGGGCCCGGTTCACACCTCGAGGCCGGGGGCAGCGTGCCGGTCCGGCTGACCGTCCTGGCGCCTTCGTGGATGCCGCTCACCGGCGCGGCGCTCCTCGTGGACGGCGAGGTCGTTGCCCGCTGGGACCTGGCCGGTCGCTCGGGGGGCGAACGGCTCGTGGCCAGCCGGGTGGTCGAGGCCCGACGCTGGGTGCTCGCGGCCGCATGGGGCACCGAGGATCCCGGACCGCCGGCTCGCGGTTTGCCGTGGGCCATCACGAGCCCGGTCTGGACCGCGGACCCGGTCGAACCCTGAAACGGCGCCCAGGGAGGCCCGCCGCTGGCCCGGAGGAGCGGATCGCGCTACACGCCTCCCGTTGCGCGGTCATCCACCCGGCGCCGGGACGCGTCGGGAGGCTCGAGGATCCGATGTTCGACGACGTCCCGTTGGTGCTCGTGCAGGATGCCGAGGCCCTCGCGGCCACGGCGCAGGTCCTCGGCCGGGAGCGTGCGGTGGCCCTCGACACCGAGGCCGACTCGCTCCACCACTACCAGGAGAAGGTCTGCCTGGTCCAGGTGTCCATCCCGTCCTGCGACTACGTGATCGATCCCCTGGCGGTGCCCGACCTCTCTCCTCTGGCTCCCCTCCTGGGGAATCCGGCCATCGTCAAGGTGCTGCACGGGGCCGACTACGACGTCGTCAGCCTCAAACGCGACCACGGCCTCCAGATCCGGGGCCTGTTCGATACCATGATCGCGGCCTCGTTCCTCGGTCTTCCCGGAGTGGGCCTCGCCGACGTCCTCGCAGGCGTGTTCCAGGTGGAACTGGACAAGCGGCTGCAGCGGCACGACTGGGCCGCGCGGCCGCTGGAGGCAGACCACCTCCACTACGCCCGTGGCGACACGCACTGGCTGCTCCCGCTCCGGGAGGTGCTGGTGCGCCGCCTCGGGCGGGTGGGCCGACTCGAGGCGGTCGAGGAGGAGTGTCGGAGGATCGAGGACCGCGAGTGGCATCCCCGGGCCGACGCCGACACGGCGTTCCTGCGCGTGAAGGGCGCGAGCGCCCTGGATCCCGCGGCGCGGCGGGTCCTGAGGAAGTTGTGGGCGTGGCGCGAGGAGCAGGCGCGACGGCTGGATCGCCCCGTGTTCAAGGTCGTTCCGGACCGCGTTCTGATCGGTGTGGCCCGCAGGCAGCCCTCGGAGATCCGCGAACTCGCCCCGGTCGTCCGCCTGTCGTCCGCGCTGGTCCGCCAGCACGGCGACGGACTGGTGGCCTGTGTGGCCGAGGGGCTCGCGGACGTAGAACCCCTGCCGGAACCGCGAGCCCGCGCGACGGTTCCGCGCATCCAGGCCGCGCCCGCCGCGCCGACGATTGCCGAGCGCTTGAAGTCGTGGCGCAAGGCACGGGCGGAACAGCCTGGATCCACTCAGGCCCTGCTCCCTTCAAACGCCGTCATCCGAGAGATCGCACAGGTCGCGCCCCGCTCGATGGAGGCGCTGGGGACGATCCCGGGCGTGCGGCATTGGCAGGTGGAGGCGTGGGGCGAGGAGGTCCTGGGCATCATCCGGGACTGCATCGTCTCCCAGGAAGCGGCGAGAACGGGTCGGAGGCGGCGCAAGCGGGCTAGGTAGGGTCGCACGCGGCGACGCACTCGATCCCCACGAGGGCGCCGCGCGGCAGGCCCGTGACCTGGAACGCGGAGCGGGCCGGGGGTGCAGCGCCCGTGAACCGGGTGGCGTAGACCTCGTTCACCGAGCCGAACTCCGAGAGATCGACGAGGAGCACCGTTGCCTTCAGCACCCGGTCGAACCCCGATCCCGCGGCCTCCAGCACCGCAGCGAGGTTGTCCAGGACCTGGGCGGTCTGCTCGGCCGCCGTGGCGCCCACGAGTTCCCCGGTGACCGGGTCCAGGGCGATCTGGCAGGCGCTCCAGACGAGCCCGTCGTGCCGGATGGCCTGGCTGTAGGGCCCGATGGCCCTGGGTGCCCTGGAGGTGTGGATCCGCTGCTTCATCGTGTCCTCCCGAGGCGGGTCGAACCGGTTGCGCCTCAGTCAACGGCTGGTATTGTTCATGAGTTCCCCCAGGCCGCCCGCGCCCGGGATGATGTAGTCGGCGCCGTTCAAGCCCTGTTCCTCGTCCCAGCGGGCGCCTGGAACCTCCGCCAGGGCCTCGTCCGACGAGAGGCCGCGGTCGAGGCGCACGGCGTGGACGTGTACGGGATGGCCGCTGCCCAGCACGCGCCGTAGGTACTCGGGCGTGACGATGAGGTGGACGGCGACGAACCGCGCGGGCGGGCCCCCGGGCAGGTCGCGGTAGAAGTCCATGACCCGGACCATGCTGGTGCCCGTGGCCCCCATGGGATCGGGGCACAGCACCAGGCGGCCCGAGGCCGGACCGCCGACCTTGGCGCCCGAGAGGTCTGCGCCCACCACCTCGCCGTGCTCGTCGACCAAGCGGCTGGAGAAGACGTGATCCTGCCGGACGCGGGCCGGGTCGAGCAGCAGGGACAGCCCCTCGAAGAAGCGGAGCGCGGGCAGCATTCCGGCCCGGGCGATGTCGACCACCACCACCTCCTGGGCGGGATCGACCACCTGCCCGGCGTATCGGCCCCGGGGGTGGTGAGCCGCCATCCGCGTGGGCCGATCCACGAACGCCTGCGACAGTTCCAGTCCGACCACCTGGTGCAGCAGGTGGTCGTAGAGAGCGGCCACGAGGTGGTTGAGGAGGGGCTGGGTGGTCGTGGGCGCGCAGAGCCGGAGGAGCGCCGAGAGGGCCCAGGGGTTCGAGTGGAGGAAGACCCGTTCTCCGTAGCGATGGGGCAGACCGCGCGAGGGAGCCGGAAGGGTGGTGTACTGGCGGTCGGGGATCACGCGGCGTCAGTCGAAGATGACGCGGACGCCCAGGACGCCGTTCGCGCCGGGATAGAAGCGTTTGCGATAGCGTCCCGAGAACACCGCATCCAGGTAGACCTCGACGTTGCGGGCGATCTGGTACTCGGCGCCGCCTCCGGCCTCGCCGATGGCGAACTCGAGGCTCGCCGGTTCCTGGGTCTCGCCGTTGTACGTCACGATGCCAGCTCCCAGGTGCGTGACGAGGTGCACCTGGAAGGCGCCGGGATCGCCGAGGAGGCCCCACACGACGCCGACCGTGGCGATGCCGCAGTGCATGGGCGCATCTCGGATGTCGAAGACGGGGTCCGAGAAACCCTCGGGCGTCGGCTCGGTTTGCGGCGCGTCGCGAAGGTAGAAGCCCCGGGCTACGCCCTGGATGCGGTCGTCGCGGTCTCCGAGAACCGCCTCGATGCCCCCGCCCAGGGTGGGCCGGTACTGCTGCTCGATGCCCTGGACGCCCGAGTCGTTGTAGTAGTAGACGCGCTCGTTGTGGAGCCCGGCAGCCCCCAGGAAGCCGATGCCACCGGCCCGGGCCGATGCGGGGACTGCGAGCAGGGACGCGAGGAGGAAGGGGGCGAGGAGGGAACGGCGCATGGAGGCCCCGGGCGTGCGGCGGTCTGTCGGCAAGGGATACCCGGGCCGACCCTTCGCGGCAAGGCGGCACGTGTGCACGGCACGCCGAGCGCCCCTTGCGCCGCCGAGGGGGCCGTGGGATCGCCGTTCGCGCCGCGCCACGGCTGCGCCGAGGGCAGCGAATGTAAAAATTCGTCCGGTAGCGACCGACGCCTGGCGCGGCCTTCCGGGCTCGAAGCGCGATTCTGGCCGGGTTCACCGTTCTCTGCAAGGAAGTCGTCAAGTCTTTGAATTTGTTGAAGATATCTCGTTCCGAGATCTTGGAGGGTGCGCGATCGTCGTGGGTGCGGGGCCGGGAATGCCGCGATGGACACGCTCTTGAGGCCCTTGACGGCCTTGGCGGACGTCCGTGGTTGCGGTAAACACGTCGTGGGCGCAAACACCGTCGCCCACGACCATCACGTGTCCCACCCGGAGGAACCCGAAATGAACAAGAAGGAACTCGCCGTCAAGCTCGCCCAGACCACCGGCCTGACCCAGGTCAAGGCCATGGAGGTGCTCAACGCCATCTTCGATGCCCGCCCCGGCCACGGCATCATCGGCATCGAGCTGAACAAGGGGGGCAAGGTCTCCATCCCCGGCTATGGGACGTTCTTCGTGAAGACCCGCGCCGCCCGCGTGGGGACCAACCCCTCCACCCAGGCCAAGATCAAGATCCCGGCCCGGAAGTTCCCCGCCTTCCGCCCGGGCAAGACCCTCAAGGAGCGGATCGCCCGCTAGTCCGAACGGTGTGGGGTCGTCTGGGTCGAGCCGGACGAGACGGCGGCCGTGGCGCGAGCGCGTCACGGCCGTTCCGTCGATAGGGATCAGGGACGAGCGGGCGCTTGGACGCGGGTAGTAGCGTCCGCGGCAGCGGTGTCCCCCGAACCCGTGTCGGCGGTGTCCTGCGGACCCGTGTCCTCGTCCAGGGGCTCGACGGTGAACCCGAGCCGGTTGCTCTGGCCGCGTCGGTTGAAGACCTGGATCCAGACCTGGCCCGGGTCCACGTCTGGAACTGAGAAGCGCACGCGCTCGAGGCACTGGGACCGATCGGGATCGCAGTCGTCGCAGTCGTCGCAGGGATTGCAGCCCGTGGAGGAGACGCACGCGTCCCAGGCCTCACACCCGATCCGATCCAGCGAGAGGATCGTGGCACGGGCCGACCCCACGTAGACCGCCGTGTCCCACGCATCCGTGAAGGGGGTCCCGACCGCCTCCACCTGGGTTCCGGTCGGACCCGACCCGGGTGCCAGGGACACGAGCGTGACGTCGCAGGGATTCCAGGTGGTGGAGGTCTCCTCCGCGCAGGCACCCAGCACCAGGAGGACGGCCAGCAACCCCCGGAGAGGGCGACGGCGGGCGTTTCTCCGGGAGCGACCGGTCCGGGCAGGTGGGACGGATCGGGACGGGGATCCGCGGGGCGGGTCGTCCACCGCTTCGACCGGCACAGAGGGGGGACGCTCGCCCGGCGGGACATCCTCGACGAAGCAGGCCCCCTCGGCCCGGAGCCGTGCCATCATGCCGGGTGGGAACGTGATCGCGATCGTGAGCCCGCAGGTACACTTCAGTTCGGTCCCCGGCATGGGGTAGGGAGCGTGCAGGCGGAAAGAACGACCGCACGCGGGGCACTGGAAGGTGAGGGGCATGTCGGGTTGCCCGAGGGGAGGCGGTGTCGTACCGCAGCGACCCCGGCAGGGCAAGCAGTCCGGGCCAGGAGTGACCCCACCCCGGGTGCACCCGCCAAGCGAGCGGCGTGGCCGGGCCGCGGGCGGACGCAGGGCGATCCGAGCCCGAGCCCGATACCAGGGCGGACCGCGTTGACACGAGCCCCGGCGCAGACCTACGTTGGCGGTTGCTCCGGGGTCCCCCCGGGCGAGGACCCCCATGCACCTGCGCACGCTCGGCCACATCATCCTGTTTCCCCTGGCGTTGGCCGGGACGTTGCTGGCCTACCACCTCGCCAGCGGCCGGAACGTGCTCGACGTGGGGGAGGTGGGGGCGTCCCCGCTCTCCATCGGCACCCAGAGCGCGGCCGCGCCCTACCGCCTCTCCGAGATGCGGCTCTTCGAGCACACCCGGTACTTCGTCAAGGAGAAGTACGTAGACCCCACCCGGATCGACCCGGAGGAGATGTTCGAGAAGGCGCTCGACCTGGTGGAGCGGCAGGTGGACCGGGTGCTCTTCGACCGCGAGCCGCAGGGCAGCCTCCTCCACGTGTCCGTCGGGTCCTACACCACGACGCTCCAGGTCGAACCGGTGCGCACCCTCGACGACCTGGGGCGCCACCTGAGGAAGGTGGCCACGATCCTCGAGGAACGACTGTCCGACGCGAACCTCGAGCCGGAGGAGATCGAGTACGCCTTCATCAACGGGATGCTCTCCACCCTCGATCCGCACTCGGTGCTCATGCCCCCCGAGGCGGCCGACGAGATGGACACCGAGAACCAGGGCGAGTTCGGCGGGCTGGGCATCACGATCGTCATCAACGAGAAGGGCCGTCTCTCGGTCGAGTACCCCCTGGAGGGCACGCCTGCCTACCGGGGAGGGCTCAAGCCGGGAGACGAGATCATCCGCATCGACGACGAGTCCACCATCAACATGACGCTCGACGAGGCGGTCGCGAAGCTCCGGGGCCGACCGGGCGAACCGGTGACCCTCACGATCCAGCGCAGCCAGATCGAGAAGCCCCAGCACTTCACGATCGTCCGGGAGGTCATCCGGTACAACCCCGTGGAGGGTCAACTGCTCGAGGGAGGCATCGGGTACGTCCGCATCCGGCAGTTCCACGCCCGGACCAGCCAGGACCTCGATGCCGTCCTTGCGGGATTCCGGCGCGATCTCGGCCACGCGCCCTCGGGGATCGTCCTGGACCTGCGCGACAACTCGGGCGGGTACTACACGCAGGCCGTGGAGGTGGCGGACCGGTGGCTCTCGTCGGGCGTGGTGGTCTCCACCGTGAATGCGGGCGGCCGGCGGGACGTGGACCGGGCTCAACCGGGGCGCACGGAGCCCGACTACCCGGTGGCGGTCCTCACCAACGCCCACAGCGCCAGCGCGGCCGAGATCGTGGCCGGCGCGCTCCGGAGCCTCAACCGGGCCGCAACGTTCGGCGAGCGGACCTTCGGCAAGGGATCGGTCCAGCACCTCTACGACAACAGCGACCGATCCAAGCTCAAGCTCACCGTGGCCCAGTACCTCACGCCGGGGGATCGGAGCATCCAGTCGGTGGGCATCACGCCCGATGTCGCGCTGGAAGGCGTGGTGGTGGAGCCTCGGCCGGAGCGCATCAAGGCCGCCTGCGGGGGCAAGGTCGAGGACAAGAGCAAGCTCGACCCGGTGGTGTCGTTCCTGTGGCGGGCGCTGGTCCAGCGAGAGGCCGACCTCGACCGGCACCTCCAGTCCCAGGCGGCGCAGCGCGACGACCAGTCCACCTACACCGTGCGGTACCTGCACGATCTCGCCGCCGATGCGGAGAATCGCTGCCACGAGAAGAAGGACCTCAGTACCGACTGGCAGGTGCAGTTCGTCCGCTCCGTGCTGCTCTCCAGCGCCGGGTCCAGGCGCGCGGATGTGGTGGCCGCGGCCGGAGCCCTCGTGGAGGGCGCCGAGCGCGAGCAGGACGAGCGCATCGTCGAGGCCTTCCGCGCCCTCGGAACGGACTGGAGCCCGGGTCCCCAGCCATCGGAGCCCGACCTCTGCGTGGCCCTGGACCTGGGCCCCGAGGGCGAGATCGTGGCCGGCAAGGAAACCCGGATCACCGTGCGGGTCACCAACCGAGGCCCAGAACCGGTGCACCGCGTCCTGGCCGTGGCGTCGGCCGACAACGAACTGGACGAAACCGAGTACTTCTTCGGCCGGATCGGGCCGGGGGAGACCCGTGCCTACAGCCGCCGGGTCACGCTCGCGGCGGGCTACCCCTCGGAACTGGACCGGGTTCGGTTCCACCTGAAGGACGCCGACGGGCACCCGCTCGGCGACAGCCCGGCGGTGTTCCGCTCCCGGAGGCAGGACCTGCCCCGCTTCGCCTGGTCCTTCCGTCTCCTCGATGACCGATCCGGCCAGGCACGCGGCGATGGGGACGGCATCCCCGAGGTGGGCGAGGTGATCGACCTCGAGGTCGGCGTGACCAACGTGGGTCCGGCCCCCTCCGAGATGGTCTTCGCCAAGGTACGCAACAAGGCCGGTCGCGACATCGACCTCCGGGGCGGAACCCTGGAGTTGGGCGGGGCGGCGCCCGGCGAGACCGTCTCCGGCCGCTTCACGTTCGAGGTGCGGGGGCTCGGGGAGGACGGTCGGGTACCCCTCGAGTTCCACCTGGGCGACGCCAACGAACTCTACGACTATGGCGCCGTCGTCCGGACGGGCTTCTTCGAGTACGCCATGCAGCAGGAGACCCTCTCCCTGCCCGTCTTCGAGCCCGAAGCCCCCGTGGATCCGGACGTCCGGAGTACGCTCGCGGATCTCGGCCGCGTCCGGACCCCGCCCGCCATCGAGCTCACCCGCGAACCGGACTTGGTCACGACCGACGCAGACATCGTGCTGTCCGGCCTCCTGAGGGACGACCAGGGGGTCCGGGACCTCATGGTCTTCCATGCCTGGAAGGATGCGGACGGGGAAAGGCGCTCCGAAGCCCGCGACCTGGGCGGACGCAGGGGGGAGGGAGAGCTCGAGAAGGTCTACTTCCGCGGGGCGGGCCCCGGCCTCGTCGCCATGCCCTTCTCTGTGGAGCGACGCCTGCAGCCCGGGTTCAACAACTTCGTTCTGCTGGGCCACGACGACGAGGGGTTCACCCTGGCACGCACCGTGAGCGTATTCCTCGACGCCCGGGCGTCCGTGGCCGACGAGGGGGTCATCGATGGGGAGGCACCCCACCCCTGATGGGCGTCGCCTCTCAGCCGGCGGGGGAGAGCAGGCGGCGGATCTCCTCCCTCAAGCGCTCCACGTCGGCCTGGCGTGCCACAACCCCGGGTCCGCGGCCGGCGCGGGACTGCTGCTTGCGGAAGGCGAGCGTGGTCGCGGATCGAATGTAGGCCGCGTGCGGGACGCCCCGAGGAAGCCATCCGCGCCCCGAGCGACGGATCCAGGACGCCAGCAGCGCCACGTGCTCATGGGGCAGCACCCCCAGGGAGGCCTCCTCGGTCAGTTCTCGCAGGAGCACGCGCCGCTCGTCCCAGAGACAGAACTGGAAGATGGCGAGCACCACGAAGAACTCCAGGGGGAACACCAGCAGGTCGAGTTCGAAGAGGGCGCCGTGGGTCTCCAGGATCTCGTCCGCAATCAGCAGCCCGTTCCACACCCCGTGCATGGTCATCGCGAGTAGAAAGCCCGTCGCCACGGCCAGGATCCGGATTCGAGGGCTCCGGAAGAGCGTGAACCCGAGCGCTGCCCCCACGAGCCCGCTGGACGCGGCATGCATGAGGGCGGAGTAGAACGTGCGGACCAGCACCGTGCCCATCCACCCCACCGGGTCCCCGTTCGTGGACAGACCGACGAAGTAGACGAGGTTCTCGCTCATCCCGAACCCCAGACCCGCCGCTCCGCCGTACACGAAGCCATCGGTGGTGTTGTCGAAGTGACGCGAGAGCGGGAGGAGAAACAGGATGGCAGCCTTGACGGGCTCCTCGACGAGGGGAGCCACGAGCACGGTTGCGGTGTGCGTCGCGATTCGGGCGCCCAGCGCGGCCTGCAGGGGGTAGACCGCAGCCAGGCTGCCCGCCGCGGCGAACACCACCGCACCCACGGCGCCCCACAGGAAGACGAGTGCGAACAGCCATGCGGGCTCGCGATCGTAGCGGTCCATCCACCACAGGACGAGCAGGAACCCCAGGATGGGGACGACGGCGGCGCCGACGGACAGGACGGTGAGGAACCCAGGCATCGCGGGAATGGCACGCCCGTGGCGAGCAGATCGGCGGCCGCGGCAGGAGGAAGGGGGGATGCTGGCTAGAACACGACGCCCGTGGCCACGCCCACGTAGAGAAGGTCGTGGAGTCCGCCCTCGATGCGCAGGTTGGCACGGTCGCCGATGTGGAACCGGACGCCGGCGTTGAGATCCACGATGGGGAGCACCGGAGGGATGGCCTTGGCCCCGTCGTCGCCGCAGCCGGCTGCGTAGCGCTCGTAGGCCGGGCTGCGGGGGTTCGCGATGCTGCCCTCGGAGCAGTACGGGTCGTTGAGATTCTCCCCTGGGTTCTCCACCGTACCCGGTCGCCACAGGGTCATCTGGCCCGTGACCTTGAGGATGCCGAGGCCGCCTCCGATCAGGAAGGACAGCCACTCGGTGGCGTGGAACTCCTGGGCGTAGTCGGCGCCGAGCGTCAGGAGGCCGAGCCGATCCGGCACGAGGTACTGGCCGTCGCCGTAGTCCGGGGGATCGTCGATGTCGTCCCAGTACCCCTCGTCGATGAGGGAACCCACGTACTCGAAGTAGAAGATGCCGTTGGCGCTGTCGTTGCGGATGACGTACTCCAGGCCGGCGCTCCAGGCGCGGACCTGGGGCCGTGGCCAGTTGGTCAGCGCCACGTCGGAGTCCTCGTTGGAGAACCAGATGTCGAGGATCGAGTCCGGGACGGAGAGCCACCGCCCGCGGAAGTTGACCTCCATGAGGTAGTCGCGGGTGCGCTCGGGGGTCTCCGCCGTGGCCTCATCGAGGTCCACGGCCTCCAGCCGCGCGGGGCCCGCGGCGAAGTCGTACGTGGGTGGGTTCCAGGACGAGGCGGAAGACAGGGGGATCAGCGCCGGGAGCAGGACGGCAGGAAGGGTCGGGCCCATGTTACCTCCAGTGGGAAACGTATCCTCCTTCGGAACCACCCTGGGCATGTCCGCGCCACATCCCTCGGGTCCGGCGGCAGCGGCGAGGGTCCTGGCCCTGGCCGTCGCGTCCGTGGCGTACGGCTGTGCCTGGCACGCGGGCACCCCGCCCCACGGTCCCGGCCTCCTCGTGGGAGAGGTGACGGCGCCGGTCGCGGAACCGGGTGTGGCCGACGCGCTCCGGCAGTCCCTGGGCACGGCCATCCGACGGCGCGGGGCCGTGGGCCCGGAGGTACTGAAGGCTCGGGTGGAGGAAGCATCGTTCGTCCCCGCTGCTGGAGGCATCGGCGCGGTGGGTGCCTGGACGGCCACGCTCCGGGTCCGCTTCGAGAGGATCGGCGCACACCCGAGGGAGCTGG
Source organism: Deltaproteobacteria bacterium (assembly GCA_016927815.1). Classification (GTDB taxonomy): domain Bacteria; phylum Myxococcota_A; class UBA796; order UBA796; family JAFGLY01; genus JAFGLY01. Next base: position 9,036 of record JAFGLY010000013.1, on the reverse strand, counting down.
TACTCGCCCGCGCCCTCCTGGTCCCGGCCCCGGACCCCGGATCGTCCGCGGGCCTGCCCCCAGCCCGCGCGGCTGCCTTTGTCGCCCTCGCGGGGGACCTCGCCGAGGAGGCCGTCGAGGTCCTCCTCCTCCAGGAGGCACCGTGACGCCCGCCGCGCATCGTCCTGCACCGGTGGATGACCTGCTGGTGCCCGTGTACCTCGTGACGGGCGGTGAGGCGCTACGCGTGCGCGAGCGCGTGGCCCGAGTGCTCGCCCGCGCCCTGGAGGGGGGGCCGGCGGCGTTCAACCTCACCGAGGGCTCGGCCTCGGATCCCATCGAACCCCTGCTCTCGGTGGCACGAACCCCGCCCATGTTGGGCCCCCGCCGCGCGGTGGCGGTCCGTGAGATCGAGAAGGCCGGCCCGGCCGCGCTGGACGCTCTGAGCCAGTACCTGGCCGCCGCGTGCCCCAGCACCGTGCTCCTCCTGCACGGGCAGTCCGTGCCCGACGCCACGGGACAGCGGGGCAGGCGCTTGAAGGCGGACGCGGAACGGGTGGGCCGGGTGGAGCGGTACGACCCCAAGGACCAGGATCCCGTGGGTTTCGTGGAGGAACGCGTCCAGGCGGGAGGGTGCGGCATCGGCCGCCACGAGGCCGAACTCCTGGTGACGCTGGTGGGACGGGACCTCGGGCACCTCGCCGTCGAGGTGGACAAGCTGCTGGCCTGGATGAGAGGCACCGGAAGGATCACCGCGGCTCACGTGGAGGAGGTCTGCTCGCTGCTCGGCGAGGCCGTGACCTGGGACCTCACCGATGCCATCGTGCGGCAGAACGCCGGCCGGGCCCTGGGCATCCTCCACCGGCTGATGGAGGAGGGGCAGCCCCCGGAGAAGGTGCTGCCGGTCATCGCGTGGCAGGTCCGGACGCTGCTCGCGCTCCAGGCGTGCCTCCGCCGCGGGGGCAAGCCCTGGGAGGAGGGGATCCGCATGCCGCGTGACAAGATGGAGGCGGCCCGGCGATCGCTCGACGCCCATCCGCTCCGGGCCGATCGGATCTTCGAACGGCTGGCCCGCGCGAACCGGGACATGCACGGGCACCGGGCCGGGGACCGGCACGTGCTCGAACGCCTGGTGCTCGGCCTCTGCACCCGGTCGGGCGGACCCGGCCCGCGTCCTTGAGGGACGGACGATCAGGCCTGCTTCTTGAGGGCCTGCACGGCCTGTGCGATGCGACGGATGCGGCGAGCCGCGTTCCTGGGATGGATCACGCCCTTGGAGGCGATCCGCTGCAGGATGGAGACGGTTTGGGGAAGAAGCGCCTCGGCGGTCGCGAGATCCTGCGCGGCGATGGCGTCGCGGATCTTCTTGACCTGGTTGCGCATGCGCGTGCGGTAGGCGCGGTTTCGGATGCGCTGCTCCTCGGACTGGCGAGCGCGCTTCATGGCATCTTTGTGCGTGGCCAACGGCGTGGGCTCCTGGGTGGAAAGCATCCCCGTCCGGCACCGCGGGAAGAGCGGCGTGGCGGATCGGGGCGTCTTGGGTCCGGCGAGCGGACCCGGCGCGTCTAACCGGGGTGGACACGCCGTCAACCCCGACGATTGACACGTACCGCGACCCGCGGCTACCTTGCGGCGCCTCGCGCGAGCCCCGCAAGGGCCCGGACGCCGAGCGATGCGGGTGACAGCATGCATATCAGCGTCTTCGGCACCGGCTACGTCGGACTCGTGGTCGGCGCGTGCCTCGCGGACATGGGGCACCACGTCGTCTGCGTGGACAGCGACCGCGCCAAGATCGAGGCCTTGCAGGAGGGCCGGATTCCCATCTACGAGCCCGGCCTGGCGGACGTGGTGGCCCGAAACGTGCGCGAGGGCCGGCTGGCCTTCACCCTGGACGGCGTCCAGGCCATCGAGGCGGCGGAGGTCGTGTTCATCGCGGTCGGCACACCCTCGATGCCAGACGGGTCCGCCGACATCTCCGGTGTCCTCGAGGTCACGCGCATCGTGGCCGGACACGCGCGTTCGCCCCTCACGCTCGTCATCAAGTCCACGGTGCCCGTGGGGACGTCGGACCGGGTCCTCGAGGTCCTGGCCGCGTCCTGTGCGCTGCCGCACGAGGTGGTGAACAACCCCGAGTTCCTGAAGGAAGGGGCGGCCCTCGAGGACTTCCGCAACCCCGACCGCATCGTCGTGGGTTGCCGGAGCGAAGGGTCCCGGCGCCTCATGGAGCGGATCTACGGGCCGGTGGTGCGCACCGGGCACCCGATCCTCTTCATGGACAACCGCTCGGCCGAGATGACCAAGTACGCCTCCAACGCCTTCCTCGCGACGCGGATCTCGTTCATCAACGACCTCGCGCGGCTGTGCGAGCGGGTGGGCGCCGACATCGAGATGGTCCGCAGGGGAGCGGGATCCGACAGCCGGATCGGCATGCGCTTCTTCTTTCCGGGCGCCGGGTACGGGGGGTCGTGCTTCCCCAAGGATGTGCGCGAGCTGCAGCACCTCGCCCGCCGCCACGGCCAGCAACTCCGGGTCGTGGATGCGGTGGAGGAGGTGAACGAGGACCAGAAGCACCTCCTGGCCGACAAGGTGATGCAACGGTTCGGCCCGGACCTCGCGGGTCGGACGTTCGCCCTGTGGGGCCTTGCCTTCAAGCCGCGTACCGACGACATGCGGGAGGCGCCGTCCCTCGCCGTCATCCACCGCCTGATCGAGGCGGGGGCGCGCCTGGTGGCCTTCGACCCCGAGGCCATGGAGGAGGCCCGGCGTCGGATCGGAGACCGGATCGCCTACGCCCCCTCGCCGATGGAGGCTGCGGACGGGGCCGACGCGCTGCTGCTCGTGACCGAGTGGAACGAGTTCCGCAGTCCGGATTTCGTCGAACTGGCGCGTCGGCTCGGGCACCCGGTGGTCTTCGACGGCCGGAACATCTGGGAGCCCGAAGAGGTGGCCGCGGCCGGGCTCGAGTACCACGGGATCGGTCGGCCGATCCGGCGCGGGTCGTCCGGGCGGCCAGGGGAAGATCGCGGGTGAGGCCTGCCGCGAGGCGGGGACCTCGTTACGGTTCCGTACCGCCCCGCCCTTGCCGGCGGGGCGTGGCGTCCCCGGCCGAGGGGAGCGGGTCGTCCAACCCCAGGTCGTCCCGCACTCCACGGCCTTCGCCGTGCCGAGGCGTTCCACCATGCAGCGCATCCCCATGACTCCCGAGGGCTACCGAATCGCGCGGGACGAACTCAAGCACGCCCGCGAGGTCCTCCGTCCGGAGGTGGTCCAGGCCATCGAGGAGGCGAGGGCTCACGGAGACATCAGCGAGAACGCGGAGTTCGAAGCGGCCAAGGAACGCCAGGCCCATCTCGAGGGTCGGATCCGGGAACTGGAGGCCCGCCTGGCCAAGGCCGAGGTCATCGACGTGACCCGGCTGCCCCGGAGCGATCGGGTCGTGTTCGGATCCACCGTGACCCTGCTGGACCTCGCCACCGAGGAGGAGAGCAGGGTCCGCATCGTCGGCCAGGAGGAGACGGACGCCCGCGCGGGTCTGATCTCGCCCACGTCCCCCATCGGGCAGGCCCTCCTCGGGCGCTCGGAGGGCGAGGAAGTGAAGGTCTACACCCCTCGGGGTGAGCGCTCGTTCGAGATCGTCCGGGTCGAGTACGTGTAGGGGCGGCCATGGGCGGGACCACCGAGACTTCGGACAACGGGCGGATTGTGGCTGCTCGGGCCCTGGACGTGGTGCGCCGCACGGTCACCTACGCCTGCAAGAACGAGCGAGCGGCCCGAGCGATCCGCTGCCTCGACGCCACGTGCCTGCCCTGGATCGACCGCGTGGAACACGGCCTCGAAGAGGACGAGGAGAAGGCGATCCTCGCCCGTCTGCGCACCACCCTCGCCGGATGGAGCGACACCCTGGACCTCGGCTCCCGCAGCGCGCTGTTCGCCGACGCTGCCGCGGACCTGGAGTCTCTCGGCGTGCGGATCGGCCCCATCGGGGAGCCTGAGCCTCTGGAACCGCTGGCCCGTCTCGTGCCGCCTCCGCCGAAACCGGCGCGTCCCCCTCCACCGGCGGGGGCCGGCCCGCCCCCGGAGGATCTCCCTCCGGCTTCGCCTCCCGAGCCCACGCCGGAGGAGTTGGAGGCCGAGTTCCAAGCACTCCTCGCGGCGGCGCGGCGACCCGAGGTCGAGGAGGAGCGCCTTCCGCCCCCCGAGCCCCGCCGACCGCTCCTCCTGGGAGATCCCATGGGCACCGGTCAGGACCTGTCCAGCGCCCTGGACGCGTCTGCCTCCACGGCCGCGGCGCTGGCCGAGGCCGGCCTCGAGACCGTGGCGGACCTCCTTCTCCACCCGCCGGTGCGTCTCGACCTGTTGCCGCGGGCCATCGTCCCGTCCGAACCCCTGGAGGAGGGCACGCCCGTGGTCGTGCGCGGCACGGTCCGTCGGCGCCGCACGCGCCTCAGACCCGAGGGGTCGATCTTCGAGGTCGTCCTCACGGACGGAGAAGCCGACGTCACCTGCCGATGGGCCGGGCGCGTGGACGAGTCCTTCCGGCAGCGCTTCCACCCGGGGGCGAAGGTAGCCGTCCTGGGATCGCCCGAGCGGGACGGAGAGCGGGCCGTCCTCCTGGAGGGCGAGGTCGTCTCGGTGGACAGCCGCGGCCAGGGGAGACAGGCGGTCTACGGCATTCCCGGCGTGCCCGATCCGGAAACGCGACGCCTCCAACGGCTCGCCCTCGACCGCTTCCGGGACCGGATCCTCGACCCGGTGCCCGAGGAGCTCCGCCGCAACCTCAAGCTCCTCGAACTGAACGAGGCCATCGAGCGCTTGCACTTCCCGGGCCACGGCTACCGAAGGGGTCGGGAACGCCTGGCATTCGACGAGTTGCTGCTCTACCAGCTCGGCGTGGGGATGCTGCGGCGGCGGGCCCCGCAGGAACGGGGCATCGCCCACCCGGTGAGCCACCGCCTCGTGAGCCAGATCCTCCTCGAACGGGGCCGCAGCCTGACCGACGCCCAGGAGGTGGCCTTCTCCGAGATCCGGCGGGACCTGGGGTCGCCTCGACCCATGAACCGCCTCCTGCAGGGGGAGGTCGGCACGGGGAAGGGGCTCCTCACGCTCCTGGCTGCCGTGGTCGTCGCCGAGGCGCGGTCCCAGGTGTTCTTCCTGGCGCCGGACATCCTGGCCGCGGAGCATCGCTTCCTCTTCGCCGAGCCCCTCCTTAGAGCCGTGGGCCTCGTGCCCGCGCTGGTGGCCGAGAAGCCCGACGCCGGGCAGGCGGACGCCATCCGGAGGGGCGAGATCCACGTGGTGTTCGGCACCCGAGCCCTGGCCCGGTCCTGGCCCGCCTGCCGGCGCCTGGGTCTGGTGGTCGTGGAGGAGCACGGAACCTACGGCACCGTCTCCCTCCAGGACCTGCCCCTGCAAGGGCATCGGCCCGACCTCCTCGTCGTCAGCGACGCCCCCCTCCCCACGAGCCTCGCCCTCACCGTGTTCGGAGGCATGGACATCTCGCTGGTGCCGGGTACGCTCCCAGCCAACCAGGATCTCCAGGTCTTCCCGCCCGAGAAGCGCCTGTCTGCCTACGCGCTGGCCCGTGAGGAGGTGGAGGCGGGGCGCCAGGCGTACGTGGTGCTTCCCCTCGTGCGCGGGCAGGAGCCGCTCACCCGCAGCGATCTGGCCCGGTTCGCCGACGCCCTGCGCAACGAGGCCTTTCCGGGTGCCCGCATCGGCATCTTCTCGGGCCTCATGAACCGGGAGGAGCGCCAGCGGGCCTACGACGACTTCTCCCACCGCCGCGTGGACGTGCTGATGACCACGACGGTGATCGAGGACGGGCCTCCGGTTCCGTCCGCGACCGCCATGGTGGTGGAGCAGGCGGATCGGTTCGACCTCGTCCGCCTGCACCGGCTCCGGGCCCACGTAGCGCACGGCGTCCGGCCGGGGCGTTGCCTGTTCGTCCTGGGACCCGCTCCGGATCCGGTGGGCGTCGCGAGTGTGGACCTCGTGCTCAAGGAGCGGGACGGCTTCCGCATCGCCGAGCTGGATCTCACCCAGCGGGGGACCGAAGGGCTCCTGGGGGAGCGCGCGGCCGAGGCCCCGGCCTTTCGCTGGGTGGACGGTCTGGAGCATCGCGAGTTGCTCGTGCGGTCTCGGGCCGAGGCGTTCGCGCTCCTCTCTCAGCGGCCCCTGCTGCAGTCTCCCGAGCACGAGCCGCTGCGACGATCGCTCGACCAGGCCTGGCAGAGGTGGTTTCCCGGAAGGTCCCTCGCCACCGCTGGCCAGACGGGGGGAGAGGGATCCAGCGGACGCCGCGGACGACGTCGCCGGCGGCCCAACCGGAGCGGAGGGGGCGAGGAGGGCTGACGGTCGGGGTCCCTGGCCCCCTCGCCGGCATTGCCATGGGGAAATAGGGAGGCCTCCTGCCCAGACGTGGAGGAGACCATGCCGAGCGCACGTTGCAGGGTGGAGATCGATGCTCCCCCGGCGCGGGTCATGGAGGTCATCACGGATTTCCCCGCGTACCCTCGGTTCCTTCCGGAGATCGAGGAGGCCGAGGTGGTGTCCGCGACCCCGGAGTCCTGGGAGGTCCGGTTCGTGCTCAGGCTCATCCGGCGGATGGAGTACACCCTGCGCCTCTCCCGCGACGAGGACCGGCTCCTCCAGTGGAGCCTCGTTGCTGGGATCTTCCGCTCCAACGACGGCTCCTGGGAGCTCGAGCCCATGGATGGCGGTGCGCGGACCCGGGCCACCTACGCCATCGACCTCGTCATGGACGTGTTCATCCCGCGCGCCATCGTCAACTCCCTGGTCGGCGAGAGCCTGCCGGCCACGCTGGCCCGGTTCAAGGCGCGGGCCGAGGGTGGCTGACCGGCCCGTTTGACGCCTAGAGCAGCCCGGGCTACCGTGGGGCGGCTTCGGGGCAGTAGCTCAGCCGGGAGAGCACAGCGTTCGCAATGCTGGGGTCGAGGGTTCGAATCCCTTCTGCTCCACCCTGTACCCAGAACCGGGACGCCTCCTCTTTCGAGGGGGCGTTTCGCGTTTCGGGGGGCCGCGGCGTCGGCCGCTCCAGGCTCACGCGGGCTGCCCTGGAGATCCTACGCCGTCCAGCGAACAGTCCGCGGCGCTCGTGAGGATGCAGAGGTGCACGGGGTTGGGGACTCTGCCCGGTGGCCCTCCACCGTCGCCTCCCCGGAGGGGGCGTCCACGCCCAGCACGTGTTCCGCCGGCGTCGCAGCCCAGTCGGTGTCCGTGCGATGGCGGCTTGCGCTTCTTACCGGAAGTGTCAATATATAGATAGTAACCGCACTTGAGTTCATGACGCCGCCCCACATCGCGCGGCACGTCGCTGGTCGCGCTCGAGCCGCGCGCCTCAGGCGCGCATGGACCCAGCAGGAACTGGCCCAGCGTTCAGGGATGAGCCTGTCCAGCCTGCGTCGCTTCGAGCGGAGCGGTGAGATCGCCTTCCTCTCCCTTGTGCGCCTCGCCGTGGCCCTGGATGCGATCCAGGGCTTGGCCGCGCTGTTCCCGGATCAGCCGGCGAACCTGGACGAGTTGCTCGCCCCGACTCCCCGCAAGCGGGGTCGGCGTTCATGAGGCTCGCTCCGCACCAGGCGCTCGAGGCCCGCCTGCGGTGGGACGCGCAGGACGAGCAGAGGGTCGAACGACTCGCATGGAGGGATCGGCGGGCCTGGCTCGAGTTTGACGAGGCCTTCCTCGCGGCGGCGCTCCCCCCCTCTCGCCCTTCCGGCTCCCGGTCCAGCGAGGGCTCGTGTCCGCTCCGCTGGAGCCATTCTCGGGCCTGTTCGGAGTGTTCGACGACAGCCTGCCCGACGGGGGGGAGCCGCCCCGCATCCTCGACCTGGACAGGCTGGCGCAGGAGAGCCGCGAGGTCCTCTCCGCTGCGGCCGTCGATGTCCTCCCGGAACTTCTCCGGCTCGGTGGTTCGCCCCATGGCGCGCAGCCCAAGGTGCTCGTCTCCCTTCGCCCCGAGGAAGGCTGCGTCGTCTCGACGCCGGCCGAGCCCGGTCTCCGCGCGGTCCTCGTGAAGTTCCGCGGCGTCGGGGACGAAGAGGACGCGGGCCCCATCGAGTTCGCGTACCACGCCATGGCCCGCGCCGCGGGGATCGAGGTCCCCGAGGCCTGGTTGCTGCCCGGCGCACGGACCGGTGGATTCTTCGCCGTCGAGCGGTTCGACCTCGTCCACGGACGCCGCTGGCACGTCCACACGCTCTGCGGTCTGCTGCACGCGGATCACCGCCTGCCCTCCCTCGATGACGTCGGCGCGCTCGCCGCCGTTCACCGGCTCATCGGCGACTGGCAGCAGCTCGAGCAGATGTTCCGCCGCATGGTGTTCAACGTCCTGGCCCACAACCGCGACGCCCACACGAGGCAGGTGAGCCTGCGCATGGACCGCGAGGGCCGCTGGACGCTGGCCCCCGCCTACGATCTCACCTTCACCGAGGGGCCGGGCGGAGAGCACAGCATGGCGGTCGCGGGAGAGGGGCGGCCGGGGCGGGTCGACCTGTTGCGCACGGCCGATCAGGTCGGGATCGCGAGGAGAGGGGCCCAGGCCATCATCGACGAGGTCGCCGCGGCGGTGGCCGGCTGGCCGGGTCACGCCGCATCGGCGGGTGTGAACCGAGCCGTGATGGAGCATATCCGTCGCCACCTTCCTTGACGTCGTGCCCGAGATCCCCGGCCAGGTCCTTCAACGTCGAACGAAGTGAGCCCCGCGCCGGACAGGCTGGAGCGTCCAGCCAGAAGCACGACCCGGCTCCCGGGCCGTGATGTCCGGGTGTGGGAGCCCTGCTCTCGGCAGCATGTGTACCTTCGGGCGTGTCATGGGGTCGATCACCAGACGGGTCTTTCGGGGGGATGACCCTCAGGTCGCGGAGACTCGAGTGCTCGCCCGGGGGTCAGATCCCGCCAGACTTTCCGGATCGCCCCCGCCATCTTTTCCGGACCCTACAGGGGGGCGCGCCGCTACGCCCTGCCCCTCCGTCCCGCCTCCTCGACGGGCCGCGCGGAGCAGGGGGAACGGCGCACCTGGCCGCCGGGCAGGCGTCCCGG
>JAFGLY010000096.1 GCA_016927815.1 Deltaproteobacteria bacterium | reverse complement strand
TCGTAGAGGATCTTGTCCGCGATGAGCCGATCGAGGACCTCCTTGCGCTCGTCGAGGGAGAGGGCGTCGCCGTCCTTGGGAACGGCTCGGGCTGCAGCCTTCTCGAACTCGCGCTCACCGATGGGCATGTCGCCCACGGTGGCGAGGACCTCGCCGATGTCCTCGGTGGTTCCACCGGGGCTGGTGGGCTTGTCGGCGGACGGACCGCAGGCCGTGCACAGGAGACCGACGGACAGGATGAGGGGCAGCCAGGAGCGCATGATTCCTCCAGGGACGAGGTGAGAACCGGTCTGGGGCCGCCTTCGCGCAGGATCGCGACGTTTCGGCGCGGACACCGACATCGGGGCGTACCCGCCTTGCTAACCGAGCGTTTCCGGCGGGTCAACCGGCCGGGACTCTCCGCTGGAAGTCCTCGTGCGCCGGGCCGCCCTCGGATCGGACCCCGCGTTACGGGATCCAGCCCGGTCGAGCCGCCTGACGCGGCCCACCGGCGGGCGCCACGATGCGGTTCTCCCTGCGGACGCGGATCCTCTCCGCCTTCGCCCTCACCGTCGTCCTCTTCCTCGGCGCCCTGGCCTACAGCTCGCTGGAGCTGCGGGCCCTGGGCGACCGCATCCGCCTCGTGAACGAGGGCTACCTTCCCCTCGCCCGCACGGCCGCCCAGGTGGAGGGCCACCAGGGTCGCATCGATCTCGACGCCACCCGGATGCGGGCCGAGGCCACCCGCCCGTTGCCCGGCATCCGCAGCAACGCGTCGTTCCACGCCCAGGCCATCGGCACGGCCGTCGAGCAGGGGCGGAACCGGGCCCGGGCGGCCCAGGCGCTCGCACGGGATCCCGAGGAGCAAGAGGCCCTCGCGACCGTCCTCGAGCACCTGGATCGGCTCGGCGCCCTGGCGGTGGCCTACGAGCAGGCCAGCCAGGCCTGGGTGGCCCGTGCCTCCACCGATCCCGAGGGGGACGGCGCGGCGATCCAGGCTGAGATGCTGCGTCGCCAGAAGGAGATGCAGGCGGTGGTCAAGCAGCTCAACGCCACGCTGGACACGCGCATCCGCCGTGCGAACGAGCGGGTGGGCCGCATCCAGGCCCGGGCCACCACGGTGGGAGGGGGGTTGGCCGCCCTGGCCCTGGTGTCCGGGATCGTGCTCCTGGGCCTGACCTTGCTCACGCTCCGCCCCATCGGTCGCCTCACGGCGGGCGTACAGCGGGTGGCGGCGGGAGACTACTCGGGGCGCATCGAGGTGGAGACCCGCGACGAGATCGGCGTGCTGGCCAGGGAGTTCAACGCCATGGCCGGCTCGCTGGAGGAGCGGGACCGGAGCCTCTTTGAGCGGGCCGACGAACTGCGTCGCCTCTCGGGCTACCTGCGGAGCGTCCTCGACGCCATCCAGCTCGGCATCGCCGTGGTCGAGTCCGGCGTGGTGACCATGGCCAACCCCGCTGCGGCGCGCCTGTGGGGCGTGCGCGAGATGGAGAGGCTCCCGGCGCCGCTGGAGCCCCTGTCAGCGGGTCGGCACGCCGCGCTGCCCTTGGGAGACCGCCGGTTCGACATGGAGGTGGTGCCGTTCGGCGCGAGCGGACGCCTCGTGGTGGGAGAGGACGTGACCCGCGCGCTGGAGGATCGGGAACGCCTGGAGCGCAGCGAGCGCCTCGCCCTCATCGGCCAGATGCTGGCGCAGGTCACCCACGAGGTCCGCAACCCGCTCAACGCCATCTCGCTCAACGCCGATCTCCTCGGGGAGGAGATGGCCTCGCTCGATCCGGAGGGTCGGAGCGAAGCCCGGGAGATCCTCGCCATCATCTCACAGGAGATCCGGCGCCTCGCCGAGGTGACCGAGCACTACCTCGACCTGGCCCGGAATCCGGTTTCCCCGACCCACGCCGAGGACCTGGGCGACCTGGTGCGATCGGTCTGCCGGCTCGAGGAGCCCTTCCTGTCTCGGTCGGGCGTCTCCCTGGAGGTGCAGGTCCCGGAGGGTCCGACCGAAGCCGCCGTGGACGGCAACCGGCTGCGCCGCGCCCTGCTCAACCTGCTGCGCAACGCCGTGGAGAGTGGCGCGCACCGGGTCCAGGTGTCGCTCTCGTCCAGCCGGGACGGCATCGAGATCGCAGTCCGAGACGACGGCAAGGGCATGGACGAGAAAACCCGTGGCCGCGCGTTCGATCCGTTCTTCTCCACGCGACCCGACGGCACGGGCCTCGGCCTGGCCATCACCCGCCGGATCATCGAGGATCACGGCGGCCGGGTCACGCTGGAAACCACCCGGGGTTCGGGCTGCCGGGTGGCGCTCGTCCTGCCCGCCGCGAGGGCTTGACGGCGTTCACGCCTCGCCGGTCGCCTTCTTGGGAGGGGGGCCGGGCGGGGTCGTCGGATCTTCCTCCGGGCCCTCGCCGCGCCACTCGGCCTCCCGGCGGTAGATCGTGCGCGACGTGATGCCGAGCAGGCTGGCGGCGAGGGCCCGATCGCCGCCCGCGAACCTGAGGGTCTCCTCGATGAGCCTCCGCTCCACCGTCTTGAGCGGGGTGCCCACGCGGAAGGCCACCACCTGCGCTGCGCCGCGACCCTGTCGAACGCCCTCGGGCAGGTCGTGGACCTCCACCACCCTTCCCCGAGCCAGCACCACCGCGCGCTCCACCACGTTCTCGAGTTCCCGCACGTTGCCGGGCCAGTGGTAGGACGCGAGGGCGTCGAGCGCCTCGGGCGAGATGCCCTCCAGGGGCTTGCGGTTCTTCCGGATGGACCCGGCGAGCATGTGCTGGACGAGAAGGGGGACGTCCTCGGCCCGCTCGCGCAAGGGGGGAACCCGGACGCGGATGACGTCGAGGCGCCAGAACAGGTCCTCCCGGAACCGACCCTCGGCCACCGCCCGGTCCAGGTCGCGGTTGGTGGCCGACAGGATGCGGCAATCGGTTCGGAGGGTCCGGGTACCGCCCACGCGCTCGTACTCGCCGTCCTGCAGGACCCGCAGGAGCTTGACCTGCACGGCCGCGGGCATCTCGGTGACCTCGTCCAGGAAGAGCGTGCCGCCCGAGGCGAGATCGAAGCGGCCCTCCTTGCGGCCCCGCGCTCCGGTGAAGGCCCCGGGTTCATACCCGAAGAGCTCGCTCTCGAGCAGGGTCTCGGGGATGGCGGCGCAGTTCACGGTGATCATGCGGCGTCCCGACCGCACGGACAGGGCGTGGATGCGACGCGCCAGGAGACCCTTGCCCGTGCCGCTCTCGCCCTCGAGGAGCACGGCGGCCTCCGAGGGCGCCACCTGCTCGATCTCCTCGAGCACCCGCCGCATGGCCGTGCTGTGCCCCACGACCGCATCCTCGTCCTCCAGCCGGGCGCGCAGCGACCGGTTCTCGCGCGCGAGGCGCTGCTTCTCGAGCGCCTTGCGGACCGTGGTGACCAGCTCCACCCTGCGCAGCGGCTTGGTGATGAAGTCGTAGGCGCCCTCCTTCATGGCATCCACCGCCGACTCCACCGTTCCGTAGGCGGTCATCACGATGAACTCCACCTCCGGATCGAGCGCGCGAGCGGCGCGGAGCAGTTCCAGGCCGTCCATCCCGGGCATGCGCAGGTCCGACAGGCAGAGCGCGACACCCCCCTGCCGGATGCGGTCCAGAGCCTCCCGTCCGGAGGAGGTCTCTTCCACCCGGTGCCCCTCCCTCTCCAGGATCCTGAGCAGGACCTGGCGGTTGGAGGGCTCGTCATCGACCACGAGCACGATGTCGGCCATGCGGACAACCTGTCACGCCGCGGACAATCCGTCCAGCTCGAGGCGCATGCGACGTCCGTGCCCGGCGCGGCTCCGATTCCCACCCACGTTCTTGCCCCGGGATAGGCCGGATCCATGAAACCACGCACGCTCTCCCTCCTGGTCCTGGCTGGCGTCGCCCTGCTCGGCGTCGCAGCCGCGCTCGTCCTGTTCCTCACCCGGGGCGCCACCGAGGATCTCCCCACCCTGCCCGGTACCGTCCTCTCCCTGGCCCGCGTGGAGGACGCCCCGGAGATCGGACCGGTGCAGCCCGGAGAGCTCCTCCCGCTGGATGGCCCCGCTGGCCCCGGGGTGGGGATCCTGCTGGCCGGGCCCCAGGGCGACGTGGAGGACCCCCGCCAGGCCACCGTGGTGTTCGACCGCCCGATGGTGCCGCTCGCGGGCCTCGACGATCCTTTGGTCACGGTCCCGCTGTCGTGCGGGCCGGGCCTCTTGGGCAAGGCCCGCTGGGCCGGGACCTCCACCGCCGTGTGGATCCCCGAGGGTCGGCGGTTCCCCCGGGCCTCGGACTTCACCTGCACCGTGCCTGGCGGCGCGACGGCGCTCGACGGCACCTTGCTCGGCTCCGACGTGACCTTTGCGTTCCGCACCCGGACCCCCTCGGTGGAGGAGGTCTGGCCGGCCGAGGGCTCCTCGGTGCTGGCGCCGGGCGCGCCCATCCTGGTGGTCTTCGACCAGCCGGTGGACCCCGCAGCCGTCGCCCGGGCGTCCGTGCTGGAGGAGGCCGGCGGTCGCCGCCTCCCGCTGACCGGCATCACTCCCCCCGAGGACGACGACGACTGGAGGCTGCCGCCCGACCGGACACGGGCGGTCCACCTCTCCGCAGCCCTCGAGCGGGATCGGGGCTACGAGCTGACCGTACCGGCGGGCACCCCGGCCCGCGAGGGCACTCGAGGGACCGAAGCCGACGTTCGGACCTCCTTCCGAACGATTCCTCCGGCGGCGATCACGGCCTTCGAGCCGCAGGGTCCCGCCGTGGATCCATATGCGATCCTCGGCCTCCACTTCGCCACGGAAACCGAGGTAGACGCCTTCAACGGGCGCATTCACCTGTCCCCCGCGCCCCCCGACCCCTGGGCACCGGCCGAGGGGTACGCCACGCGGCACTGGTCCCACGGCCTCCGCCTCGACCCCATGACGCCCTACACGGTCACGGTGGATCCCGGCGCCAGCGACGTGCACGGCCAGAGCTACGCGGAGGGCCTGTCCTGGACCTTCACCACCGGGCATTTCGAGGCCATGCTGGACATGCCACTGGGCCCCCAGATCTTCCCCGCCGGGGAGCCCCACGTGCTGCCGCTGCGCACCCGGAACCTCACGGACCTCCAGGTCGCGCTGGAGCCGGTCCCGGCCTCCTGGGTCCTGTCCAACCTGTCGGACGGGTCGTTCCGGGCGACCTGGGGCTCCCAGGGCGTCCTGCACCTGACCACCACCCCACCGCGTTCCCTCGCGGACGGCCTCGCGGTGGACGACCGGGTTCACGTCCAGCAGGTGGACCTGGAGACCGCCCTCACGGGCGGCCGGGGCCTGGTGCTGGTGGAGGCCTGGTCGTCCGACCTCGTGGACACCTGGAGGAAACGGCTCCAGGTGCACCGGACGCTCCTGCAGGTCACGGACCTCGGGGCCACCGTGAAGGCCGGTCCGGACGGTCTCCTGGTGTGGGTCACGCGCCTGTCCGACGGCCATCCGGTCTGGGGGGCGACCGTGGAGGTGTGGCGCGACGGCCGGCTCGAGTGGGCCGGCACCACGGACAACAGCGGCCTCGCCTTCGCCGCGGGCAAGGTCCCCAAGGGCTGGCGGCCCTGGTCCGATCCGCTGTGGATCGTGGCCAGGCTGGACAGCGACCAGGTCCTCACCTCCACCGAGAGCCCCAACCGGGTCTCCACCTGGGCGTGGGACGTCTGGCCCAGCGATCCCGGTCATCCGTACGACCTGCTCCACCACGCCTATACCGATCGGGGCGTCTACCGGCGCGGCGAGACCGCCCACGTCGCGCTCACTGCGCGGATCACGGGCGAGAAGGGCTTCTTCTTGCCCAAGGTCCTCGATGCCTCCTGGACCTGCAAGGACGCCTCGGACAGCCCGATCGCCGAGGGAAAGGCCACCGGGGACGAGCACGGCGCCCTGGCCTTCGACGTGACCCTCCCGTCCACGGCGGCCCTCGGCTCCACGTGGTGCGCCCTCGACCTCGCGGCCGACGGCGTCGAGAGCGAGGCCCACGTGGAGATCCCCATCCTCGCCTACCGTCCTCCCACGTTTCGCGTGGACGTGTCCGCTCCGGCGGACCTCGTGGCCGGCGGACGTCTCGAGGCCACGGGCGAGGGACGGTACCTGTTCGGGGCCCCCATGACCGGCGCCGAGGCCACCTGGGCGGTCACCGCCCAGGCGTCGACCCCGTCGATCCAGGGCTGGGACGGCTGGGCGTTCGACCCGGTGGAGCCCCTCACGGGGGAGGACGGCGACTTCCCGTCGCAGGAGACCGTGGCGACGGGCCGAGGCACCCTGGCACCCGACGGCCGCATGCCCGTGGCGATCGAGATCCCGGTCACCGAGGAACCGCGGACGCGCACCTACACCGTGGAGGTCCGCGTCACCGACGCAGCCCGCCAGGAGATCGCCAACCGGGCGGAGATCCACGTCCACCCGGCCGACGCCTACGCGGGCCTCCGCCTCGACCGGGGCGTGGGTCAGGCGGGCGACGCGGTGGGCGTGGACGTGGCTGCCGTGGCGCCTTCGGGCCAGGCGCTCGCGGGTCTGCCCGTGTCGCTGGCCGTGGTTCGCCGGACCTGGGACGTCATCCGCCAGAAGGGCATGGACGGCCGCTGGACGTGGGTGTCCACACCCAACGACGAGCCGGTCGTCCACGACTCTGTGACCTCGGGCCACGCCGCCCGGCGCTTCTCCTTCACCCCCGACGCGGCAGGCTGGTACGTGGTCCGGGCCGAACTGCAGGACAGCGAGGGCCGGCGGACCCGCACCGAGACCGGCCTGTTCGTGGCCGGCGAGGACGCGACCTGGGCTCGGGACGACTCTCGGACGCTCGGGCTCGTGCCCGACCGCAAGACCTACCGTCCCGGCGAGACCGCCCGGGTGCTGGTCCGGGCACCCCGGCCGGGCTTGAGGGCCCTGGTCACGGTCGAGCGGGAAGGCGTGCTCTCGCGCCGGACCGTCCAGCTCGAGACCACGGCCGACACCCTGGAGATCCCCATCGGTGAGGACGAGGTCCCCAACGTGTACCTCTCGGTGGTCGCGGTGGAGGGAGCCCCCCCCACCACCGGGCCAGACAGCCCCCTGCCTGCCTTCTACATGGGCTATCTGCCTCTCGACGTGGACCCCGCCGGCCGGAAGCTCGAGGTGGCCCTGTCCACCGACGCGGCCTCCTACCAGCCCGGCCAGGAGGTACGGGCCACGGTCACCGTGACCCAGGGCGGGGTGCCCTCCCCCCGGGCCCACGTGGTGCTCTGGGCCGTGGATCACGGCGTCCTCTCGCTCACCGGGTACGCCACGCCCGATCCGTTCTCCGCCTACTACGTTCTGCGTCCTTTGAAGGTGGTCACCGCCGACAGCCGGACGTCCGTGCTCGACCGGCAGCAGTACCTGGCCAAGGGCGCGCCCGTGGGCGGAGGCGGGGGCCTCCCGGGCTTGCGCTCGCGGTTCGAGACCACCCCGATCTGGCTGCCTTCGCTCGTCACGTCCACCCAGGGCACGGTCACGGCCACGTTCACGCTTCCGGACGATCTGACCACGTTTCGCCTCATGGCCGTGGCGGACGCCGGCACCGGCGCCTTCGGATCGGGGGACCGGGAGATCCAGGTGACCCGTCCGCTCGTGGCCTCGCCCGCCCTGCCGCGCGTGCTGCGGGTGGGAGACCGCGCCCTGGCGGGGGTGGTGGTGCACAACCACACCGGCGCTGACCGCGAGGTGCGGGTGCAGGCCGAGGCCGAGGGCCTGGTCCTGGCTCCAGGCCAACGCACCGTCCGGGTCCTTTCGAACGCCGCCCAGGAGGTGCCCTTCGACCTGTCCGCAAAGGAAGCGGGCCTCGCGCGCCTCACGTTCACCGTCACCGCCGGTTCGGACCGCGACGCCGTCCGCGTGACCCTGCCCGTGGTGCGTCCGGCGCCCGTGGAGGTGGTGGCCACCGCCGGCAGCACGCTGGGAACGGCCACGGAGCGGATCGTCCCGCCCGCCGACGCCTCGCCGGGCGTGGGGGGGCTCGACGTGGAGGTGGCCCCCACGGTGCTGGTGGGCATCGAGCAGGCAGCCGACTGGATCCTGTCCTACCCCTGGTCCTGCCTGGAGCAGGTGTCCAGCCGCCTCCTCGCGGCGGTACGGCTGCGGGAGATCGCGCCCCGCGCGGGCCTGGCACTGGACCGGTCGGACCTGGACGCCCGGATCACCGCCGAGCTGGGCCGGCTCCCCGGGTACCGCCACCCCTCCGGGGGCTACACGCTCTGGCCCGACGGGTGGGGCGGCCCCGCCGCCGTGGCGACCGCCTACGCGCTGGAGGCCGCGCAGGCCGCGGGGCAGAGCCCCGATCCCGAGGCCCTCCGGTTCCTCCGGGCGTTCCTCTCTGGGCGTTGGGTGCCCTCCTGGTGGGAGGCCCCCACGCTGCGATCGGCCCGCGTGCGCGTGGCGCTCTCGCTGGCCCGGATCGGTGCGGGAGACGCTGCCACGCACGCCCTCCTCTACGGGGAACGCACGCTTCTGGGCGTCCGCGATCGGGCGGCTCTGGCCGAGGCCATCGCGCGCACGACCGGTCCCGACCAGCGCACGGAGGCGCTCCTCTCCGCACTCGAGGGCCTGCTGGTCGTGGACGCCGACATCGCCCGCGTGCGCCCTGCGGACCGGGAGACGGCATTCTGGGGGGGCACCACCGTGGCCACGGCCGGGCTCCTGGAGGCCCTCCTGGTTGCACGGCCGGACCACCCTCTCGCGGATCGCCTCGCCCGCGGACTGGTGTCCTCCCGGAGGGCCGGACGCTGGGACAACACCTACGCCTCCCAGGCGGCCTTCTCTGCGCTGGCGTCCTACGCCCGCCTGCGCGAGACCGGCGGGACACCCCGGGCCACGGTCCGCTTCGGCTCCCGAACCCTCCTGGAGGGCCCGCTGGACCCGGGCCGGCCGCGTTCGACCTCGCTCCCGATGGGCTCGTTCCCCGAAGGCGACCTGGTGGTAGAGGCCGACGGCGGGCGGATCTACTACGAGGCCCGCCTGGGGTACGGCCTCCCCGAGATGCCCCCACGGGACGAGGGGTTCACCCTGGCCCGCACCTACACGCTCGTGGAGGGCACCGGCGGGGAGCACGGCGTGGTGCCCGGCGCCCTGGTCCGCGTGGTGCTGCGCGTCACCACCCCGGTGGAGCGCACCGACGTGCTCCTGGAGGATGCGCTCCCCGCCGGGCTCGAGCCCGTCGAGACACGCTTCCGAACGACCGCCTCCGCGATTCGAGAGGATCTCTCTGGGGATCCCGGGTTCGGCGACTGGGTCGAGGGCGAGGAGGGCGAGGCGTCCGGCACCTGGTGGTCGGATGCCGTCTTCGACCACCGGTCCATGGAGGATGCCGGCGTGGCGTTCCACGCCTCGATCATGCCTCCCGGCATCCACGTCACCTCCTACCTCGCCCGCGCCACCACCCCCGGCGACTACGCGCTGCCGGCGGCCACCGTGCAGGAGATGTACCGTCCCGAGGTCTTCGGCCGGACCTCAGGGGACAGGTTCGTCGTCGGCTCCGGCGCCGTGGCCCGTGCCTCCGAGTGACGTCCGCCCCACCCCCTCGGGACTCCCCGTGTCGGACTCCACGCGAAACAGCCTCGAAAGTATAGGTTCTCCGTTGCACAAACGAAAGCGGGCCGGTATACTGCCCAACGATATCCGACGCCCGCCGATGCGTGTCCTTCCGCTCACCGCCGCTGTCTTCGTCGCCCTCGCCGCCTGTCACTCGTGGCGTGTGAGTTCGGACGGAGACGCGGACGGCTGGGGGACACCGGAGGACTGCGACGACGGCAATCCCGAGGTCCACCCCGACGCCGACGAGCTCTGCAACGGTCTGGACGACGACTGCGACGGCGTGGTGGACGAGCCGGACGCGGTGGATGCCCCGTCCTGGTACGTGGACGCCGACGGCGATGCCTGGGGCGACCCCTCCACCGGCGAGCGCTCCTGCCAGCCGATCGGGGATCGCGTGGTCCAGGGCGACGACTGCGACGACGGCGACTCCGCGGTCCACCCCGGAGCCGTCGAGACCTGGTACGACGGCGAGGACACCGACTGCTCCGGGGGAAGCGATTTCGATGCCGATGGCGACGGGCACGACTCGGATCGGTTCCAGGGCGACGACTGCGACGATACCGATCCGGGCGCCCATCCGGGCGCGGAGGAGTCCTGGTACGATGGCGTGGACCAGGACTGCGACGGAGGAAGCGACTACGACGCCGACCAGGACGGCTTCGACAGCGCCGGGTACAGCGGGACCGACTGCGACGACACGAGCCCCGGCACCCACCCCGGGGCGGACGAGGTCTGGTACGACGGCGTGGACCAGGACTGCGCGCACGACAGCGACTACGACGCCGACCGCGATGGCTACGACAGCGATCTGTACAGCGGGACCGACTGCGACGATGCGGATCCCGGCGCGCATCCGGGCGCCACCGAGACCTGGTACGACGGCGTGGACCAGGACTGCCTGGGGGACAGCGACTACGATGCCGACCGCGACGGCTACGACAGCGATCGGTACGACGGATCCGACTGCAACGACGCCAACCCCGAGGTGCATCCGGGCGCCACCGAGATCTGGTACGACGGCGTGGACGGGGACTGCCTGGGGGACAGCGACTACGATGCCGACCACGACGGCTACGACCACGAGTCCTGGGGCGGGGACGACTGCGACGACAGCGATGCCGCGCTGACCCCTGCGGACCTCGACGACGATGGTTGGTCCACCTGCGACGGGGACTGCGACGACGACGACGCCAGCCGCAGCCCGTCCATCATCGAGGTCCTGGATGGCATCGACAACGACTGCAGCGGCGTCATCGATGACGTACCCGACACCTGGACCGTGACCACCGAGGACGACTTCGCCCTGGGCAGCGGAGACGGTCACGCCCTCTTCGGCACCACCGGCGACGGTTCCCTGGCCTTGAGCGGCATCCTGGCGGGCCTCGGGAGCGTTGCGGACGTCACATCGCTGCCCGCGGCCTTGTCCTCGCACGGCGTCGTGGCGGCCAACGGCTTCCTCTACCTCGTGGGCGGGGCCACGGGGTCCTCGACCGATACCCCCCAGGACGACGTGTACTGCGCTTCGATCACCTCGGCTGGAGCCCTCGGATCCTGGTCGGCCACCTCGTCGCTGCCCACGGGCGTGAGCGACGCGCTGGTGACCGGCAACGAGTCCTGCCTCGTGGTGGCCGGGGGCACCACCACGTCGTCCGCCTGCTCGTCCGCCGTGTACACCGCAGCCCTCGACACGGACGGCACGGTGGGAGAGTGGACGGCGCAGGCCGAACTGCCAACCGGCGTGACCCAGCCCGGCGGCGCGGTGGTTCGGGGCTACGTGTACGTCATCGGGGGCCAGGCGTCGGACGGGACCTACTCCGACACGGTCAGCGCCAGTCGCCTCGACGCGGACTGCTCCATCGACGCATGGACGGACGCCACGGACATCCCGAGCGGGCGCGCCTCGTTCGGCACGGCCCACGCGGGTTCCCACCTGTACACCGTGGGCGGATCCATCTCGGGAGCGACCACCTCGCAACGGGTGTACCACGCAGAGATCGATCTGGACGGTTCCATCGTCTCCTGGACCCTCGAGGACTACCTGCCCAGCGGCTCGAGGGGCGCCACCGCCACGGTGTCGGGCAGCTACCTGCTGGCGCTCGGGGGCAACAACGGCCGCCAGACCCTCGACGAGATCGCCTACTCAGCCATCGGGAGTGCGGGAGACCTCGGAGCCTGGGCCACCTGGTCGGGCGTCCTGGACGAAACCAGCGTCTTCCATGCCACCGCTTCGTGGGACGGGAGTCTGTTCATCCTGGGCGGGCGTACGGACAGCCTCGGGTCCAGCGCGACGCGCACGTCCGGTGCAACCGCCTTCACGCCGACCCTGTCCTCCGCCGCATACGCCCACCAGTCCGCGTGGAGCGTCACGTTCGATCTCGGTGCCGACTACGAGATGGTCTACCTGGACTGGAACGAAGGCACCGCCTACGACGGCGTCACGGCCGTCCTGTGGCGCTCGGCCGACGACGCCAGCGGAGACTACGGCGACTGGAACGACGAGGACTCGGCAGCGCCGCTCGTTCTCGGCATCACGGCCCGGTACCTCCAGGTCCTCCTCGAGACCTCCAGTACCGAGGGCACGCGCACCTGGCTGGAGGACCTGACCCTGGGGTACCGCTAGC
>JAFGLY010000095.1 GCA_016927815.1 Deltaproteobacteria bacterium | reverse complement strand
TCGGTAATCTCCCCCCCTCCCTGGGTGAGGGGGATCCAGTCTTCGGCGTCGGGCCAGGCGTGGGCGGGGGCGAGGGCGAGGAGGAGGGCGAGGCAGGTCACGGGGGACTCCACGGAGGGGATGGGCGCAGGTTCAGGTAACCCAATGGGGATCCAGGGGCGTGGATCGTCCGGGCGAAGGGCAGGCCTGCGGCCCCGGTCCAGTCCGCGGGTTACCGCCCACGGCGACCCCACAGGAGCCCCCCATGGCCGACCCCACCCACCCTGACGGGCACGCCGGGCCGGACCGCGAAGACGCGCTCTTGCGAATCCCGGCCCTCGGTCGCACCGACGATCCCGACACGTGGGCCGAGGTCTTCGAAGCGGTGCGATCCACCACGGCCACGGCCGCCCTGGGCATCACGCTCGTCCAGGCCGCGCCCGACCGGATGGTGATGGAGATGCCGATCACCGACGCCGTCCGCCAGCCCTACGGGCTGCTGCACGGCGGTGCCAGCGCCCTGCTCGCCGAGACCGTGGCGTCGTTCCACGCCTGCTGGGGTCAGGATCTGGCGCGGGTGTCGCCGGTGGGCATCGAGCTCAACATCTCCCACCTCCACGCCGTCCGGTCCGGCCATGTGCGGGCAAGCGGCCGGGTGTTGCGCCGCACCCGACACACGGTCGTCCACGAGGTGGAGATCGTCCACGTGGAGACCGGGCGCCTGGTGGCCGTGGCCCGTGTGACCAACCTGCTGCGGCCGGTGGACGCCGCCGCTTCGCGCTGACGGACGGCCATGGCGGCCCCGACGGCAGGCCCGCCCGGATGGGGAGCCCGTGCGGCGCCCTTCCTCGTCGTGCTGGCCGCCTGGGTGGCCGTGTTCGGCCGCACGTTTCTCAGGTGGGACACCCAGGTGGCCACCCTGGCCGGGCCCATGCCCTTCCGGCCCGAGCGCCTCCCGCCCCCCTCCCTCGAGGTGGCGCGGGACCTTGCCCTGCACCTCTGGCAGTACGACCACACGGCCCGGTCCCTCGCGGCCGGAACGCCCCTCTTCCATACCCAGGCGTTGACCTTCCCCGCGGTCCTGGACCTCCAGACCGTGTGGGGCGGCCACCTGGACCTGCTGCTCGCAGTCCCGCTCGTGGGCCGGCTCTCGCTCCTTGGCGTCTCCAACACCGTGGTCGCGGTGATCCTGCTCGCCTGTGGGTGGGGCGTGTTCTGGCTTGCCCGCGAGGTCACCGGCTCCGCCTGGTCCTCAGCCGTGGCCGCTGCGCTCTACCTGCTCTCCCCTCCCCTCCTGCAGGAGACCGCCAACGGGCGGGTCGAGGAGGTGTCCGTCGGCCTGGCAGCCTTCGGCCTCCTCTTCCTCGGGCGCTGGTTCACGCGAGGGCGGGTCCGCGACCTGGCGCTCGTGGCCCTGGCGCTCGCGGTCACGGTGCTCGGTTACCTGGCCACCGGCATCATGCTGGCCTTCGCCCTGCCCGTGCTGGCGCTCGGGTTCCTGCCTGCGCTCCTGGATCGCTCCCCGAGCGGGCTGCCCCAACGCCGGGCGATCCTGCGTCGCGTGGCCTGGACCGCGGCCATACTCGGGCTCCTGGCCCTGCCCGTGCTGGCGCTCGGGGCCGCCAAGATGCACGCCTGGCTCCTCGCGGGACCCGATCCGGGCCTCCTGGGAGAGTGGAAGCGCCACAGCATGGAGTGGGGCGTGACCCTCCCCTGGGTCTTCCTGCCCTTCCCGCTGGGCCGGGCCGCGGTGACCGGCTGGGCGCTGCCGCTCGCGGCCCTGCCGGCCCTCTTCCTCAGGCGGGGACCGGGCCGGGTCCTGCCATGGCTGGCAAGCGCCGCCGTGATCCACTTCCTGGCCATGGGCAGCGTGCTGCGCTGCGACCAACTCTTCCGCATCGACTCGCCGTACGCCTGGCTGCCTCAGGTCTTCCCGTTCCTGCTCAGGTTCCACTGGCCCTACCGTTTCCTCCTGCTGGGCGACCTGCTCCTGGCCGTGCTGGCGGCGATCGGGCTGGCCCGCCTGGGCCGGCGCGGCCGGACGGGGATCGGCCTCGCCGCGGTGCTGTCCGCGCTCGCCCTGGCCGCCGCCGTGGTCCAGGTGCACCAGCTCGTACCCATGCCCACCCGGCCGCTTCCGAACCCCCCGCTGGCGTACCGCGTGATCGCCGCCTCCCCTCCGGATGGCGCGATCCTGGAGGTGCCCGCCCGCCGGGTGTTCAGCACCGAGGTGGCCCAGCTCTACCACCGTCGGCCGAGCTGCTGCCTGGATCTCCCCGAGCGGTTGGAGCCTCCCCTCCTCGCCGAGATCGATGCGAGCCATCCGGTGTTCTGGCTGGTCCGGCACGTCGCGCGGGGGGACATCGAGGCACACCTCGCCGACATGCCCATGGGACCCGACGGTGCGGCCCAGCTCGCGGACCTGGGCTTCTCGTGGGTGGTCGTCCAGGCCCTGCATCGCTCCCATGTGGCCGCCGGGTGCTGGCCCGACACCGCCCCCGGAGAGGAGCCGGTCCGTTGCGATCCCCGGTACACCCCCCACGCGGTGATGCGCGCCCTCTTCGGTCCACCGGTGCTCGAGGAGCCCATCGCCCGGGGCTGGCTCTCCCTCTACACGGTGCGGGAGCGGCCCCCGATCCGGGTTCCCGCTCCTCTCTGAAACCCTCCCGTCTCTTCTCGATCTGAGAGTACCTTGCAGTCTCCCCACACGAACGCTCGTCCGTCCGGGCACGGCTCCGGATAGGCCCCCCTCCTCGACGTGTCCCCGGAGGCGATCGGATGCCCACAGGGCAACCACAGGAACCCAAGCGCCAAAGACTGCTCGTCGTGGACGACGATCCCGACGTGCGGGAGACCCTGGCCGACGGGCTCCGCTTCTTCGGGTACGACGTCCAGACCGCCGGCGACGCGAGCGAGGCCTACGCCAGTGCGCTTCGGGAGTCGGTCCAACTCGTCCTGTCCGACATCCGGATGCCCGACGAGGACGGCATGTCCCTGATGGCGCGCCTGAAGGCGCTCGATCCCGACGTCGAGGTGGTGCTGGTCACCGGGATCCGGGACATGGAACTGGCCCTGCAGGCCATGCGGAAGGGAGCCACCGACTACCTCACGAAGCCCTTCCGGCTCGAGGAGGTGCGCTTCGTCGTGGACCGGGCCCTCGAGAAACAACGCCTCGTCCTGGAGAACCGCGAGTGGCAGGCCCAGCTCGAGCGTCTCGTGCAGGAGCGGACCCGAGAGCTGTCCGAGAAGAAGGCCGAGGTGGAGCGTCTCTACGACGACCTGGAGAAGACCTGGGAGAGCACGCTGCACGCGCTCCTGCTCGCCCTCGATCTCAGGGACAACGAAACCCGCGGTCACTCCTGGAGGGTGGTGGAGTACGCCGTCCTCCTGGCTCGCGCCCTGGCCGTGGACGAGGCCACGATCCCGGACATCCGCCTGGGCGCCATCTTCCACGACATCGGGAAGATCGGCGTGCCGGACTCCATCCTGCGCAAGCCCAGCACCCTGGACGAGGCCGAGTGGGCCATGATGCGCCGTCACCCGGACATGGGCTACCAGTTGCTGGCCTCCGTGGGCTTCCCGGACGTGGCGCTCGGGATCGTCCACGCCCACGAGGAGCGGTGGGACGGCTCGGGCTACCCGCGAGGCCTCGAGGGAGACCAGATTCCGTTGGGAGCCCGTATCTTCGCGGTGGTCGACACCTTCGACTCCATGACGTCCGACCGCCCGTACCGTCCCGCCTGTGGCATCGCCGAGGCCCGGGCGGAGATCCGGCGCGTCGCGGGTGTACAGTTCGATCCACGCGTGGCGGCCGCCTTCCTCTCCATCCCGGCCGTGGCGCTCGAGGCGGTCCGAGACCGAGTCCACGCCGAGGCCCTGGCCATCGAGGAGCAGGTCCAGCGCACGCTGGACCCGACGACTCCATGATGCCGGCCGCCTGCTGGTCGCTCGCCTTCCTCCTCGCGATCCCATCGGCCGGGGCCGGCCCGGAGTGCAACCGCGTCTGCGAGGATCAGCTCAAGGACGTGTTCGGCTGCTGCCCCCAGACGCCCACCTCCACCGGTCGCGTGGGCGCACGTCGTTCCCCGGGGGTGCCTCTGGTGACCTTCCAGGGTCCGTCGGGCCATCCCCTCCTGGCCATGAAGCAGGAGGTGAGCCAGGCGCTCTACCAGGCCGTGACGGGATCCGCGCCGAGCGCACACGGCGCCTGCGGGGCCACCTGCCCGGTGGAGCGTGTGCACTGGTGCGATGCGGTGGCGTTCGCCAACCGCCTTTCCGTGCGCGAGTGGCTCCGGCCGGCGTACCGGATCCCGGCGGGCTTCCAGCCCGGGATGGACGTGGAGGCCTGCGATCGCCTCGCCCCAGAGGTCACCTGGGATCCCACCGCGAACGGCTGGCGCCTGCCCACCCAGGCCGAGTGGGAGGCCCTTGCCGTCCTGGAGGACGTCCCAGCGGATCTCCCGGCCCGGCAGGCCCGGTCGCGGCCTGCCTGCGGGGGCCTAGAGGACCGCCAGGGCATCTGCGACGCGGTGGGGAACGTCTGGGAGTGGACCTGGGACGCCGATTCCGAGGGGCTGCGGGGCGTTCGGGGCTGCTCGTTCGCGTGCGCGCCGGGCACCGCGGGCGTGGGTTCGAGCCAGAGATGCGCTCCCGGCGTGCGGGACGAGGGGATCGGCTTCCGCCTGGTACGGGCCCCGTAGCGTACCCGACGCGCCTCAGTCGCACACCGTCACGGAGGTGGTGTAGGCGCAGTCGAAGTCGTTGCAGTCCACGTAGCCGTCGTTGTCGTTGTCGATCTCGTCGGAGCAGGCGGTGTCGGTGTACTCGGGAGCGCCGCCGCAGGCCTTGGTGCCCGAGCACGAGTAGTCGTCGCAGTCCGTCCAGCCGTTCTCGTTGTTGTCCTCCCCGTCCGTGCACTCCGCCTCGGTCCACTCGTGAGGACACACGCCGAGGTCGTGGTTGTAGGAACAGGCCCAGTCGCCGCAGTCGGTGTAGCCGTTGTCGTCGTTGTCGATCCCGTCGGAGCAGGCGGCATCGGTGTTCTCCTGGCTGCAGACCTCGGTGACGTCGCAGTCCCAGTCGTCGCAGTCGATGTGACCGTCGCCGTCGTTGTCGATCCCGTCGGAGCAGGTCTCCTCGGTGTTCTCGGCCTCGCCGTCGACGCCGGTGCAGGCCGCGTCGTCGCTGCAGTCGTCGTCCTCGCAGTCCACGAGGCCGTCTCCGTCGTTGTCGTAGTCGTCGTCGCACAGCTCCGCAGCCGTATCGCCGCCCAGGCAACCGGCGAGAGCGAAAAGGAGCGGATGAAGAAGGGAAGTGCGCATGGATACCCCGCGGCAGGAGGCGGATTTCCGTTAACGTGGCCAGGACCGGGGTGGCGGCTCCGGCGCCCACCGGCGGGACCGGCGTCCGTCCACTCCCCCTTTGCCCGGATCGCGTCCCTAGGGTAGGCACCCCCGATGCACGCGCTGGTCACCGGAGCGTCTGGCCACCTGGGCACGAACCTGATCCACCGGCTCGTGGCGCGTGGCCACCGGGTCCGGGCGCTCGTCAGGGGCGACGCGCCGTGGCTCGGGGGCGTCGAGCGCGTCCAGGGAGACGTCCTCGACCCGGCGAGCCTCGAGAAAGCCGTCGCGGGCGTCGACGTCGTCTTCCACCTCGCGGGCGTCATCTCCGTGGTGGGGGAGCGAGGCGGACTCGTCCGCCGCGTGAACGTGGAGGGCACCCGGAACGTGCTCGCCGCGGCCGGGATGCGACGGATCGTTCATATGGCCTCCATCCACGCGTTCCGGCAGGATCCGGTGAATGCACCGCTCGACGAGACCCGCCCGCTGGCGGATCGGCCCGAGGATCACGCCTACGACCGCAGCAAGGCCGAGGCGATGCGCCTGGTGCTCCAGCGCGCCGCAGACACGGTCGTGGTCGCGCCCACCGCGGTGATCGGGCCCTACGACTGGCGGCGCTCGCGGATGGGCGCCGTGCTGCTCGCCTGCTTCAACGGACGCCTTCCGGCGGTGGTGCCCGGTGGCTACGACTGGGTGGACGCCCGCGACGTGGCCGAGGGGACGCTCGCGGCCGCCGAGCGGGGCCGCCCGGGCGAGGTGTACCTTCTAGGCGGGGCTTGGACCTCCGTACGAGCGCTCGCCGAACAGGCGGCCCGTGTGGCCGGCCTCGGGGCCCCCCGGTGGACGTGCCCCGCCTGGCTCGCCCGGTCCGCCGCCCCGCTGGGCGTCGCCTGGGCCCACCTCCGGGGGACCGAGCCCATCTTCACCCCGGAGTCGATCCGGGTCCTGGCCACCTCCAATCCTCACATCGATTACGGAAAAGCAAAGAGAGACCTCGGCTACAGCGCACGGCCCCTCGCCGCGACCCTGGAGGATACCTGCCGCTGGTTCCGTGAGGCCGGGCGCCTCGCGCCCGGGACGGAGCCCCTGTGACCCCCGCGTATCGCCTCCTCCTGTGCGGCTTTCTGGCCTGTGCCCTCGCGGTGGCGCTGCTCCTGCTCCGGGTGACCGCCCCCTACGGCCGCCACGCACGGCGCGGGTGGGGCCCCGCAGTCCCCGCGCCGCTGGGTTGGTTCCTCATGGAGCTGCCGGCTCCGCTGCTCTTCGGCGCCCTCGTCCTGTGGGGGGAAGGGCCACAGGACGCACCCACGTGGATCCTGCTCCTGTTGTGGGAGGCCCACTATTTCCACCGGACCTTCGTCTGGCCCCTGCGCCTCCGCGGGCAGCGCAAGCCGCTGCCGGTCCTGGTGATGCTCATGGCGATCGCCTTCAACACCGCGAACGCCTGGCTGAACGGTGCCTGGTTGGGGTGGATGGGGCCCGGCTACCCGGAGGCCTGGCTCCTCGACCCCCGCTTCCTGGCCGGCGTGGCCCTGTTCGTCTCGGGGTACGCGGTGAACCAGCACTCGGACCGCATCCTGCTGCGCCTGAGGCCGCAGGGCACCCAAGGCTACGTGGTGCCCCACGAGGGGTTGTTCCGCTGGGTCTCCTGCCCCAACTACCTGGGGGAGATCGCCGAGTGGTGCGGATTCGCGCTGGCGGCGTGGTCCCTGCCCGCGCTCGCGTTCGCCCTGTGGACGGCGGCCAACCTCGTGCCCCGCGCGATCTCGCATCACCGCTGGTACCGTCGGACGTTCCAGGACTACCCGCCCGAGCGCAGGGCGCTGCTGCCCGGCGTCCTCTAGAGACCCTACGCGCTGGATACGGGCACCGACCGGGGGGTCCGGGGTTCCAGGATGCGCGTGATCCGGGCCTCGACCCTCCCTTCGGGCTCCACCTTCATGTGGTTGACGTGCAGTTCCCCGCTGACGACGCCCGTGTCGGTCACCAGGAGGTGCTCGCGCACCCTCAGCCGGCCGTCCAGGGTGCCAGCCACGACGGCCTCGGCGACGTCCACGATGCCCTCGACCCGACCCGAGACGCCGACCTCGAGCACTCCTTCCGAGTAGATCCGCCCTTTGAAGGTCCCGTCTACTCGAACCCTCCCCTCGAACGACAGATCCCCGGACCAGACCGCGCCGGCCCCGAGGAAGCCCGTCAAGGGGTGCTGGGGGGGTGCCACGACCGGATCCTACCACGGGTCGGGATCCCTTCCGGGGCCGTCTCGCCCGGCTAGACTGGAGATCATGCGCTGGATCGCACCTCGACGTTCGAACGCCTCCTGGTGGGGCCGCCTCCTCGCCCTGCTGCTCGGCCTGGCCACCGTGCTCGTGGTCGCGGAGGTCGGGTTGAGGGGGGTGGGCTTCGCGGCGCGATGGGCGATGGAGTACCGCAACCGGGAGGATCCCGGCGAGGGCTGGATCCGGATTCTGTGCGTGGGGGAATCCACAACCGCCGGCCTGTACCCCCGCATCCTGGAGCAGATCCTGCGTGAGCAGAGCGGGTACGAGCGCATCTACGTGGTGAACCGGGGCATCCCGGGGGCCGACACGTCGGTGATCCTGGCGGGGCTGGAAACCGAACTCGACCGCTGGCAGCCCCAGGCGGTGGTGGCCATGATGGGGGCCAGCGACCACGGGGGCGCGATCCCCTGGGACGATCTGCCCCTGGCCGAGCGGACCGGCTGGACCGAGCGGTGGAAGGTGGCCAAGGCCATCCGCTACCTGGCCTACACGATGAGACAGGAGCGAGCGGGCCGGGTGCGGGAAGCGGCGAACACGCCCGTCCCGCTCGAGCCCGAGGTGGCCCGTTCAGCCTTGGAGGCCGAGATCCAGGGCAACCTCGCAGAGGCGGAGGCGCGCTTCGCCCAGGCCCGGGCCGAGGCCGCCGACCCGGTGTCCCTGCTGGTGGCCTGGGGCGGTTTTCTCGAGCGCCACGAGCGCTTCGAGGAGGCCCAGGCGCGCCTCGAGGAGGCGGTGCGCCTGGGTCCGGGAAACGTGGAGGCCCGGCTGGCCCTGGGCACGTTCACCCGGGGACAGGGTCGCATGCGGGCGGCCGAGCGCATCTTCCGGGAGGCCCTCGAGATCGAGCCGAACCAGGCCCGGGCCTGGTACCTGCTCGGCAACCTGTTGGTCTTCCGGGGCCGCCCCGAGGAGGCCCGATCCTGCATCGAGCGCGCCGTGGCGCTCGACCCCTCGCTCGTGGACGGCTGGCTGGCGCTGGTGCCGCTGGTCCGGGCCTCGGAGGGAGACGCCGCATTGGACGATCTCGTCGAGCGAGCGCTGGTGGCCAATCCGGAGAGTGACACCCTGCTCGGCCTGGCGGCCCACCACTGGCTGGCGACCGGCCGCACGGACGAGGCCGAGGCGGCCTTCCGCCGCGCCAACACGATCCGCCTGCAGTGGTCGCGCCCGATGACGGTCTGGAACTACCAGCGGATGCAGCGGATCCTCGCGGATCGAGGCATCGAGCTGGTCGTCATGCCCTACCCCATGCGCGAGACGGAACCGTTGCGGATGATCCTTGGGGACGCGCCCGGCGTGACCTACGTGGACCACGAGGATCGCTTCCGCACGGCGCTCGCCCGGGAGGGCTACGACGCCCTCTTCGTGGACCACTGCAACGGGGACTCGGGTCACGCCACCGTGCGGGGGGACACGCTCCTTGCCCAGAGCGCGGCAGAGCCGCTCCTCGATCTCATCCGATCCGGTGCGGTGGCACCCTCGGGGGCCATGAACCCTACGGGAGGTCCTCCACCGCCGGCGTCCCGCCCTGGACCACGTGCCAGCGGTGACCGCCCTCCAGGGTGAACGTCTCCGTGGAGAGCGCCGCATCCGGCCAGCGCACCGTGACCTCGGCCTCGCAGGCGCTGCCGAGCCCGAAGTGGAGCGAAAGGTCGTGCTGGATGCCGTAGTGGCCGTGACCGCCACCGACCTCCTGGGTCTGGGTGACCCCGCCCGCCCGGACCGCGACGCGGGCCCCGATGGCCGCCCGGTTGGCCAGGGTGCCTTCCAGGCGGACCTGGAGGAAGTTGGGCTGCTCGTCCTGATCCTCGCCGGTGACGTTCTCGAAGAACCGGGCGTTGAAGGTCTCGTAGCAGTCGGCCCCGCAGCGGGCGCCCGAGTGGCCCAGGACCACGTCGAGGTCGCCGTCCCGGTCGAAGTCCGCCACCGCCACCCCGTGGCTGCGGTGGTGGTCGATCCCCTCGCTCGTCGGCACGGACTGGAACGTACGGGACCCCTCGTTGTGCCAGAGCAGGGCGTGCGTGCCCTCGTAGTCGGACGAGCCGACGAGCACGTCCGGGAGGCCGTCGTTGTCGAAGTCGAACACGGCGCCGGTCATGTCGCCGTCGTTCCAGTCGGCCTGGGTATGCGTCCGGGTCAGTCCGGTGGCGTCGTTGCCCGGCCGCTCGAGGACCACCTGGGGGTCGCCCGTGTTGAAGGCCAGCTCGCTGGGATCCGACGACGACCCCACGTCCCAGTGGACGATCTCCGTGGTGAGCAGGTCCATGTGTCCGTCGTTGTCGACGTCCGCGCAAACCGTGGTGCCGGAGTTGCCCCCGAGGCGGAAGGGCTCGCGGTCGTAGGTGTGATCCCACCGGAAGGCGTCCGAGTCCCGGGTGCACCGGATGTTCGGCTCGGGGACGCCCGCGCAGTCCTCGTCGTCCGGATGGAGGTGGCACCAGCACCGGGCGGACTCGTTGTCGGACCAGTCCATCCGGTCGTCGTAGGCGTAGCCCGAGTCCACGCTGCGGTTGGTGAAGGTGCCGTCGCCCCGGCTGAGCCACAGGTGGTTGGGCGCGCGGCCGTAGCAGGACGAGAGTAGCTCCAGGTCGCCGTCTCCGCTCAGATCACAGGCGAGCGCCGACCAAGCGAAGGTGTGGGCCAGGCCGGCGTTGATGTCGTCGATGGCGTTCCACCGGGCCGCGCGCAGGCCGGCGTCGGAGGTGATCTCCTCGAAGAGCGCCCCGCCCCGGTTGCGGTAGAGCCGATCCTGGGCGGCAGAACCGCTCGCGTCGGCATACTGGGTGATCCACACGTCCACGAGACCGTCCCGGTCGACGTCCACGAAGGAGATGCCGGCCGGCGCGTCCACGCCGGTGTACTGGAAGTCCGAGCCGGCGGGGCCGAGCGCGAACGTACCGCTGCCGTCGTTGAGGACGAGGTCGGTCGTGTCGTCCCAGGCACCGCTCGTGTCCGCGAGGCCGGTCAAGAGGTCGAGGTCCTGGTCGTTGTCCACGTCGGCGAAGGCCCAGATCTGTCCGGGCCGGCCCGTGGTGAGGCCCGCACGCGAGGTCACGGCCCCCGAGGCCTGGGTGACGTCCTCGAACGTGCCGTTTCCGGTGTTGTGCAGGAGCCAGGTGTACCGGGTTCCCCCCTCGCCGAAGTCGTCGGAGCCCTGGGACGGGCTGCGGACCGCCAGATCGGGCCAGCCGTCGCCGTCGTAGTCCACGGCGGCCAGGCGCGTGCCGGTGGCCGCGAGCCCGTCCAGGCCCCACTGGGCGGTTGCGTCGCGGAAGGCGACCTCACCGGGCGCCCAGCGGGTGCCGGTGCGGCACTCGGGCGCGGTGTCGTCGGCCTCGCCACAGGCGGCGAGGACCAGGAGCGCGGGGATGGACGGTCGCATGGTCGGCTGCCTCCAGGCGCGGGAGCTATCCGATCCGGCGGATGGCAGCCTGCGGCCTGCGGCCTCTCACGGGCCCCGGAGGCGCTCGACCAGGGCGGTCAGTTCCTCCTCGCTGCCGTACCGGATCACGATCCGGCCGCCCCCTCTCGCTCCAGGCCGGATGGACACCGGGGCCCCCAGGTGGCGGGCGAGCAGGCGCTCGGCGGGGTCGAACCGCGAGACGGGCGGCGGCCTCGTGCGGGGCATGCGGTTCCACTCGTCCACGAGCCGCTCGGTGGCCCGCACGGACAGGCCCCGGGCCTCCACGAGGGCCTGGACCTGGGCGATGCGCGTCGGGTCCGCGAGCGCGAGGAGCGCCTTGCCGTGCCCGGCGGTGATCCGGCCGGCTCGGAGGGCTTCCAGCGTCCGATCCGGGAGGTTCAGGAGGCGGATCCGGTTGGCCACCGTGGCTCGGTCCTTCCCCACGCGGGCGGCGACCCCTTCCTGGGTGAGCCCGAAGGTCCTCACGAGGCGCTCGTAGCCGTGGGCCTCCTCCACGCAGTCGAGGTCCCTGCGCTGCAGGTTCTCCACCAGCGCCAGGAGCAAAGCGTCGCGGGCCTGGCGCGCCTGGTCGGTGATCACGGCCGGGATCTCGGTGAGCCCGGCCATTCCGGCGGCGCGCCAGCGGCGTTCCCCGGCCACGATCACGTACGCCTCGCCCTCCTGGCGCAGGAGGATGGGCTGGAGGATCCCGTGGGTCCGGATGGAGGCCGCGAGCCCCGCGAGGTCCGCCTCATCGAAGGGCTCGCGGGGCTGCTCGGGGTTCCGGCGGATCCGGTCGAGCGGGACGAGGGCGGCTACGGTTGCGGTCGGCACGGCAGGCATGATCCCTCCTACAGGAACCTCGAGATCGCACGCCGGAACTCGATCAAGTCTACGAGATCGGTGACGAAGTCCATGCGCTCCGAGTCCCACACCAGCTTGGGCGACTGGTCGTAGCGCGCCACCCACGCCTCGTAGAGCCGGTTCAGCCCCCTCAAGTACCCGGTGGAGATGGACATCTCGCTCGGGCGGCCGCGGATCCGGATCCGGCGGCGGATCGCCCGCACCGAGCAGCGCAGGTAGATCAAGAGGTCCGGGGGCCGGAGCGCCTCGCGCATGGCCTCGTACAGCTCCCTGTAGGTGGTGTAGTCCCGCTTGGACATCGCGCGGCGGCGGTACAGGTTCTCCGCGAAGACCTCGGCGTCCTCGTAGATCGTGCGATCCTGGACCACGGTGCCCGGGTTGGCGTCCAGGCCCCGGTGGAGACGGAACTTGTGGGTGAGGAAGTAGAGCTGGGAGTGGAACGCCCAGCGCTTCATGTCCCGGTAGAAGTCGTCCAGGTAGGGATTGGCGGTGTAGGGCTCGTAGACCGGCTCGAAGCCGTACTCGCGCGCCAGGAACTCCACCATGGAGGTCTTGCCGGCACCCATGTTGCCCGCGATGGCGACGAACGTCTTCATCTCGCGAGGGCCTAGCATGCTCCCGAGGGAGCGCCACGCCGACCCGCTACACGGTGTTGCGGACCTTGAGCTCCGCGAGCGCCCGGGCATCCACCGGCGCGGGGGCGCCGTTCATGAGGTCCTGGGCGCGCGTGGTCTTGGGGAAGGCGATCACGTCCCGGATGTTGTCGGTACCCGCGAGCAGCATGACGCACCGGTCGAACCCGATGGCGATGCCCCCGTGGGGAGGCGCCCCGTAGGCGAGGGCCTCCAGGAGGAAGCCGAACTTCGCCCTGGCCTCCTCGAGGCCGATCCCGAGCGTGGCGAACACCTTCGCCTGGACGTCGGGATCGTGGATCCGGATGGATCCGCCGCCGATCTCGTAGCCGTTGCAGACCAGGTCGTAGGCTGCAGCGCGGATCTCGCCCTCGCGGCCTGTGCCCAGGAGGTCCAGGTGCTCGGGCAGCGGCGAGGTGAACGGGTGGTGGACGGCCGTCCAGCGCTGCTCCTCGGCATCCCACTCGAAGCCCGGGAAATCCGTGATCCAGCAGAAGCGGAACACCCCGGGCGGGACGAGTCCGCGCTCGCGGGCCACCCGGACCCGCAGCGCGCCGAGCCCCGCGTGGACCGCACCTGCCGGGCCCGCGGCGCCCACCAGCAGGTCGCCCGGTTCGGCACCGGTCGCGGCTCGGAGAGCAGCCTGCTCGGATTCCGACAGCTTCGCGAGCCCCCCGCTCCAGGCACCGTCCTCCCCGACCCGGGCCGTGAGGATCCCGGCCAGGCCGTACGGCTTCACGAACCCCGCCCACTGGTCGAGCACCTTGCGGCTGGTGTCCCCCGCGGCGCCGGGCACGCGAAAGACCTTGCAGATCCCGCCCGCGTCGAGCGCCGCACGCACGAGGCCGAACTCGGTGGCCCGCAACGGATCGGACACCTCCACGTGCTCCAGGCCGAACCGCACATCCGGGGCGTCCCGGCCGAAGCGGGAAAGGGCCTCCGCGTAGGACAGGCGCGGCACCTCGCCGATCCCGTGGCCGGTGATCTCGCTCCAGAGGGTATCGATCACCCGCTCGGTCACCTCCATCACGACCTCTCGCGTGGCGAAGGAGATCTCGAGATCGATC
This sequence comes from Deltaproteobacteria bacterium, assembly GCA_016927815.1. GTDB lineage: Bacteria > Myxococcota_A > UBA796 > UBA796 > JAFGLY01 > JAFGLY01. Next base: position 5,393 of record JAFGLY010000095.1, on the reverse strand, counting down.
TGCGTGAACTCGGGCTGGCGGTCGGCGCGCAGATCCTCGTCGCGGAAGCACTTCACGATCTGGAAGTACCGGTCGATCCCGGCGACCATGAGGATCTGCTTGAAGAGCTGCGGAGACTGGGGCAGCGCGTACCAGCTTCCCGGGTGGATGCGGCTGGGCACGAGGTAGTCGCGGGCACCCTCGGGCGTGGCCCGACCGAGCACGGGGGTCTCCACCTCGAGAAAGCCGAGGGCGTCGAGCACGCGGCGCGCCGCCTGGGCCGCCCGGTGCCGGGTCACGAGGTTCTGCGCCAGCGAGGGACGGCGGAGGTCGAGGTACCGGTACCGGAGCCGCGTGTCCTCGTTGACCTGGGCGTCGTCGCGGATCGCGAAGGGCATGGGCGGCGTCCTCGACAGGATCCGGATCGACCGGGCGACGACCTCCACCGCGCCCGTGGGCAGGCGATCGTTGGGTCGGGAGCGCAGCACGACCTCGCCCTCCACCTCCACCACGAACTCGAGGCGGCAGCGGGTCGCGACCTCCCGGGCTTCCTCGGGGGATCGAGCGTCCACGGTGACCTGGGTGATGCCGTGCCGGTCCCTGAGATCGAGGAAGACCAGACCCCCCATGTCGCGGGCCGCGTCCACCCAGCCCTGGAGCACGACAGGGATGCCCACGTGGTTCGTGCGGAGCGCTCCGCAGGTGTGGGTACGACGGACGGACACGAGCATGGCAGGCCTCGCGGAAGGCGGCGCGGCCCCATAGCCAGCCACTCCATCGCCGGCCCGCCCCGACGGTCGGGTTACGGGTGGACGTGCCCCCTTTTCGGCCGGTCCTCGCCCGCCAGGTCCGTGATGCGCGGATCGCGATGCCGGTTGGGACGTCGCCGTGAGGGTGGGTCGGTCGATCCTGGCCGCGATCCCTGCGGCCCTCCTCCTCGCGCTCCTGCTCCGCTACCACGCGCCTCACCTCGCGGACGACGCCTTCATCGCCTTCCGCTACGCCGGGTACCTCGCAGCGGGTGCCGGACCGGTCTGGAACCTCGGGGAGCCGCCGGTCGAGGGCTTCTCCTCGCCGCTCTGGGTCCTGCTGCTCGCGGACCTCGAGCGCCTGGGCTGCCCGGTGGTCCCCACGGCGCGGGTTCTGGGCGTGGGGGGGGCCTGTCTCGCCGTGCCGGGGGTGGTCCTGCTGGCGCGTCGTCTCGGGGCCGGGCCCCTGGCGGCCGGTCTGGGTGCGCTCGTGGCCGCCGCCGTCCACGGGCTCACGCTCTGGGCGCCCTCGGGCCTGGAGACCGGTTCGGTAGCGGCGCTCACCACCTGGACCGCCGCGGGGCTGGCCGGGACCTCGGCCGTGGGCTGGGTGCTGCCCGCCGCGCTCCTCGGGCTCTCCCGTCCCGAAGGGCCGCTCCTCACGCTGGCCGCGGGGTGCCTCGCGCTGGCCGGCCGACGCGGAGACCGGGCGCGAACCCTGATCCTGGTGGCCCTCGCGGTGCTCCCCGCCCTCGCGTGGGCGGCCTTCCGCCTCGGGTTCTATGGCGCCTGGCTGCCCAACACCTTTCACGCCAAGGCCACCGGCCCCTTGGGGCCCCGCCTCCTCGACGGCCTGACCTACGCGCGCTGGGCGCTGGCCGCGGCTCTCCTGGCCGTGGCCGGCTGGAGTCTGAGGGGTCGGCCGGCGAAGCGCGCCCTTGCCGCGCTGGGCGTCCTGCTGGTCCTCCTGGCGGTCGTGGTGGGGGGTGGAGGCGACTGGATGGCTCGGCACCGGTTGCTGGTGCCCGTGCTCGTGCCCCTCGCGGGGATCGTGGCTGCCCTGGCAGCCCCGGGGGTGTCCGCGGGGACGACCCGCCGGCGCGGAATCGCGGCTCGGATGGCCGGAGTGTTCGCGCTCGGCGCACTTCTCCCGCACCTGGTGCCCGCGGGCCTCGTCGCGCGCGCGGTCCGGGGCGACCGGATGGGACCTGAGGCCTGGCAGGAGGGGACACTCGTGCCCGTGTCCCTGGAGGTGGCGGACTGGATCCGCACGCACGTTCCCGCCGGTACCCGCGTGGCGGTCAACCACGCGGGCGTGCTGCCCTGGGCCCTCCCCACCTACCCCATGGTGGACATGACCGGCCTGTGCGACGCGCACATCGGCCGAAAGGTCCCGGGTGGCCTGCACGGCAAGTGGGACGCGGACTACGTACTCGGTCGCCGGCCCGGCCTGGTCGTGCTCCACACCCGCACCGAGCCCGGCTCCGGAGGGGCGTGGCTCACGCCGGACTACTGGCCGGGCGAGAGCGCCCTGGTCCGTCATCCCGACTTCGCGCACGACTACCGTCCCCTGGTCCGGACCTGGCCCCGTATGGCCCGAGGCGGCACCCGGGCATGGATCCTCCTCTACGTCCGAATCGATTCCCAGTGATCGATCCGCCGATTCCGTGCCACCCTATGGGATAGATCCAGCGGTCCCCTGCTCGCTCCGAGGTCCCGATGCGCCTTCCTTCCTGGCCCCTCGCCGTGCTGCTGGCCTCCTGCGACGGCGGCACGGACGACACCGCTCCCCAGGACACCTCTCCACAGGACGACACCGGCGAGCTCACCTCGCGCTGCCCCGAACCCACGCCGCCCCCCTGCACGGACGCCATGGTCCTCGACCTGTCGCTCCACGACGACGCGGTCAGCGACGGCGCGGTCAACACCACCTCGGAGGGGGACGACCGCCTCACCGTGGTGGACGCCACGGCGGGCGGATTCGGGCAGGATCACGAGCATCCCTGGGTGTACATCCGCTTCGACACCGATGGGGCCCACCGGGTGGACATCGACGACGAGGCCGCGCTCGAGTCGCTCGAGTGGCACCTGGCCCTGCGCCGCTCCCAGCTCAGGCTGAACGGCGGTGACGGCGGCCCCTCCTGTGTCGGCGCCGATGCCCGTACCACCAGCGCGTACGCGGACATCGCCACGGTTCCGGCCGATGCCGAGTTCCAGCTCGAGGACTTCTACACCGACGCCTGCGAGCTGCAGATGGAACCGTACGGGCTGTACCCGGCCTACGTGCTCGGGGCATGGTGGAGCTACGGCTCGTGCGTGGAGACCACGCTCACGCCGTACCTGGTCCAACTCGACGACGGCCGGATCCTCAAGCTCGTGGTCGAGGCGTACTACGCGACCGGCCAGGAGGCGTGCAACGCGAGCGGCACGCCCGGAACCGACAGCGGGACGATCACCCTGCGCTGGGCCTTCCTCCACTGACCCGAGGCCGACGTGTCGTTCGCCCTTCTCCTGCTCCTCGCGCCCGCCGCTCCGGCGGTCGAGTGCCTCACCCCGTTCCTGCTGCCACCGCCCGGTCGACCGACCGAGGGGTCCGGCCTGTACGCGTTCGATCCGTCGGACGTGGTGGAGACGTTCGACACGCCCAGCGGCGACGTTCGGGTCCACTACTCTGTGTCCGGACCCAACGTCGCACGTCTCGACGACGAGGACTTCGACGGGTTCCCCGACTTCGCCGAGACCGTGGGGATCCGCACCGAGCAGGCCTTCCAGGCCTTCCAGGCCTTCGGCTTCCGCCGGCCGCTCTCCGAGGCCGATCTCGACCTGGGCGATCTGGGTGGAAGCCCGGCGTTCGACGTCTACCTCGTGGACTTCGCGGGCGTAGGCGACGGGATGTTCGCCGCGGACGCGTGCACACGCGAGCCCAACCACTGCGCGGGCTACTTCGTGATGGAGAACGACTTCGAGGGCTACGGCTACCCCGACCTCGACAGCGCGATCGTCACGCTCACGTCCCACGAGTTGTTCCACGCCGTCCAGCAGGCCTACGAGTCTGAGTCGCCCATATGGTTCACCGAGGGCACCGCTGTCTGGGCGGAGAGGCTCTTCGACGCGGAAAACGAGGACTTCCTCCACTACGCCGATGCCTACCTCGACGACACCGGCCGCTCCCTCGACCAGCCGCCGCCGGGCCCGGTCCCCACGTTCGCGTACGCCACCTGCCTGTGGTGGCGATACCTCACGATCCGGTACGGGATCGGCATCAACGTGGCGATCCAGGAGGGGGTCGAGTGGGACGGCGCCCCCAAGGACACGCTCGCCGTGCTGGAGGCAACCCTCCAGGCCTCGGGCGGGATGCTCGCCCAGGAGTGGGCCACCTTCGCGTCGTGGAACCTGGCCACCCGCGGTCGGTCGGGCACGGCGGAGTCCTACGACTTCGCCTCCCAGATCGGTCCGGTCGAGATCACCGAGCAGGGTTGGCCCATCGAGGACGACAACCGCTTCTACCCGCTGGCAGCGTCCTACTTCCGCATCGATCACCCGGGCGGCGATCTCTGGTTCGCCCAGGAGGACGACGCCACCGGCGTGTCCTTCGCGCTCCACCCCGTGGCGGGCGGCGCGCCGGACGGCCCGGTGGAGGACGCCCTCGTCACCTGGATCGGGAGCCTCGGACCGACCCGGCGTCTCCTGGCTTCCGACCTGCCCGCCGGGGGCTACGTCCTGGTCGGCGCCTACGGGGTCATCGCCGAGAGCTCGCGCAAGGTCCACCTCTGTTTGGGCGACGAGGACTCCGTGCTCGCCTGCCTGCCGGGCCTGGACACCGCCGAGCCGGACACGGGCGACACCTCCGGGGACACGGCGGAGGACGGGGAGGACGGCTGCGGGTGCTCGTCCAGGGCCGGTCGGCGCTCGGGAGGCGCGATCGCGCTCCTGGCGCTGGTACTCGCGACCTTGCGAAGGCGCAGGTGAACCCCGTCCGCCTCGACACCTGGATCTGGGCCGCCCGGTGTTTCAAGACACGCTCCAAGGCCTCGGCGGCCTGCGACGCGGGCCAGGTGTCGCACAACGGCACCCGTGCCAAGCCCGCGAAGCTCGTTCGTCCGGGTGATCTCGTGGAGATACGCGCCCCCGACCTCCACCGGATCCTGCGCGTGGTGGCCCTCGCCACGCACCGAGGTCCGGCGCCCGAAGCGCAGGCCCTCTACGAGGACCTGACGCCGCCGCCCGAGCCCCGCGAGGCGCCTTGCGTGCTGCGGGACCGAGGCGCCGGCCGACCCACCAAGCGCGACCGACGGCGCCTGGACGTGTGGATCTGGGGGGACGAGGACTAGTAGCTCGTCACAGGGATTGTGACCGGTGGATGGGCGGGCAGGCTCGGGCCCTCTCGTTTCGTGCGTCCTCCACGGAGAGGAGCCGTCGGAGGGTCGCCCCCTCGGCGTCGCGGCGATCTGCTCCAAGGCCCTGGCCTCCCAGCGCAGGGTCGGATGCGGCGGGCTTCTTCCGCAGGGAACAGGCACCGATCCCCCCCCTTGGTGAGACACCACCCCCAACGACCCCCCGCTTCGTGAGACAGATGGCGGGCGATCCGGCCCGTTGGCGGCTGGACCGGTGACCGCGCAGGTCGGCACCTCCTTTCACCCCGGATCTTGCATGTAGAGCCGGGTA
>JAFGLY010000094.1 GCA_016927815.1 Deltaproteobacteria bacterium | reverse complement strand
GACCCCTGTGCCCCGATCTGCCGATTGTGACGCCGCTACCTATGCCCTGCCCGATCCGCATGCCCACCGACTGCGGAAGGCCGGCCTAAGCAGACCGAACAACACGGCAGCTTCGCCCGCCCCCTTCTTCACCTGGGTCACGCGGGCCTGCAGCGCGTCCATCTTCCCCTTCTGCTGCCGAACCAGGGCGGTGGAGCTGACCACCTGCGTCTGCAACTGGGCGACCTCGCGGCGAGCCGGTCGCGCTCGGCGACACGTGGAGGCTGCGGGCCACCTCCCGGTGGCTCAGGGCTCGCTCCAGCTTCAACCGTAGGATCTCTCTCGTCTTCCGTATGTGCAGTCTCTTTCGGGCCATCGCTCCGTCTCCTGAGGCGGCTAGCCATAGGCCCACGCGTCGTCGCGCACCATCCGCATCGGCGACAAGGCCGCCGAAGTGATCACGATGCTCCGATCCAGGTGATCACGATGAACCAATCGAGCTGATCACGATGGTCCGCTTTTTACAGGGGGGTGCGCCCGTCCTACAAGGTGTTGCACGCCTGGAACCCTCATCTACCTCAGGGCGGGTGTCCATGAAACCGGATCAGGTCCATTGCCGTGGCTCGGCCCTCCCGCTATGGCATGAGACCACGTCGCAAGGAGATGGTCATGAAAATCCCCAACCCCGTGATTGAAGTTATCGCTGGTGTCCTCTCGGAAGCCCACACCCATAAGCAGCTAGACAAGATATTCGCTAACCTTCGTTTTCCTGGAGACTCTCTCATCGGTACGAAGCACGAGAAGTGCGAGAGGTGGCTTCGCTACATCAACCTCAACGCGGACGAACCTTCGGAAGTCATTGGTGGCCTCCTTGAGAGCCTACTTGAAGAGCAACCTGCTCTGGATGAGTGGAGCCCTGGGCTTAAGGCTGAGCTAATCGCCAGACGGAACGCACCGATAGTCGCCGCACTCACGAAGTACCATTTCAAGTACGAAACGGGTGGGCACATTTATCCGGAGGCCTACTCCTCGCCTTCCCATACGCTGGAGGAAATCCTACGGAAACTTGACCTCCCGGCTATGAACGCTGAGTTTGCCAGAGCTGAGAAGAACTTGAACACAGATCCCGCTTCGGCTGTGCTTGCAGCCTGCGATATTATTGAATCGTTCTGTACGATCTACATCGAGGACCACCCCCACCTTACGATGCCCGCTGAACAAACCGTGCAGCCGTTGTGGAAACAGGTTCAGATAGACCTTGGGCTGGATCCCGCCAAGAAGGAAGACCAGGACATCAAACGCATCCTTGGCGGGGTGGCCACCCTCGTTGATGGACTTGGGGCCTTACGGACCCACGCCAGTTCAGCCCACGGCAAGGGGAGGAAGGTCTACCGAGTTGAGCCTCGTCATGCCCGCCTTGCTGTTAATGCTGCTCACACCCTTGCTGTCTTCCTCCTGGAGACCTGGGAAGGCAAGAGGGTTCAACCCCAACAACGGCCATAGGACATGCCCCGTCGTAGTGTACTGGTCCAGTGTGAACCTGACTCTCGGGTTGGGGGGGTAACGGAGGCGTAGGGTACAGGCCAGGGATAAGCTGGGAGGGTCCAGCGACGCCGAAGGCGACCGCGGATGGCCCAGTGATCTATGTTCGATTTGGTGGTCACCCTCCATGAGGGGTGGGAGGAGTTCACGACGTGCAACCTTCCCGCAGACCGTTGCAGGTGGAAGGCCATGAAGACGCAGAACAGGTGCAGGCGGGCGGGGAACGGTTGCAGGTGGCCGGTGACGTCCCCGGCGATGGGGTGACCCCGAGGTGCTGCCTGGGTATACCCACCTCGGACACCTTTGGTGGGCGCTCCTGCCAAGCCAAGGCCCCGGGGAGCTCCGTCGGCAGTGATCGCCGATAATCTGTCTTGTGGATGGACTTATCCGCTGGCGGCTGGTGGAGGGAGTGTCCGCGGACAGCGAGCGGTGGCTATGGCCGTTCTTAAGACACGTGGGGGGGTGGAGACCACGGGAGTAGAAGCGGTAGCCCATGAGGCACCTGTCGTTCCCGGCCCACCAAGCCGCCCCGCCGAGGCCCCCGCCGAGGGCCCAGGCCACCCCGATTCTCGGTGCCACGCCAGCAGCCGAGGCCCTCCCTGTGGAGGCTCCCGCGCTCTGGCAGGCGTTCCGGGAGAACCAGGTCGCCGCCGAGGCCGCCTTCGGCGCCCGCGACCTTCTGGTCTCCGGCGTCGTGGATCACGTAGACCTCGACTCGCGGGACCGTATCCGCGTCCACCTCCGGATCGACCGCCTCAACACCCTCTCTGCCCTCCTCCCCGAGGCCGCCCGCGCATCGGCAGCGGAGATCCGGTCGGGCGCCCAGGAGAGCCTCGTGGCCCGGGTCGCCAGCGTGGACTCCGAGTACGTCGTCGTCGAGGCAGGAGGGGTGGGGATCGGACGCGGGCACTCGTGCTCTTGTGCGTGCGTTCGATTAGGGCTCGCATCGGGCTTCATCTCGCTAAGCCCCGTTCTCCGTGGAAGGAGGAACAGATGCCCGATGATCTCACCAAGCGGCGCCCCCAAGACGCGTCCCGGGTCAACCTGAGCCAGCCCTACGAGGTCGCGTGGTGGTGCAGCCAGTTTGGGTGTACCGAGGCCCAGCTTCGGGCAGCTGTAGCTGCGGTCGGCGTGAGTGCCGACGCCGTACGAGCCTACCTCGCTCGGAACAAGAAGTAGCTTCAGCGCGACTACAACGACGGGTGAGCAGCAGCCCGGTCCACAAGCCGCCACGCCGGAGCCCCTTGGGGAGCCGGGTCGAGGCGGTCCACATGGGCCGGTCCGCGGTGGACCAGATCCGGCTGGTTCTGCGGGCGCGCCGATCACGGCGACGACTGCCGCCGCAGCACCACCGGAACTGCAGGCGTGCCCTGATCCCGCGTGGTATGGAATGGCACCCGTTGGTATCCGCTCCGACACCGGAGGCGTTCTTGCCCGAGGACGAAGTCCTGACCATCAAGGAAGTAGCTGCTCTCCTCAAGATCGGGGAGAAGTCGGCCTACACGATGGTGCAGCGAGGAGATCTGCCGGCGTTCAAGGTCCGCGGGCAGTGGCGCTTCCGCCGAGCGGATCTCGACGCCTGGATCGAAGAGCAGAAGCGGGTCGCCAGCGGGCGCCCGCGGGTAGAGGGGGGGTAGTGGTCGTTCCCTCCTGCCATTGTTGGAACCTCCTTGTCGTGGTTCGGCCACCTCGTCGGGTCAGGAGGACAGAATGCTGAAGACCGTCAGAGACGCCTGCACGCCGCACCCGAGCGTCTTCGAAGACGACCCCCTCGACAACATCGACGACCTCTCGCGCGCACTGGCGGATGGGGCTGAGGCCGAGGAGTTCTTCGAGCGCAGCCACCTGACCGCGGGCATGCGTCAGCTCTTCGACCAGGGCCTCCGGCGCCTGGCCGGTCGCTCCGACCAGGCGGTGTTCGAGCTTACCCAGGCCATGGGCGGCGGCAAAACCCACACGATGGTCGCCTTCGGCATTGTCGCTCGCCATCCAGCTCTGCGCTCGAGGTACGTCCCGGAGCTGGCGGCCGCGGCGCCCTTCGACCGGGCCAGGGTGGTGGCCTTCACGGGGCGCAAGCACCCCGAGCACTACTTCTGGGGGGAGATCGCCGCCCAGCTCGGGAAGGCAGCCGCGTTCCAGAAGTTCTGGAAGGACCTCCCCGGGGCGCCGGACGAGGACGCCTGGATCGCGCTCATAGGCGACGAGCCGACTCTGATCCTGTTGGACGAGATGCCCCCGTGGTTCGACTACGCGGTCACTCGCCCCGTGGGGGGCGGCACCCTCGCGCAGGTTGCCACCTCGGCATTCTCGAACCTCCTCGCCGCAGCCCTCAAGCTGCCCCGCGTGTGCATCGTCGTGTCGAACCTAAGCGGCACCTACCAGGACGCCTCCAAGGAGCTTCGGCGCGCGATCCGGAACGTAGAGAACGAGGCCCGGCGCCAGGCGAAGCCCATCACGCCGGTCGAGCTCGGGGGCGATGAGATCTACCAGATCCTCAAGAAGCGCCTGTTCGCCGAACTCCCCTCGGACGACGACATCGAGACCGTGGTCCAGGCCTACGCCCAGGCCATCCACGAGGCGGAGAGGTCGAGGTCCATCGCAAGGAGCACGGAGCAGATCGCTGACGAGATCCGCCGTTCCTACCCCTTCCACCCGGTCATCAAGGACATCATCGCCCTGTTCAGGACGAACGAGAGCTACCGGCAGACGCGCGGGCTCAAGGACTTCGTGGCCAAGATGATCCGGTCGGTCTGGAGCCGGGCCACGAACGACGTGTTCCTCGTGGGGCTGCAGCACCTGGACCTGAACCGCCCCGACGTCCGGGACGAGATCATCCGGATCAACGACCTGCGGAACTCTATCGCCAAGGACATCGCGGCTGGCGGCGAGGCGCACGCGGAGGTTATCGACGGCGAGCGGAACTCCGACGCCGCCTCCCAGGTGGCAACCCTGCTCCTCGCCGCCTCGCTCTCTACGGCCGTCGACGCCGTGAAGGGCCTGACCAAGCAGCGCCTCCTCGAGTGCCTGATCGCCCCACAGCGCGACGTCCACGAGTTCAGCGAGGCCTTCGAGGATCTCCGTCGCGATTCCTGGTACCTGCACAAGGATGCCAGCGACGCCTTCTACTTCTCGAACGTCGAGAACCTGACCAAGCGGCTGTCCACCGAGGCCGAGCGGGCGCCCGCCCCCAAGGTGGACAAGGAGATGCGCAGGCGCTTGCAGGTCATCTTCGAGGCCAAGAAGCGCGCCGCCTATCAGGAGCTACAGGCCCTCCCCGAGATCGACAGCGTTAGACTCAACGGGCCGCGCCTGCTGCTGGTTCTCAGCCCCGACACCAAGAACCCGCCCGAAGAAGCCCAGCGGTTCTACGAGGACGTCGTCGAGAAGAACAACATGTGCGTGGTGACCGGCGACGGCTCCGACCTGGGCAGCCTCGACGAGAAGACGCGCATCATCTACGCCATCGCCAAGCTCCAGGAGGAGCTTCCCGAGGCCCATCCCCACCAGACCGAACTCTCCGACAAGATGGAGGAGGCCGAGCAGGACTTCAACGCGACGGTCACCGCGACCTTCAACCGCGTGTGGTACCCGACCCGGCGCGACCTGGTGCACACAAAGCTGCACATGACCTTCGAAGGCAACCGCTTCGACGGCGAGGAGCAGGTCGAGCGGGCGCTCACGGACATTAGCGTCAGCAAGCTCGTCCTGGACATCGAGAAGGACGTGGCGGGGCTGATCGCCAAGGCCGAGGACCTGCTGTGGCCGGCGGAACAGAAGCGCGTGCCCTGGCGCGACCTTCGGGCGGCCGCCCTGTCCAACCCCCGCTGGACCTGGCTCCCCAACAACGGGATGGAGACCCTCCGCAGGCTCGCCGAGGACCGCGGGGCCTGGCGCTCTACGGGCGACGGGTACATCGAGCGAGGTCCCTTCGAGAAGGAGAAGACCTCGGTGAGCATCCAGGAGCGGGGGTACGATGAGGCCACCGGCACGGCCACCATCGAGGTGACTCCCCTGCATGCCGGACGGAACGCCCAGGCCCACTACGCGGAGCACGAGGGCGTCTCCTCGGCGAGCCCTCGCCTGACGGACGCGAAGCTCGACACCGACGCGACGAGGCTCTGGTTCGTCGCGGAAGACCCGAGCGGCGAGCACGAGACCGGGGCCACCGTGGGCTGGGCCAACAAGCTCACGCTCACCCACCAGCCTCGCCCGACCGCGACCGGTTGGGAGGTGGAGCTTCGCGTCGTACCGCGGGGCACCATCCGGTACACCCTGACGGGCGCCAACCCCAAGGAAGGCACGCCCTACGAGGGGCCGATCCCAATCGGCAACGACGAGACCACGATCTACTGCTACGCCGAGGACCAGGGCGTGGAGGAGCGGCGGAACTTCCGCATCCCGAGGGCGGGGAAGCCCGGCGTGCAGATCGACCTGGACGCGCCCGCGCGACTGAAGCGGCGGCTACAGACCGACGGCACGCCCGAGTCCTTCAGCCTGCTCAACCGGCTGGCAGAGCTGAGGGCAGCCTTCGCGGGAGTCTCCACGGAGGTGGGCGGGGGAGCGGAGAACGCCTCCGCACGCTTTGGGAGCGCCACATCTGTCGCGCCAGCAAAGTTGGAGGAGCTGGTGAAGGTGCTCCGCGGCTCCCTGGGTCAGGACGACGCAGAGGTCCGGCTCAAGGTCCAGGCGATCGACTTCTTGACGGGTCGGGACCTCCTCGCGTTCGCGTGCGAGCGGGACATCGAGCTGGGCCCAAACGAAGTCGAGCAGTAGGGGGAGGGGCGCCGTGAGCCGCGATGACAAGCGCACCGTGGGCTTCGGGTGCCCGGATACCGTCGATCCGCACTTCATGATGGTCAACATCCCCCAGGGCCGGACCGCGCCCGTTGTCCTCGTGGAGCACTTCGGGCTTCGGGCCGAGCACGACCGGCTGCCCGACGAACTGGAGCGCGTCGAGCTGGATCGCCAGAAGTGGAGCGCTATCGCCGACACCGTTCGCATGGAGTTCAACCACCGGCTCAAGGAGAAGGACATCGCGACGGGCCGGTGGCGGGTGGGTGAGAACCGCGTCGAGCGCCTCCTCGGTAAGGAACTCTGCGTGCTCGCCTGGGCGGTGGAGCACGCCGACATCGAGCGGATCCCCGTGGCCATCACCAACTGGCTGGGGCTCAAGCCCGAGGAGCGGTGGTGGCTTTTCACTATGACCGCCGCCGCGACGGGTGGCATCCACGACGGGGACGTCGGCTGGCGCAAGGCCCTCCGCTTCGCTCTCACCGAGAACCCAACGGATGCTGAGGCCGCGACACAGCGCGAGCAGCCGCGCACGAGAAGAACGAAGAAGCAGCTCGCCACCAACGCCCAAGCCGCGCTGTTCCCGCCCCCGGAGGATTCATGAGCCTGCCCCCACCGACGCCTGGAGCCTGGCGGGATGTCCGGGCCCTCGTCGAGGTGGTCTTCCCTGCCCAGCAGCTTTCCATCGAGGCACAGACCGAGCGCAAGTCTAACGCCGGCCAGACCCTAACCAGCCTCGGGAGCTACTGGAAGGGGCGCAAGCCCCTCGTCCTCGTTCGCGCATGCGTGCTCGGTGCCCTCCTGCCCGACACCGGTGACGCCGAGGCCGACCTGGAGGTCTTCGAACTGCTGATGGGCATGGACGACGACGCCTTCGAGCACCGCGTGCGCAGCGTCTCGAAGGAGGATGTCGTGACCTGGGGCGGCGAGCTGCGTGACCGGTTGCTGGACGCGGACGGACGCTGGCTGGTCTCGGGCGGCGAGCGTCAGCGTCTGCTCGGACAGGTGCTCAAGCGGATGCCCTACTCCGACCGGTTGCATCGACGCAGCCTGCGCCCGGAGGAGATGGCGCCCAGCGCCTACGAAAGCATCTGGGACCGGGTGAACGCCCACCTGGGCACCACGGCCCGCTCGCACGCCGAGCTGGTCGAGCAGATCGGTGTGGCGCGCTTCGGACACCGCCCGCGGGTCGGCGATCCGTTCAGCGGTGGCGGGTCCATCCCGTTCGAGGCCGCGCGCCTGGGCTGTGAGGCCTACGCCTCGGACCTGAACCCCATCGCTTGCATGCTGACTTGGGGGGCCTTCCACGTCGTCGGTGGCGACACCCGCGTCAGGACGCGGTTCCAGGAGGCGAGAGCGGCGGTCATCGAGGCCGCGGAGGCGGAGATCGCTAGGCTCGGGATCGAGCACGACAGCGAAGGCAACCGGGCCAAGGCCTTCCTCTACTGCGTCGAGGCCCGCACGCCGGACGGGTGGCGGATCCCGATGGCGCCGTCGTGGGTGATCAGCCGCAACCGGCGGTGCGTCGCCCGCCTTCGGCCCGTGCAGTTGGAAAAGCGGTTCGAGATCGAGATCGTCAATGACGTCACCGACGAGGACCTCGATCGCGCGACCCGCGGGACGGTGCAGGATGAGGCGCTCGTCTGGAGCGATGGCGTGAACGAGCGCCGGCTCCCCATCGCCACACTGCGAGGCGACCGTCGCGTGGGCGGAGAGACAGTCACTGACCTCCGGCGCTGGGACCGATCCGATTTCGTGCCGCAGGCAGACGACATCCTGGGGGAGCGCCTCTACTGCGTCCAGTGGATCGACGCGAAGACAGGAGCCACCTTCTTCCGCGGCGTTGAGCACGAGGACGACGAGCGTGAGCGCAAGGTCGAGCGCATCGTTCGGGAAAACCTCGAACGCTGGCAGGCGGAGGGGCTTGTACCGGACATGGAGATCGAGGCAGGGGAGAAGACCGACGAGCCGATCCGAACGCGGGGATGGACGTACTGGCACCACCTGTTCGGGGTGCGCAGCTTGCTCGTCAACGCGCAGTATCTCCGGCAGCTTCGGCTGGTCGACGATCCGATCGTGGCTGGCGCGCTCGCCTTCGATCTGACCACTCTCGCCGACCGATCCGCCCGCCTTTCTCGATGGGAAGTCGGCTTTCCAGGACGCCCAGGAGTCGCACCATCGGCCGATGCGGTGAAGCCCGTCTTCTACAACCAAGCCCTGAACACGCTGTACAACTACGGTTCTCGCTCGTTCAAGCACCTTTCCGAATCGCTCATTCGGTACGAACACACCTCTGCACCCATCCCGAGCGTCTCGCGACTGGTCCGAACCGCGCCGGCATGGGAGCCGACCGCAGCGGATTTGTACATCACAGACCCCCCCTACGCCGACGCGGTCCATTACCACGAGATCACCGAGTACTTCATCGCCTGGCTGCGACGGTCGCCCCCGGCACCGTTCAGGGACTGGATCTGGGACAGCCGCCGCGCGCTCGCCATCCAGGGGACCGGCGAGTCCTTCCGGCGCGACATGGTGAGAGCCTACCGCGCCATGGCACACGCCGCGCCGGTCAACGGGGTCCACGTCGTCATGTTCACGCACCAGGACACGAAGGTCTGGGCCGACATGGCGGGCATCTTCTGGGGTGCGGGTCTCCAGGTGACGGCGGCCTGGTACATCGCCACCGAGACCACCTCCGAGCTGAAGAAGGGGGGCTACGTCCAGGGAACCGTCATTCTGGTGCTTCGTAAGCGCGCGGGCGCGGTGTCCATCTACCGGGACGAACTGGTGCTGGAGATTCGGGACGAAGTCGCCCGGCAGATCGAAACGCTCGTTGGGCTGAACCAGCGTGCGCGGGGTCACGGTCGAAGCGAAAACCTCTTCGAGGACTCCGATCTCCAGATGGCGGGGTACGCGGCCGCGCTGCGCGTGCTCACCGCCTACACTCGCATCGACGGGCGCGACATGACCGCCGAGGCGCTGCGACCACACACGGGAGAGGACAGCCTGGTCGACGACCTCATCGACTTCTCGGTGGGCGTCGCCAACGAGCACCTGGTACCGGAGGGCCTCGATAGGCAGACCTGGGAGAGTATCAACGGCAGCGAGCGGTTCTACCTCCGGATGCTCGACATGGAGTCCGCCGCGCTCAAGAAGCTGGACAACTACCAGAACTTCGCCAAGGCCTTCCGCGTCGACGAGTGGAAGCGCTTCATGGCCAAGGTGAGCGCCAACAGTGCCCGCCTCAAGTCGGCCTCCGAGTTCGGCCGAGGCGAGTTCGAGGGCTCCGACTTCGGGACCTCCCTCGTGCGCGCGGTACTCTTCGGTCTGTACGAGCTTCAGTCGGAGGTCGAGCCTGAGGAGACCCTGAGCCACCTGCGCGACCAGGTGACGGGCTACTACCGGCGGCGCGGGGACGTCATCACCGTCGCCACCTACCTGGCGGCCAAGCTGTCGCGCCTCCGGC
Organism: Deltaproteobacteria bacterium; assembly: GCA_016927815.1. Classification (GTDB taxonomy): domain Bacteria; phylum Myxococcota_A; class UBA796; order UBA796; family JAFGLY01; genus JAFGLY01. Next base: position 13,639 of record JAFGLY010000094.1, on the reverse strand, counting down.
CCGAGGAGGCCTCTGCGGCCCGCGTGCTGGCCGGACTGGTGCGGAATGAGAGGCTGGGGGCATGAAACGGTACTCGTCGCGCCCGCAGCAGCCGCTTCCCCGCGAGCGCTTCCGGGAGCTTCTGCAGCAGGCGAGGCACTACGACCGCATCGCAGGCTACTTCCGGAGCTCTCTGCTGGAGTTGGTGTACGAGGACCTCGCCCAGGTCGAGCAGGTGCGCGTGGTCTGCAACAGCGACCTCGACCCGCGCGACATCGCCGTGGCGCGGAGCGCGCGGGACAAGGGTGCCGCCCTGAAGGAAAAGTGGACCGAGGGCGAGACCGTGATCGACACGGTGCTCGCGCGTGAGCGCTACCAACGGCTCTACGAGCTGCTCGTGCGCAGGAACCTCGACGTCCGGGTCGTGGGCCGGGACAAGGCGCCCTTCCTACATGGCAAGGCCGGCGTCATCGAGTCGAAGTCCGGCTCATCGACCTCCTTCATCGGCAGCGGGAACGAGACCCGCCAGGGGTGGGCCGAGCACTACGAGCTCATGTGGGAGGACGACTCGCCCGAGGCTGTCGCGTGGGTCCAGGCCGAGTTCGACTACCTCTGGAACCTGGCCGTGCCGCTGCCCGATGCCGTCATCGACGAGATCGGGCGCCGTGCCCACCGGCGCGAGCACGCCGCCGCGGAGGACTGCCCGCCCGACAAGCTCGCACCAGCGGCCGTAGTCGAGTCGCCCATGTACGGCCGGGGCGAAATCCTGATGCCCTGGCAGCGCTCCTTCGTGACCCTGTTCGCGCAGCATCGCGCCCGGTTCGGCGCCGCGCGCCTGCTCCTCGCCGACGAGGTAGGGCTCGGTAAGACCCTGTCCCTCGCCACGGCCGCCATGCTCTCGGTGCTCCTTGGCGACGGCGCTGTACTCGTCCTTTGCCCCGCCACGTTGACCCTCCAGTGGCAGACCGAGCTGTGGGACAAGCTCGGCGTCCCGTCCGCGGTCTGGACGAGCCGGAAGTCCTGGCTCGACCACCACGGCCACGAGATCCGCACCAACGGCGCGGCGGACGTCGCGCGCTGTCCCTTCCAGGTGGGGATCGTGTCGACCGGGCTCATCTTCCGCCACACGACCGAGCGGGCTTCGCTACTAGAGCGTAGGTTCGGCACACTCATCCTCGACGAGGCCCACCGAGCCCGGCGGGGCGCCCGCCTCGGCAAGCGGGGCGCGGCGAACAACCTGCTCGACTTCGCCCAGCGGGCGGCCGCCAACAGCAGGCACGTCCTGCTCGGAACCGCAACGCCCATCCAGACCGACGTGCGCGAGTTGTGGGACCTTCTGGAAATCCTCAACCGGGGGGCGAACCATGTGCTCGGGCACCCCGGCAGCCCTTGGCACTCGCCGGATCAGGTCCTGCCCCTCCTCACGGGCCAGGCGGTCGTCGAGGACGAGGACGAAGCCTGGAATCTCGTGAGAAACCCTCTGCCGCCGCGCGGGGAGGATGCGTTCTTCGACTACGTTCGCAGTGACCTCGGCGTGCCGGATCATGCCCACTTTTCCAGCCGGCCCTCACTCCACCTCGGCGGGGACACCAGGGACATGCTCGTCGAGCGCGCGACGGAGCGGGGTCGGGGCCCGACCTTCTGGCAGCGGACCAACCCGGTGGTGCGCCACACCGTCCTGCGCAGGCGGTCGGCGCTGGAGGAAGCCGGGTACCTCCCTCGGATCGCGGTGGACGTGCACCCGCTGTCCGAGCATGAAAAGCCTTTCTTCGTCGGACTGGGCCTCCTCACGAACACCAAGATCGACATCGCGTACCACGCGGCCGAGGACTTCACGCGAGAGCTGCGAAAGCGGACGGGGTCGGCCGGCTTTCTCAGGAGCCTCATGCTCCAGCGCATCTGCTCCAGCGTAGCCAGCGGCCTGGCGACGGCGAAGAAGATGCTCGAGCGGGGGGAGATGGACGACGAGGGGGTCGACGACGAGGCCGCCGAGTCCGCGGAGATCGGCCTGCTCACGGGTGCCGAGACCGCTGCCCTCCAGCGGGTCGTCGATGCGCTCGAGGATGAGCCGACCGATCCGAAGCTGGAGGCCGTGCTCCACTACCTCCTGGGGGAGCCCGACTGGCTGTCCTACGGCTGCATCGTCTTCAGCCAGTACTACGACACCGCGGCCTGGGTCGCCGCGAGGCTGGTCGAGAAGGTCCCCGGTGACGAGCCCATCGCCCTGTACGCGGGCGCCGATAGGAGTCGGCTCTTCCGGGGCGCGATCGTCAGCGACGTCGACCGGGATGCCATCAAGAAGGCGGTCAAGAACAGGGAGATCCGTCTGGTCGTCGCGACGGACGCCGCCTGTGAAGGCCTGAACCTCCAGACCCTGGGCACCCTGATCAACGTAGACCTGCCGTGGAACCCCTCACGCCTTGAGCAGCGGATCGGGCGCATCAAGCGCATCGGCCAGACCCGGACCTCGGTGGACATGCTGAACCTGGTGTACGCAGGGACCCGCGACGAGGCCGTGTACCAGCGGCTGTCGGAGCGCCTCAAGAACCGCTACGACCTCTTCGGCTCGCTGCCGGACGTCATCGAGGACGACTGGATCGACGACATCGAGAGGCTGGAGGAGAAGCTGCGCGAGTTCATCGAGCGGAAGCGGGAGGCCAACGCCTTCGACCTGCGCTACCGCGACACCGTCGACCCGAAGGACGAGCCCTGGGAGAAGTGCGCGGAGGTGCTGTCGCGGAGGGACCTCATCGAGCGGCTTTCCAAACCCTGGTGACCGGCCACCCGCGAGCCCAAGCGAACTCCGACTGAGACGAGGAACAAGGACGTGGAAACTCACAAGATCGTGCTGTTTGACCTCTTCCGGCGTGAGCGCCAGTACTGCGTCCCGCTCTTCCAGCGACCATACGTCTGGTCGCAGCAGAAGCAGTGGGAGCCGCTCTGGAACGACGTCCTCGACCGGTCGAAGGCAATCCTCGACCAGCAGGCCAGGGGGTCCCGCCGAATCGTCGTGCGGAACCATTTCCTCGGAGCCATCGTCACCCGCCACCTGGACGTGTTCGGCCAGCACATCGACGCGGCGGAGGTCATCGACGGCCAGCAACGATTGACGACCCTCCAGATCCTCTTCTCGGCCTTCCACGACTTCCTGAGGAACCTCCCAGAGGACGACGCCGGCAAACTGGCGCGGATCGCGAGTGACCTGGGCACCTTGACCCGCAACGACGGCGTGCTTGGGGCTGACAACGAGGCCTTCAAGGTCTGGCCCACCAACGCCGACCGCGCCACCTTCGAGAAGGTGGTCACCGCAGGATCTGCCGAAGAGGTCGAGACGAGGTTTCCCCTGGTGCGCCGTAAGTGGAATCGGAACCCCGATCCAAGACCTCGGCTTGCAGAGGCGTACCTTTACTTTCATGAAGCCATCCATGCCTTCTGCTACGAGACGGACGACGGGGTGGACTTGGGCCTGGAGCAGCGCGCTCACGCACTCTACGAAGCTCTGCGCAGGCACGTGCTCCTGGTCCACATCGAACTCCAGGACGACGACGACCCCCAGGTGATCTTTGAGTCCCTGAACGCCAGAGGTGAGCCACTCCACCCCTCCGACCTCATCCGCAACTTCGTGTTCATGCGGGCGAGCGCCCAGGACCTGGACCCAGACGCGCTCTACATGGAGTGGTGGCGGGAGTACGACGAGCGGATGGCCCCCCCGCAGCAGGGGGAGGACCACTTCTGGAAGCAGATGGAGCGGCAGGGACGTCTCCGCCGGCCACGACTCGACCTGTTCGTCTTCCACTACCTCCAGTCGCTCCTGGGGGAGGAGTTCAGCATCGGGCACCTGTACCAGGCCTTCCGTGACTGGTGGGAAGACTCGGAGGAGGACCGCCTCATCGAGAACGAACTGCGGCGAATGCGCGCGCACAGCGAGGTGTTCGCCAGGCTCATCGCGCCCTCCGAAGACGACCCTCTGGCGACCTTCGCTCGGCGGCTCTCTGTGCTCGACACCAGCACTGTCTACCCTGTACTGCTGTTCATCCTCGTTGGCGGGAAGGACCGTGCGGCAACCAGCGACGTGGACGGAATCCTCACCGACCTGGAGTCCTTCCTCGTCCGTAGGATGATCTGCGGACTCACCACCAAGAGCTACAACAAGCTCTTCGTTGGGCTCCTGCGCCGCCTCCGCGAGGCCGAGCGCATCGACCGCGCGCTCGTGCAGGGCTTCCTGCTGGAGGGAACCGGCCCGGCCGTGCTATGGCCAGATGACACGCAGTTCCGGCGCTCCTGGTTGTCCCGGCCCGTCTACACCGAGCTTAAGGCGTACCGGGTGGCGATGCTGCTCCGCGCCGTCAACCTCCAGCTCCACACCTCGAAACAGGAGCCCATCCGCTACACGGGTGCCCTCACCATCGAGCACGTCATGCCGCAGGCGTGGGCCGATGCCTGGCCTGCTCCCGTGGAGTCAGAGACCCCTGCTGAGGGCGATGAGACTGCGGTGAACCGTCGCAACCGGCTCATTCACACTTTCGGCAACCTCACGCTCCTGACCCGCGAGCTCAACCTCGACGTCAGCAACGGGCCGTTCGGGTTGAAACGGCCCGAGATCGCCGAACAGAGCCTCATTCGCATGAACGCCTGGTTCCAGCGGGCAGAGAAATGGGATGAGGAGGAGATTATCAAGCGGGGTGCGGCGTTGGCTGACGTTGCGATTGAGGTGTGGCAGAGACCAGTGCCTTCGGAGTAACGCGTGCAATCCCGAGTTTGTACAGTCTGCGATACCTTCCTCATGGGAGATAAAACATGGAGATAACTGTAACGGGAAAGACGGACGCCGAACTTCGCAGCCTCGGATGTGAGATCATTCGGCCACCTCGTGGCGATCTCAGTTCTACTGCGGAGGCACTCATGTGGATGCTGCAGGGCATCGGACCGCTTGTAGATGCAGAAGAACGGGATTCTGGCCCCGCGTGGCAGTCCACGCCGTCGGAGCGGCGGCGCTACCTCCTACGCCTGGATCGGTGGTGCATGCTCATTCCGGCCCTGCCAGCCGGAGAGGCTCGCGCCTTGGCTCTCGATCCTCAGCTTGCCGTGCTCGACCTTGAAGACGACCGCATCGTCCTGCTACCTGGGAGGCGCGCGGTAGGTCCGGCGCAGCCCGGGTGAGCCATGATGGTGAAAGAGCCGTGTATTAGCCGAGTCCAGCTCGTTGCGGCCAGTGATGACCGGCGCCTGCATCTTCTCTACTCCCCCTCCACGACCTTCCACACCGTCCGGTACGTTGCCCCCAGTTCACCAAGCGCGCGCTTCCACGGCTCGTCGTCAGTCCGACGCAGCGTGGCCCGGATCTCCTCCAGCGGCGTTGTCGCGGACACGCCGAGAGCGCCGGCCAGCGGAGCCGCAGCCTGGCGAGGGACACCGACCAGACGGAGCGCGAGGGCCTCGTCTGTGTTGACACCGTAGTACACGCGCGCGGGGAGGTTGCGCAGGGAGCGCTGCTCTGCCTCGGGCAGCCGGTCGAAGCTGTCCTTGAACGTGAGGGTCTGCAGGGCGGAGAGCCCCCACGAGGCCGTCTGCGTGAGCTTGCCGAAGAGCTGGCGGCAGCACCGGGTCATCGACGCGGTGGGATCGGGCTGACCCGCCCGGTCGCTCTCCGGGAAGTACTCCGCGGCCATCTCCTGGAGGGTGCGCCCCTGGACCCAGTCACAGACGATGCGGGCGAGCTTGTCACCGCTGGGGCTGGGGTCGCCGAACACGTCCTCGAGGTTCTCCCGCAGCTCCGGGACCTGGAGTAGCAGGCCCATCATCGTCCGGAGGTGAGGGCGCGGCCCGTCGAAGAGTGCCGGACTCCAGGCGTCCTCCCCGATCCGGCTGACCGTGAGCCGTCCGAGCGTGCCGAGGACCGTCTCGAGGGAGAACCCGGTGCTGTCGACGAGACCCAGGGGCTGCCCGGCGAGACCCTCCCCATACCGGCGAACACCCTGCACGAAGCGCCGCGCCATCAGCGGATGGCTCCTGCGCAGCTCCTGGAAGCCCAGCGTGCCGCGCAGGACCTGCTCGATCTCCATAGCGAACCGCTCGTGGTCCCCGATCTGGCGATAGGTGTGAGCCAGGTACTGGACGAATGCCGACCACTCGGGCTTCCAGGAGATCCGCTCGAGCGAGAGCAGGGTGCCGTCGCGATCCGCTTCCTTGACCATCTCGATGAGGGTGGAGTTCAGGACCCCTACGTTCCGAGCGACGAACTCCTCCAGCTTGGCCCTCTTCTCCGGGTTGCCCGCGGCGAGCGCGATGACGCCGAGGTCGCCCTGGTCGACCCGGCCTGCCCGCCCAGCGATGTTCCAGAAGTCCTCCGGCGGCATGTCCTGGCCGTAGGGGTACTGGTGCGAGGCGAGCACCACTCCCGCGACGGGGAAGTTCACGCCCTGGGCGATGGTCGTCGTCGCCACGAGGACATCGAGGTGTCCGCGCTCGGTCAGCCACTCCACCAGCGCCCTGGCCTCGTCGGAGAGCCCGGAGTGGTGAACACCCACGCCGTAGTCCAGGAGCCCGATGAGGGGGAAGTCGGCGCCGAACTCCTCGGTCATGAAGACCTTGGCGGTCTCGATCTCGGGTGCCACCTCGGCACGGCGGTTCTCGGGACGTGCGAAGAACTGCGCCAACGGCCAGCTGTGTCCGGGCTGGCCGGTCAGGACGATCACGGTGCCCCGGTGGCGGAGCTGCTGCGCCGTGGCTGCGGCGAGCGCTCCCTGGGCCTTCGCCTGGGACCAGGAGAGTCCCAGCGGACGCGCTTCGGCGAGGGTGAGCGTCTCGGGGATCTCCAGGGTCTTCTTCGTGGTATGCAGGGTGGACAGGCGCACCTTAAACGCCCCCCGGCCCTCTGCCTGCACCGGCTCGGCGATGGCCACGACGCGGTCGTTCGGCGTCCAGTCCAGGGCCATCTCGAAGCTCTGGTAGCTGTTCGGCGCGAGCCACTGGGCCACCTGCCTGGCGTTCCCGATGAAAGGCGTCAGCAGGAGGAACTGGGCGTAGCGGCACTCCCTGTTGATGGTGGCCAGGAGCAGCTCCAGCTTGATGCCGCGGCCCGTGCTGGCGAGGTTGTGGGCCTCGTCGACCACCACGAGGGTGAGCGGGCGGCCGATCTTCTCCTCCCATCCACCGCGGAGCATCAGGTCCAGCTTCTCCGGCGTGGTGACCAACACCCTGAACTGCCTGCCCTCGTCCGCATCCACCAGCATCGCGGCCTCAAGACCGTCGATCTCCAGCGCGGGGCTCACCCTCTCCACCGGGACGCCGAGTTCGGCGAAGTCGCTCCTTAAGCGCACCGCGAGCTGCTTCACTAGCGCGCGCGTGGGGGCGAGGTAGGCCACCCAGCCGCGCTCGCGGTCGAACTGGTTGAGGGCCTGCAGCATCCTGAACTCGGCGATCATCGTCTTGCCGCTCGACGTCGGCAGGCTGACCACCACCGAGCGCTGGCCCGAGCCGAGCAGCCCCTCTTCGCGCAGCGTCTTCCGCTGCGGGGGGAGCATCTCGAAGATGGGCCTGCGGCGGCTCCGCGACACGAGGTCCTCGACGAATCGCGTCACGCGGCTGTTCACGGCTCGGGTGACCGACCAGATGCTGTTGTCCACGAGCACGGTGGCAGCGCGTGCGAGGAGGCGCACGAGGACCTCGAGGTCGACGAGGTGCCCGTGGGCACAGGCGCCGAGCGCTCGGTCGAACTGGGCTTCGAGCTGCTGCTGGATGTCGAAGCGACCGTCCGGGCCAGTCCCCTGGCCGACGAACACGCCTAGGATCTCTGCAGCCTTGGCCAGGTGGTACTCGGCGATGAGCTGCCAGGCGGGTGCTCTTGTCAGGGCCTCCTCCAGCCGGGCGAGGAAGGCCGGCTCCTGCTCGCGCTGGCGAGCACGGAGCTCGACGACGTTGGCCTGGACACGGTCCAGGTCCTCCCAGCCGTGCTTCCGGACCAGCCTTAGCCAGGTGTCGAGGGTCGTCCCCCACACCCGACGGCCCCAGTCCGCGTCGTCGAGGGACAGCTCGGGGATGTCCTCCTCCACCAGGATCCTGCGGACGTCCGCCGACCGGTCCCCGAGCACCCCGAGGCACGCGAGCCAGAGGAGCCACTCGGCCTGTTCGAGCGGCTCACCAGGCCGCGGCAGGGCCCGAGCCACCTGGAACGCGCGCTCACAGACCTGGCGCAACTCAGCGGGCCGCTCCTCTCCCGCGAGCAGGTCGAACACGGTGAGCTCGAGCGAAGCGGCGACCTCTCGGAGCACTGCCTCGTCGCCGACCGGGACCGGGTCCACCCCGAGCGCAGCCACGACCCTGCGGCGGCTCGCGTCCTGCTCGGCCCGCTCGACCCGCTCTGCTCCCATGGCATCGAGGACCCAGCTCATGCGTCCTCTCCAAGCAGGTCTGGCCACTCGGAGATGGCGACGGGCAGGTACCAGGCCATGATCTCGACCCGGGTCGGCACGCACAGGGTCCCGGCCAGGTACCGGGCGCGACTCTGGATGTCCCTCTCGGTGCAGGGGGTGTCGCGGAGGAGCACCCCGATGATCAGGATGTCTTTGCCGGAAGACCGAAGGTACCGGGTCACGGCCTCCTGGTAAACGGTGAGAAGCGCGGGCGTGAGGCAACGGAGCCGCAGCCACCGAAGAAGGGCATGCTGCACGTCGAGGCGCGTGGCTTCCGCCTCGAGTTGCCAAGCCATCCCACTGCGCCCGTACATCACCTGGGGTGGACTGCCGGCGTCGGAGGAGGTCTTCACCTCCCCGAACAGGAGCGCGAAGCCGCTGGCATCACGGCAGAACCCGACCAGATCCGCCCCTGGCAGGCTGGCCTGCGGGGTCTTGCGGTCCCGGCTCTCGTTCCACGGGAAGATCACCTCTCGGCCAGTGTCCTCGGTAAGGATCGACTCGGCGAGTGCTTCACCGACCTCCCAGTCCTTCTCTTCGGGCACCGCAGCGAAGAAGCGAGCCAGAAAGGCTGTTTCTACACCTGTCGTCGCCAGGGCGAGCAGCTCCTCCTCGAAGTCCTCCTGAGCTTCTTCGTCCCGGGCTCGCTCCGCCACGGGCCCCTGCACGAACGAGCGGAAGGCCCCCTCGTCGTCGACGACGTAGCCCGCCCAGGATGCACACCCGTCCTCGCCTTCGTAGCGCACGGCCGCGGGAAGATCGGGGACGGAGATGGGCATCAGTAATGTTCTAGGGTCTTGCTCACGCCGTAGGGTCAACGGAGTACGAGGGGGTGAGGCTCGGGAGCGATGGGGGGCTGGCGAGCGAGTCGGTGGCTCGTCACCGGAGGAGTCGCGCAGTTGAGGTAACCGGCTTGGTATGGTCATGGCCCCGGTGTGTCGATTCCAGCCGGATCTGGACCCGGACGGGGCCGCCCCATGTGGACCGCCTGTACCCGGCCTCCGAGGAGGCCTCGGCAGGCCGGCCTTCTGGACCGGCTCCGCCGTGGTCACCCACCGCCCGACACGGCGCCGGCCGCGACTACGACGACGGCCGCGCATCCCGCCTCGGCGCGCACCCGCGCGGCGAAGGCCTCGATCTCGGCCTCCGAGGGGAGGGTCCGAACGACCACCCGCACATGGTGATCGCTGGGGATCCAGGCGGGGGGGCTGTCGATCTGCCAGTGGGCGGGCACGAGGCCGGCCACGAGCGGGTGCAGGACCTGGTGGACGGGGTGGGGATGGACCAGGACCGACCGGCCGGTAGCGTAGGTGAGGGCGCGCAGCCGGTCCTCTTGGAGGGAGGCCATTCCAGGGTGCGCGAAGTGGAGGCGGAGGCTCCCGGGCGGGTAGCCCACCTTCAGCGGCCGCTGGTGGCCGGGGACGTTCGCGAACGCCGCGTCCACGAGCCTCCTCGTCTCCTCCGGTCCGAGACCCGCCCCGCCCGTGGCGTCCGACCCGGCAAGCGGCCAACCGGACGGGCCGACGGGTGCCGCGCCTCCTTCCTCCAGCGACAGGCGCCAGCCCGTCGCGTCCTGGAAGCGCCGGCCGGCATCAGCGGGGTCCGGCGGTAGCGGGTGGACGGTGGCCGCCGCGACGAGCCGGTCGGGCAGGAACGAAGGCCCCTTCACCACGCGGCAGCCGGCCGGGAGCACCGCGTGGAGCTCGCGGACGAGCGCATCCTGCCGGGGGTGGGGATGGACCTCGAAGCGCCAGCCGGTGGCGTCTCCAAGGGCGGCCAGCGTCGCCCCGGCTCGGGGAGCCTGCGCGTGGGGCAGTTCGAAGGTGACGACCGCCCGGTGCTCGGTCGGATGGAGTGAGAGCTTAACCAGGCCGCTCTCCGGCGGGAGAGCCTGGGCTGCCGCCTCCTCGACCTCGGCGATGGCCGCCAGCCCGGTTCGCGCCTCCGGCGCGGGACGGGGGACGTACCGGTAGGGCCGCTTCGCGTCGGGCAGGAAGCACGCCGTCCCCGCGCGGATCAGGTCCCGCACGGCTTCTACGCCGGAGGGCGCGAGCCGGTCGCCGTGCCAGGCCCGGGCGATCTCGTCGGCGCGCACCAGCCGTCGGGCCGGGCGGGCGGAGAGGAAGTGGTCGGCAAGCCTCCGGAGTCCGTCCGCGTCGAGGGGCCTCCCTTCCCCGAGGCCCGGGTCGGCAGGCCCGTGGGCAGGCCGGTACCTGCCCCGGGTGAGCGCGCAGGCGTCGCCGTCCTCCGGGAGGAGGATCTCCGCCCGGGACGAGCCAGCCAGGCGTCCCGCGAGGCCGTCGCGGGCGGCCGGGTCGCCGTGTACCAGGAGCACGGTCCGGGGACGGACAGCGCTGGCGAGTCCCACCAGCTCGTCGGCGTCGGCGTGCGCGGACAGGTGGTAGCGCTCAACGGCGCAGCGGACCTCGACTGCCCCGCCAGGAAGGGGGAGCAGGTCCCGGCGGCCGTCGGCCGCCTCGAGCAGGGCACGACCGGGCGCCTCCTCGTCCTGGTAGCCGGTGACGGCTACGAGCGAGGCGGGCTCCCCGGCCCACGCTCGGGCGTAGACCGGGCTCGCCCCGCCGGCCAGCATGCCCGAGGAGGCGACCACGCAGCACGGTGGACCGGCCGCGACCGCCTCCCGCATCGCCCGGTCGGCCACGCGTTGGAAGCCCAGCTTGCGGGGGAAGAACACGTCGGCCTCGGTACGCACGCGGTGACGGAGGCCACGGTTCAGGTACTCGGGATGCCCGGAGTACGCGGAGCACACCGCCCGCACCATGCCGTCGGCCCAGACCGGGAAGGCCGGGATGCGCCCGTCGACCATCGCCACCTGGAGGGAAAGCAGCACCTCCTGTGCCCTCCCGACCGCGAACGCCGGCACCAGCACGTGCCCGCCCACGGCCACGACCTCAGCCACCCGTGCGCAGAGCCGGTTCTCCCCGGCGCTCCGCGAGGCGTGCATGCGGTCGCCGTAGGTGCTCTCGATGACGAGCGTGTCGACCTCGACGTGGGGACGGGGCATGCCCGGGATGGTTGTCTGGCTCGTGATCGAGACATCGCCGGAGAGGAGCAGCCGGTGCGACTGGGCGTGCACCAGGACCGAGGCAGCGCCGAGGATGTGGCCGGCGGGCAGCAGCGCGAGCGTGGCCGCGCCGACTGGGATCGGGTCGTCGAACCGGCAGGGCCGGACGGCGGCGAGCGTCGCCTCGACCATGTGCTCGCCGTAGAGCGGGACCTCTTCGTCGCGGTCGGTCTCCATCACGCGGACCGCGTCCCGCAGGAGGATGCCGAGGAGCGTGGCCGTGGGCGGCGTGCAGAGCACCGGTACCTTCGGCCAGGTGGCCACGAGAAGCGGCAGGGCCCCCGCGTGGTCGAGGTGCGCGTGCGTGAGGACCACGGCGTCTGGGGGCCGTCCGCCGAGCGCGGCCTGGAGCCCCGCGAGGTCGGGGAGGGCCTCCCCCCGGCCCTGCCGGATCCCGCAGTCGACCACCAAGGCGAGACCCTCGTCGGCCACGAGTGCGCAGGACGCCCCGATGGACGAGGCGCCTCCGAAGAACCGGATCTCCATCGAGTCCTCGCCGGGAAACGGCCAGAGCGCCGAAGGCCGCCCGTAGCCCGGCGCCACGAGGCGCGCGACCCTCCTGCCGGGTGCCCCAGGTGAAGCCTGACCGGGTAGAACCCCACCATGACCCCTCCCCGCCCTCCCCGTCGTCCACCCGACCGCGCGCCCAAGCCCCGCCCCGCGCCTCGGGGCTTCGACGAACTGCTGGCCACGCCTCCGTCCGACCGCGACCTGGCCTGGGCCCGCGACCTGGCCTGGGCGGCGGTCGAGCAACGCGATCGGTTCGGATACTGGCCTGACGCCCGTGGACATGCGGGCACCGCCATTGACGCCGTCGCGGACGCCGCCCGCCTGCTGCCGCTCCCTGATCGGGTCCTCCTCCACCGCGCACTCCTCCTGGTGCCCTGGACCGACCTCCGGAGACACCTGGGGTATACGCTGAGAGGCGACGAGATCGCGGCGGCGCTCGTCCGCGGCGCTGGCTCCTCCGAGGTACTCGAGGCTGCCCGCGACGTGCTCCGAGTTGGCTGGGCTGCGGTCCGCCACTTCCCGCGCGCGGGCCTGTTCGAGGGGATGGACATGCCCGGCAAGGCGTTGGAGTTCGTCTTCGGCCCTCGGGAGCATCGCCTCCAGGGTCCACCACGCCGCGTCCGGATCGACCCCGTGGAGATGCTCCTGGCACGCAACGGCTTCGGCGCACATGCGAACTACCGCGGCATCGTCTCCTGGTGCCTGTCCGTGGCCGACGGGCCCACCTGCGCTCACGTCCTCGGCGAAGTCCGGGAGTGCCTCGCAGCAGCCGAGCGGCTCGGCGGACTCAAGCCCGGTACTCCTCGTGCCCGAGAAACGCCGAATTCCAGGGAGGTCCGCGAGGTCGCGGCCTTCGTGACCTTGGGTCTCATGGACCACGCGCTACGTGACCCGGCGTGCCCCATCGCGGCCGAGGCCCAAGCTGCGGGCCTGCGGTGCCCGATCGGGTACGTCCGGAAGACCGCCCTGCGCCTCGCGGCGGCACGGGGTGAGCATGACCTCATCGCCCGCCTCGCAAAGGAGGACCCCGACGCGATGGTCCGGAAGGCAGCGGCCGAAGCGCTTCCGGTCGTACGGGTTCCAGGTCGACAGGATGAGCTGTCCGGGAAGCCGGGTGGTCAGACCCACACCCTGAGAAGACCGTCGAGGTAGGTGGTTCCGTCGGAGACCGAACAGTGTGACCGGCTCCCAGAATCCGCCTGGATCTGGCGGATAGCGCAGGGCGAGCGCCATCGACCCTGGCGGGGAGACGCGCCTGGTCCCCGGCCTGCTGGCGCTCGGGGAGCATCCAGGCGGCCTCAATGGCGCGTCCCAGCCCAGGGAGGGGCCTCCGCTTCGCTGCCCCGCCAGCTACCGGAGCCGGCCGCCGGGGGTGGCCACCGAAGCCCCCCACCTCCGCGCCGCGCCTGCCGGCTGGCCGGGGCCACGCCCTCGGCGACACCGCCCGCGGGGACCAGCCCGCCCCCCCGTGGGAATCCACCTGGGCCACGGGGCGAGACTCCACGGGGGATCCCAAGCTACGGCCTTGCCGGGCCCTTCGCCCCCCCCTCGGGGGCGCAGCCATGGAGAGTGAACTTGATCCGGTTTCGTGGACACCTTCGATGAGGCGATAGAGGAGTCCGCTATGGAAAACCGATCCCCGAAGAACCAGAAG
>JAFGLY010000093.1 GCA_016927815.1 Deltaproteobacteria bacterium | reverse complement strand
TCATGAACCCGAGTTCTGTCCTGTAGGCGGGGCTTGGGAGGCGCCTGGAGTGGATCGAACTCGGTTTGCTGGCGCAGCAAGTGGAGTTCGTTCACCCCGAGCGGGCCCTCGGCGGACGGCGCAAGGCGCGTGAGACGGGCTAAGGGGGCGAGGCAGCGTCCTTTGGAGGCCCCATGCGCTGGATCCGCTCCCTCGCGACCTGGACCTTCGCCGTCGTCTGGACCGCGCTGATTCTCGGCTCCTCCGTGGTGGTGAGCGTGCTCACCCTGGGCCTGTTGCGCCACCGGCTCATCAACGTGGCCGGGCCTGCCTGGGCCTGGCCCGTGCTCTGGGTGGCCGGCATCCGCATGGATCTCCACGGCATGGAGCACCTCGCGGGCCGGCAGGCGCGCCTCCTCGTCATGAACCACCAGTCCATCATCGAGATTCTGGCCATCGCGGCCATGAGCGTGCCGGGGTTCTCCCCTCTCGGAAAGAAGCAGATCAAGTGGGTGCCGGCGTTCGGCCAGGCGTGGTGGGCGCTCGGCGGGCACTTCGTGGATCGTGGCCACCACAAGAAGGCGGTGGGCAGCCTCCAGCGCCTGGCCCAGGACATGAAGCGGCACGGCCTCACCGCCGTGATCGCGCCCGAGGGCACGCGCAGTCGCACCGGGCAGCTCCAGAAGTTCAAGATGGGGGCGTTTCACCTCGCGATCGACGTAGGCGTCCCCATGGTGCCGGTGGTCTTCCACAACGGCTTCCAGCTCTGCCGCCCCGACTCCCTGCTCGTGCAGCCGGGCACCTTCTGGGTGGACGTCCACCCCCCCATCGACACCTCGTCCTGGACGCGCGACGGTCTGCGCGCCCAGGCGGACGCGCTGCACGATCGGTACGCAGCCTGGCTCGCCGCCGGGCCGCTCCCGCGATCCTAGCCCCGCCGGACCCCGCTCACGGCGTGGGCGGCGAAGCCTCCGGGTCTTCGGGCTGGATTGGCCCCTCGGGCTTCATGCGGGCCAGCGCCACGCGCTCGGCCCCCGCGTCACGCGCGGCGTCCATGGCGGTGACCACCGTGGTGTAGTCGATGTCGGGGTGGGCATCCACGAACACCACGCGGCTCTTCTTGAAGCGCAGCCGCAGATCCAGCTCCTTGACCAGCTCGGGGAGCGCCATGAGCCGCTTGTTCAGGGCCATGGAGCCGTTCTGGTAGACCGCGATCACCATCTGGTCCTCGGGGACGTCCTCCTCCTGCACGATCTGCGTGTCCTTGGGGAGGTTCAGGGCGATCTCCTCGATCTTGATGGGCACGGCCACCATGAAGATGATGAGCATCACGAGCACGATGTCGATGAGCGGCGTGACGTTGATCTCGCTCTGCGGACCGCTGCTCGTTCCGGGCTTGGCACCCATGGCCTACTCCGCCTCCGGCTCGGTGGGCTTGTCCGTGGCAATCAGGATCATGGTGGCGCCGTTCGCGGCCAGTACGTCGGTGACCTCGCGCACCTGTCCGTACCTGAGCGTACCGGCGGCCTTCACGAGAAGGCTTCGGCCGGCGTTCTCCTTCAGCTTGGCGTTCACGTCGTCCACGAGGGTCTCGAGCGACGACTCGGTCGTGTCCACGAAGACCTTTCCGTCCTCGCGGATGCCGATGGCCAGGTGCTGGCCCACGTCCTGGGTCGAGGTGGCGGTGTGGGCGATGGGCAGCTTCACGTCGATGCCCGAGGAGAGCATCGGCGTGATGACCATGAAGATGATGAGCAGCACCAGCACCACGTCCACGAGGGGCGTGACGTTGATGTCGGCCATCGGGCCGTTCCGAGATCCTCCGACCTTGGCGCCCATGGCGCGGCTCAGGCCTGCTCGGGGGGAGTGAGGGGGGCCACCGGCTCGGTGCGGGCATCCTCGGAGCCGAGCGCGGGGTTCTCCTCGCGCTCGATCACGGCCTTCTCTCCCCAGTCCAGGAACTCCTGGGCGGACACGGCCATCTCGTTCTGGATCGCCTCGACCCGCGAGTTGAAGTAGTTGAAGAGCCAGACGCCCAGGATGGCCACGGCGATGCCGACCGCGGTGGTGACGAGGGCCTCGGCGATGCCGGCCGAGACGCTGGCGAGCCCCCCGCTCCCGGTCTCGGCCATGCCGGCGAACGCGTTGATGATGCCGAACACCGTGCCCACGAGGCCCACGAACGGGGCGGTGGATCCGACGGTGGCCAGGATCGCTGTGCCCTTCTTGAGGTCGAGCGCCTCTACGAGCATGGACCGGTCCATGGCCCGGCGGGCCGCCTCGAGGCCCACCCGGTCGAAGCGGGCGACCATCTCCCCGAGGCCGACCTTGAGGAGGTGCCCCAGGTAGGACACCCGGAACCGTGCTTCCTCGGTGAGGGCGCGTGCACCCACGAGGTCGTGCCCGACGAGCGCCTCGGCGATCCGATCGGCCAGTGCGCGCGACTGGCGTCGGGCGCGCAGGAACGTGATGGAGCGCTCGATGGCGACGTACACCGAAGCCACGGACATGATGAGGAGGGTGAAGAGCACGATGCGGGCGATCGAGCCCATCGAGTTCCAGAGTTCCTGCGGTGTGAACTGCATGGGGAGCGACCTCTACTTGAGCCGGTAGACGATGGTCAGGACGAACTGGGCCTTGACTCGTTGGCCCTCGACCTTCATGGGGTAGAACCGCCAGCCCCAGGCCGCTTCGAGGGCGGACTGCTGGTAGATGGCCGGGCAGGTTTCGAGACGGACGTCGTAGGGCTCGCCCTTCTCGTTGATGAAAAAGCGGACCTGGCAGCGCTCCTCCGAGAGGCCGAGCTGCTTGGCGGCGTCGGGCATCTTGGGTTGGACGCGCTTCTTGACCTGGACCTCGGACCAGTGCACGGCACGCACGGGCGGGCCGCCGAGCTGGCCGCCGGGCACGCCACCCAGCACGCCGCCCACGACACCCCCCACGACGCCCCCCTCCACGCCCCCCTCCACGCCGTAGCCACCGGCGTCCGGCGGGGGCTCCTCGGTGACCTCCTTGAGCTCCTCCACTTCCCGCTCCATCTCCTCGGGCTGGGGCTCGGGCTCCTCGACCTCGACGGGGGTCTGGGGCTTGCGGCCGGGAGGCGGCGGGGGGGGAGGGGGTGGCGGCGGCGGCACGGCCTCGTCCACGAAGGTGACCTCGATGGGTTCCTCGTCCTCGAGGATCTCCTCGGCTGCCTGCACGCCGCTCCACAGGATGGCCGCAACGAGGCTGCCGTTGAGGATCAGGGACACCAGGATGGAGCCGGCCTCGGCCTTCCTGCTGGTCTTCCTGGCGCGCCCGACGCCTTCGAACATGGAACCGAACCTCCGAATCCCGACAGGGGCCCCGTGGGGCGCGCTGGGCGCCTGGGGCTAGGGATGGAACGAACGAGCCTCCAGGCCCTCCGAGTGTTCCGTCAGCTCCACGATGCGCTGCTCCGCCTGGTCGAGCTTCGCGTGGCATTCCTGGACGAGCGCCACGCCCTGCTCGAAGCACCGGAGGGCCTCCTCCAGCGGGAGATCGCCCGCGTCCAGGCGCTGGACGCAGCGCTCGAGCTCCGTCATGGACGCCTCGAAGGAACGCTCGGCGGTATCGGTCTGGGGGGGCTCGGTCATCGCAGGTTCGGGGAAAGCGGGGAACGAGGGACGGGCAACCATAACACCCATGAAGGAGGGGAGGATGTTCAGGGATTGTCCAGACTTCAAGGCGAAAGAGGAAGCAAGCGTGCCCTTTCAATCTGGGTGATGCGATACGTCAACCGCTCGTCCTTCTCGACGTCGCGGGCCACCAGCACCGAGGCGCCCTCCCGGTTGATCGCCACCCGCTCGGGAGCCACCCGGACCAGGGTCCGGCGGTCGTCGCGCGTGACGTAGACCATCTCGAGGTGCTGGTTCGACGAGAGCGCCTCCAGGACGACCTTCTCGGCCTCCTCGGGCGTGGTGCGCGGCGGGAGGTTGCTCTTGTTGCGGCGGCTCTTGCGGTCGCGGATGCCCGATCCGGGCACCGGGTGCATGTCCTCGGGATCCGTGTCGCGCGCGTGCGCACGGGCCAGCGGATCCTCGCTGGCCTGGCGCGATTCCGCCACGGCCTGCGCCAGGCGCTCCCGGGCCACCTGCCCCTCGCTGGCGACCGGGTAGCGGCGCAGCTCCTGGGACGGGTGGAAGCCGGCCTCCTCCAGCCCGGCGCGCACCTCGGCCAGCCGGGTTCGATCCACCACGTAGAGGCCTGGCGCGAACCGGTGCAGGAGCAGCGGCTTCAGCCGCTTGCTGCTCTCCAGGCGCCGGATCCCCGAGCGATGCACGGTGAGGAGCACCACGTCGTGGAACTCGGCGTCGCCGTGGTGGCCCATCCAGGACCGGAGCGTCTGCTCGACGTTCTCGGGCAGGCCCGTCTGGCTGTTCTCCCTCAGGAAGTCCAGGATCTCCTCTCGCCGCCAGCCGCGTGCCAGGGCCTGCTCGATGGTGGCCTGGTTGATCTTGTAGGTGTTGGCGCGGTCGCAGCCGGTCAGCTCGGCCAGCTCGCCGATCCGGGCCAGCAGGATCGGCGCCAGGCCCGCGGGCGCCATGATCTCGAAGGACGGCGTGAGGTAGAACTGGGAGAAGCCGTCGTCGCGGGGTGGGGCCAGCAGGTTCAGGGCCCGCGGGGAGAGCCGGTAGAACTTCTCCTGGCCCCACAGGCCGAACTGCACCATGCCTGCATTCACGAGGGACGCGAAGGTGAAGGACTCCCGCTCGGCCGTGCGCACCTGCGAGTAGAGCCCCTGCTGGTAGCGCCGGCGCCAGTCCTCCCCCCGCACCCAGCGGCGATAGAGCGCCTGCAGGGGCTTGTCGGGGATCCAGTCGCCGTCTCCCGTGTGGATGGCCCAGAGCACCCACTCCGCGTGGGGGAAGCGCTTCTCGAGGGCCTGGAAGATGAGCTCCCTCTGGTCCTCGCAGTCGAGGTTGAGCCACTCCTCCAGCACGTCCCGGTTCACCGCGAGGCGGTCGCCCCTGAGCTCCACCATGCCGTGCATCATGAGGAAGTCCACGTGAAAGGCGAACAGCTCCGAGTCGGACACCCAGAGCTGTGCGAAAAAGCCGTCCATCTCCTCCTTGTGGAGCTTGTAGATCTCGGAGCGCTGCGTCAGGCGGGGCGGACGCTGGTCCATGTAGGTGACGAGCGTGGTGATGGAGAAGTCGAGCGGTGGACTGAAGGGACGATCGTCCACGACCTTCGCCTCGTCGGTCCGAAAGGTCGGCAGCGACAGGTCCGCCTCGAGGTGCTCCATCAGGTGGTCCACGAGGGGATGGGGCACGAGGTAGAAGAACTCCTCGTCGCGCATGTCGGAAGCGAACACCAGGCCGCGTTCGCCGAGGCGCTGGAGGACGCGGCGCCACTCCTGCTCGTGACCGCCCAGCGAGAGGAACAGCTCGCGGTGGAACTCGCTGGCGTGGGCGAGCCCGCCGCACTGCACCAGGATCGCCAGGGCCTGGCGATCCCGCTCGGGCAGGCTGCGCAGGAGGGCCCCGAGGCGGGTGCCCTGTGCGATGGCCCGTACCGCGAGCTGGATCATCCGATCCCGGCCGGCTACCCGGTCGGGCTGCCCGCCCAGACCCCGGTAGAGCGCCCCCACGAGGGGCTCGGGCAGGCGCTGGAGGTAGCTGGTCAGGTCCTCCATCTCGCCTCGGGACAGGCGCCTGCGACGCACGAGCCCCGCCATGGGGTGCATCCGTCGGGCCCGGCCCCGGTGGCGCCGGGGAAAGCGGCCCGTGTCGGCGAACGCCACGGAGTTGCCTACATCGATGTAGGCATTCCGGTGCCCGCGACGCGGGGGCCGTTCGCCCTCGGTGGAGTCGCCCTCGGCCGCCTCGGGTCGAGGGGCCTCCTCGGAGGGCGTGCGGTAGCGACGACGGCGGGAGCGGCGAGCGCTGGCTCCCTCGGTGGTCGTGTGTCGATCCCAGGCGTCTTCGGCCATGTGCGATCCCTTTATGCCGCGTACGCCGGGCTCGGTCATCCGGCAGCGCGGTCGTCGATGTGGTAGCGGTAGCCCTGCTCCGTGAGGAAGAGCTGGCGCTTGTGGGCGAACTCCTGTTCCTTCGTCCCACCGGTCACGATGGAGTAGAAATCGGCACCGCCGTTCTTGGGGCGGAGGATGCGGCCCAGGCGCTGGGCCTCTTCCTGCCGGGACCCGAAGGACCCGGAGACCTGGATGGCCACGTTGGCGTCGGGAAGGTCGATGGAGAAGTTGGCCACCTTGCTCACCACGATGAGCTTGACCTCCCCGTCCCGGAACCGGGCGTAGAGATCCTCCCGGGCGCCCTGCGGGGTCTTGCCCGTGATGAGCGGGGCTGAGAGGAGACGGGCCAGCTCGTGGAGCTGCTCCAGGTAGGTTCCGATGACCAGCACGTTGTCGTCGGCGTGGCGGCGCACCAGCTCCCGGATGATCGGGGTCTTGTTCGGGTTCAAGGCCGCGAGGCGGTACTTCTCGCCCTCCTCGGCACGCTCGTACCGGACGCTGTCGCCGTTGTCGAAGGGGACCCGGATCTCCCAGCAGCGCGCCTCTGCGATCCAGCCACTGCGCTCGAGATCCTGCCAGGGGAGGTCGAAGCGTTTGGGTCCGACCAGGGAGAACACATCCGCTTCCCGGCCGTCCTCGCGGACCAGAGTGGCCGTGAGACCGAGTCGACGCCTGCCCTGGAGGTCGGCCGTGGCGCCGAACACGGGTGCGGGCAGGAGGTGGACCTCGTCGTAGACGAGCAGGCCCCAGTCGTGGTCCCGGAAGATGTGCAGGTGTGCGAAGTCGTCCCCGCGCGAGGCCCGCCAGGTCAGGATCTGGTAGGTGGCGATGGTGACGGGCCGGACCTCCTTCCGGTCGCCGGTGTAGGTGCCGATCTGGTCCCGCGTGAGGGAGGAGCGCTCCAGGAGTTCGCGCTCCCACTGGAGCACGGCCTGGGTATTGGTGGCCAGGATGAGCGTGTGGGTCTTGAGAACCGACATGGCAGCCATGGCCACGAGCGTCTTGCCGGCACCGCACGGCAGCACCACCACGCCGTGGCCGCCCGAGGGCCTGCCCTCCTGGTACCAGCGGTGCACGGCCGACCACTGGTAGTCCCGGACCTGGAACGGCTCGCCCTCCATCCGGGTGCGGTCGCGAAGCTCGAAGTCGAGGAAGGCGCCGGGCTGGAAGCCCGCGAGATCCTCCACGGGCCAGCCGGCCTGCAGGGCCCGCTGCTTGAAGATTCCGCGGTACCCCGCCTCGATGCACCAGGTGTCGCGACCCTCCCTCTGCAGGAGATCCTGGAGCTGAGGCTCGTGGGTCACCAGCTTGGCGACGTATGCGGTGGAAAATGTGACCTGGATCAGATGCCTGTCCCCTCCGGCATGGGGAACCAGCTTCACAAGCCCGTATCTCTCGATGGTTTCCTCGATGGTCCGCGTGACGTCGGGCGGGATGTCGAACTTGGAGAGCGAGCCGAGCCCACCGAGGATCTCGTCGGTCGTCATGCCTGCGCTGGCCGCGTTCCAGAGGGACAACGGCGAGATGCGGTAGGTGTGCAGGTGCGCCGGGGAGGCCTCGAGCTCCGCGAAGCGTGCGAGGAAGTCGCGCGCCGATTCGTACCGGCCGTGCCGGGTCTCCAGGATCACCTTGCCGTCGCCCTGGACGATGATGGGGTTGTCAGGCCTGACTTGCATCATCCGCCATGCGGCCCGGCGTCTGTGCGGCACCGGAGGAAAGCTCGAGCGTACACGTGGGCCCCGATGCGCCCTTCAGCGGCGCTGGGTGGGGGTTCGTAGAGGGTGAACCGCGCCCCCGGGCAGGGGGACACTAAACCACTGTTCCACCGTTACAACCGAACGGGACGAACGGATTGAAGCCGGAGCTTCGATCCATGTACCGGGTCGGACGACCTTCACGCCGGCCGACCTGTCCCGAATATGACGCACGCCCGGGGCGATGTCAAGCGAGGGGGTGCCGGGACCGCAACGAACGCGGATCCGTCACCCCTCACCGTCGTCCTCGTGATGCGATCCTGGCCGCAACCCTGCGGCTTCCCGCACGGGGAGCGGCCAGTCCACGCCCACGGCAGGCTCGTACCCGAGGACACGGCGGGCGCGTGTTCCGTCCAGGACGCCGCTGTAGTGGAATCGGAGCCGGTTTGGACCGTAGCGGAACGCGTGGCCCCCGACGCGCTCCCGCCAGCGGTACAGCGGGTGCAGCCAGCCGCCCGGCACCGGGATGGCGGGCCGACCCCACTTGAGCACGGCGCTCGACAGCGGCAGGGTGTCCAGACCGGGCACGTTGAAGACCCCCTGGGCGTCCGATGCGAGCGTGAGCCGGAGGGCCCGCACGAGGTCCGCGATGGTGATCACGTTCACCATCGGATCGAACCCCGCGGGTCGGAAGCAGATGGGGGATTCCAGGTAGTCGAAGAGCTGGCTGCCCGTTCCCGGGGCCAGGCACTCGGCCGTGCGCACCACCGCGATCTGGAGCGGGGAGAGCCCCATGCGCGTGCAGACGGTCACGTCGGCCTCCACGCGGTCCTGGATCCACTGGGGCGCGTTCCCTCCGATGTTGAGCGGGTGATCCTCCTCGATGAGCACGGGCAGGTCCGCACGGATCCGGTAGACCTCGGAAAACGACCTCAAGACGAAGCGCCGGATCGTGGGGTGTCCCTCGGACAGGTGGAGCAGCTCCCGGGTGGACTCCACGTTGAGGGCGTGGACCCGTCGGCCCGCCTCTCGCGGATCCTCCACGAGTGCGGAGTGGAGCACGCTGTCCACCGCGAGGTCGCGGGCCGGGCCGAACAGGAGCGTGCGGACGTGCCGCGCCCGGCCGAGGTCGGCCTGGAGGTAGTGCAGCTTCCCGGGGCGGTCGAAGGGAAGCGCGACCTCTTGGGGCCGGGGTCCCACGGCCAGGACGTGCTCGATCGCCGGGTCGTCGAGGAGTTCCCTCACGAGGCGCTCGCCCACCGGGGTGGAGGCGTCGGTGACGAGCACGCTCCTCATGCGAACAGCCCCTGGCGCATGCGCAGGCCTGCCTGGAGCAGGTCCTCCACCGCGCTCCGCACGCGGGACGCGGCCTCGGAGAGCACCCCGGGATCGTCGGCCTGGTCGGGTCTCGAATCGAACCGCACGGGCGCGCCGTAGTGGATGTGGTACCGCACGGGCAGGGGCACGGGGGTGAGCGGGATGGGCAGGTAGGGCGCTCCGAAGGGCCTCAGGAAGGGGATGCGCCCGACCTGTGGCATCTGCTCCTCGGAACCCACGACCGCCACCGGCACCACCGGCACGCCGTGGCGAATGGCGAGCTCCACGTGGCCCACGCGCCACTCCAGGAGGTGGTAGCGCTCCGAGAAGGGCTTGCCGATGGCGGGTGTCCCCTCCGGGAAGACCAGCAGGAGGTTGCCCGCCTCCAGGAGGGCGCGTGCGTTGCCCCGGCTGCCGCCGACCATCCCGCCCCGGGTGAAGAAGGTCCCGATCCAGGGCAGGTTGGGTACGAAGTGGTCCGCGACGGGGCGCAGCACGCGCGGCGGCGTGGTCCGGCGGAGCACGTCGGTCCAGATCATCATCGCGTCGAGCGGCAACGTGCCGGCGTGGTTGGCGGCCAGGATGGCCGCTCCCGAGGACGGAACGTGCTCGATGCCTCGGGAGATCACGCGGAACCAGGCGTCGTAGAGGGGAGCGGTCAGCGCCAGGCCCAGGGCCACATGGGCGGGATGGAGCCCAAAGGCGTCGTAGCCGTGGCCCTCGTCGCGAAAGACGAGATCCGCCAGCCGCTGGCGCTCGGCGGCAGGCAGGACGCGCTCGGCGATGCGCCAGGCGATCTCGGGTGGAACCGGCACGGGTGGCCTCGATCCCCCTCCCTATCGTGGCGAGACGCCCCGGGGCGATCAGAGGGCCGACAGGGCCCGGTGCAAGGTCTCCTGGGAACGGGCGTCGCACGGGAGGGCGAGGACGCCGATCACCCGATCCACGGCCGCACGGCGGGGGGGAGGGAGGTCGTGCAGGGCGGCGTGGCGCACGAGATCCCAGGGTCCGGGCACCGTGGTTCCCCGCGCCAACGCACCGTACGCGCGGCGCAAGTCTCGTGCGAGGGCCGGGTGGATGGCACCGGCGGCCAGCCTGAGGGCACAGATCCGCACGACGTCCGCCGCGGGGGCCGATCGCAGCCGGGGCACCAGCGGTTCGAGCACCGCGAGGGCCTCCGGGCCCCGCCGGAGCAGCAGGAGGGCGGTGGCCAGGTCCGCGGCTGCGCCGAGGTGCCGGGGAAGGGCGGCCGCCCTCGGGCGGGCCGCCGCCTCCGCCCTCGCCGGATCCGGAGCCACCTCCAGGAAGACCCACACGGCCACCTCGAGCACCGCGGGGTCCTCGGGGGCCGTGGCCAGGGCCCGCTCCACGAGCGTCTTCGCCCCGTCCGTGTCCTGGCGCTCGGCCAATACCCGCACCGAGCCTGCCAGGGCCTCGGGATCGGCCGGCCGCACCGCGAGCACGCGCGCCCAGTCGTCCAGCGCGTCGCCGGGTCGTCCCTCCGCGAGGTCGCGCGCCGCCAGCGCGGCCCAGGCCTCGAGGTCCTCCGGGTCCTCGGCCACGCGGGCCCGCCACTGGTACAGGCGCAGGCTGTCGGCCACGACCGGGTCCTGGGGCAGGAGGACCGAGAGGCGAAGCGCCGCCTCGGCGGCACCCATCGCGTCCTGTGCGTACCAGCGGACCAGAGCGAGGCCCTCGAGGGCGTCCGTGTCCTGGGCATCGATCTCGAGGGCCCGGGTGTAGGCCGCCTCGGCACGGGCGAGCAGCCGCCGGCCGGCGGTGGAGGTGGGCTGGCCGCCGGGCAGCAGGGCTTCCTGCAGGCAGGCATCGCCCTCCAGGCTCGCCGCCAGCGCGCTGCCGGGCGATTCCCGAGCGGCGTCGAGGGCGAGGTGCCACGCCCGGGTCACGGCCAGCTCGCCCTGCAGCCGTTCCCAGGCGGCCGGATCGGCCTCCCGGGTGCGGACCTCCAGGGCTGCCTGGAAGGCCGCCTCCGCACGGTGGAGGTGGTCCTGGCGATCGCCCCCGGGCAAAGCCCGCCAGACCCGACCCAGGCCTGAGGTGGCCTCGCCCCATACCTCGACCATGGTGACCGGATCGGCGACCCAGAGCGCGGCGTTGTAGGCTGCCAGCGCCTCTTGCAGGCGCAGGTCCGGCTCGCCGCGGGGATCGGCGACCAGCGCATCGCCCAGGGTCACCTGGGTCCATGCCCAGGCCTCGGGGGCGTCGTGCCGATCCAGGACCTCGAGCGCCTGCCGGCAGGTCGTCACGGCCGAGTCGAGGAAGGCCAGCCCCTCGTCGTCCGGCAGGGCGCGCTCCGCCCGGGCGAGCAGGCGGTACGTGGTGGCCCACGCCACCGGCCACACCTCCAGCCGGAACACCGAGAGGGCCTCCCTGTGGGCGGCCACGGCGCGAGCCAGGGCAGCCGGGCGCTCCCGGTCCGGCACGGCCTGGAGCGCGCTCCCCAGGAGGTTGAGCGTGCGGGCCCGCTCGAAGGGCGCGTCGTCGAGCACGTCGAGGGCGCCCTCGTGGGCGTGGATGGCGAGGCGGACGTTCGTGGCGCGTTCCCCGCTGGGGTCCAGGACCAGCGCCTCCCCGACCGTGTTGCGCGTCCGGGCCCACTCCAGGGGCAACAGGTCCGGCCGGAGCACGGCCAGGGCCTCGGTCGCCGCCTGGATGACCTCGCGGCACCGGGCCGGGCGATCCGTGGCGGGCAGGCCTTGCAGGATCGCGGCGTGATCGGATCGTCCCACGGCCCAGCAGAGGGGCGAGACGGAGCGGTCCAGCACCTTCTCGGCCTGTGCCAGGAGGTCGCGGGCCTGGGCCCGGGTGGACTCGCGGCCGCGTCCCGAGACCTCGAGGATCAACCGGGCCCGGGCCAGGTCCCGGCAGGCCTCCTCCCGGCCCGAGGGAGCCGAGGACGCCTGGGCAGATCTCAGCGCGTCCAAGACGGCCTTGCGCCGCACCGCGGGGTGGACGTCCGTGCGGGCGACCCAGGTCCGCGCCACGCGGTCCCAGGTGTCGCGCCAGGCCTCGGGATCCCTCCCCGGGTCCAGCAGGGCCGCGGCCTCGGTGAAGGCCTCGAGGGCGTCTCGGGCGTACGGTGGAGGCGGGCTTCGAACGCCGCGCGATCCGCTGGACCCAGCGCGGCTGCGTCTAAGGAGGAGGTCCCCTTCGAGGACGTGGGCCGACGCCAGGGCGCGGCGCGCGGGGTCGGCGGCATCCGAACCGGTACGGGCTGCCGTCGTGTGCCAGGAGGCGATCCTGCGGACCAGGTGGTGGGCGTCCCGGACGGCCCGGCGGATCGTGGTCTGGTGCGGGGACGTGCCTCCGGAGGCGGCGGTCCGATGCAGGACCACCGACGCCGCTGCGGCTCGGGAGAGGAGCTGGACGTCCCCCACCGCAGCCGGGAGGAGGAGGGCCTCCCCCCGGCGTGCGGCGGTCAGGGCCCGCTCCAGGGTGGAGGCTCCGTCCCACCTGGGAGGACGCTCCATGTCGATCAGCAGGAGGGGGGAAGGCACGCCCGGGGCGCCCACCGCCAGCACCACCGAGGCCCGCACCGTGGCCCCCCTCCGTCTCAGCACGGGGATCTGTGCCTCGGGCGGTCCGGAAGGGAGGCACCCCAGGTCGCGGATCTCCCATGTCGCGCTGTCGAGGCCGACCTTCAGGAGCTCATGGCGCACGGAACGGACCAGGTCGCGGTAGGCGGCCTCGCCTTCGGGTCCCGGCGGATGGGCGATCCAGATGCCCGTCCGATGCGCGGGCGAGGGCAGGGGGAGATCCTGGACCCGTTCGACCAGGGCGCGTGCCGAGACGCCCGATGGAAAGCATGGGCCGCCGCTCGCTCCGGGCTGCCCGAGGAGGCCGAGGAGGAGGCCGTCGTCGGTCACTACGGGTGCCCCCGGCGAGACCTCCCCGCCCTGCGGATCCAGCCAGGAGAGCGTCCCGTTCGTGGGGTCCAGCCCCTCCAGGGTCGCGAGTCGCTCGTGGACACGGCCCTGGGCGTCCAGGTCACCCAGGACGTGCACCCGCCGGTCGCGGACCCTGGCCGCCGAGGAGGGGTCCGGAAGGGCGAGGGTGTCGAGCCCGAAGGGAATCGCCGATCCGGGGACCGCCTGCAACAGGGCGAGGTCCTCCTGCCACACCTGGACCCGGGCCGCGATCCGCCCCTGGGACCGGGGCAGGATCAGGATCGGCGCCTCGCAGGGGGTGCCGCTTGCGTCCACCACCGCGGTCCGCAACACGATCGCCTTGGGTTCGGGCACCTCTGAGGTGGCGATCCAGGCGGCCAGGGAGGGTGTGCCGCACCCATCCACGACGGCGACGGCATCCTGCGGGGCAGCCCCTACGACGGGTGCGGCCAGGCAGGCGATCGAACAGGGGATCCAGGGTGGAGGACGGGGCGGCACGCAGGCGAGGATAGCACGCGCCGGGGCTCCAGGAACCCCGGCGTCCGGATCCGCCTCACCCCTGGTGGGGTGCGATGGTCTCGACGACCTCGGGAAAGTCGATCCCCAGGCGGCGGACGGTGTCGAGCGTGGGCACGCCGTCGAGCGTCCAGCCGCGCCGGGCATAGACGGCGTCCTTGAGCTGCTCGTAGCGCTCCTCGCGGCGCCGTCGCAGGAAAGCCACCTTTTCGGGGAGCGTCATGGAGGACGGGTCCACGCCGTACATCTCCTGTAGCTGCCCGTCGTAGCGGTCCAGCCGGGAGAGGTACTCCTCCTCGGTGACCGGCCCCATCGCACGGTACGGGATGGCGTCGTGCTCGCGGCGCCCGTAGCCCTGGCGGAGGTTGAAGATCCGCTGGAAGTTGTAGACCTTCTCGCTCATGGCCACCAGGTCGTCGGGCCCGACCTCGCGGCCGGTGGTGGCGGAGAAGAACTCGGCGTACCACTCGACGTGCCGGATGACCTTGGCGGGCTCGGCCGTCTGCCGGTTGTCCGCGGGGACGATGTCGTTCCAGGGCAGCTTGCACAGGCCGTTCAGGCCGAACCAGGTGCGCCACATCGGGAACCAGTGGAGGGCCTCGGCCTTCTGCTCGAAGGTGGGCATGAAGTTGTGGACCATGTCCAGGAAGATGAGCCACGCCTCGTCGTGCTGCGGGCCCTTGAGCGCGAGCCCGTAGCCGCCCTGCTGGGCCAGGCTCTCCTTGGTCATGTACTCCGAGAACTCCAGGCCCTTGGCCTCCATGCCGATGTCCTGCACGAAGGCGGGGTCCGCGCCGAAGTGCTCCACGAAGTACTGCTTCATGCGCCGGATGCCCTGGCCGAAGATGGCGCCGAACCCCTCCCCGCGGGCGGCCTGGTGGAGGCACTCGATCGCCGCCTTCCAGTTCCCGAACCCGAGGTCCAGGCCGCCGGTCTTGGCGGTATCGAGGATCCCCGCCTCGAAGCACTCCATCACGAAGGCCATGGCCGTGCCGAAGGAGATCGTGTCGACCCCGTAGGCGTCGCAGTAGAAATTGATCTCCAGGATCGCGTCCGGATCGAAGGTGCCGCAGTTGGAGCCGCAACCGGCCACGGTCTCGTACTCGGGTCCGTCCACCCACACCCTCTTCCCCCGCAACGGACCGGTGCTGAGCTCGAAGTCCTTGACGCAGTGGGCGCAGGCCACCGCGCAGCCCACCCAGCAGCCGTCGAAGCCCTTGTGGAACCGCTTCCGGTAGACCTCCGCGCCGAGCTCGGGGGCCCGTTCGTGGGAGCCGAACTTGTAGTTGTGGGTGGGCAAGAGGTCGTAGTCGTTCATGATGGTCGTCAGGTGGGTCGTGCCCACCACCGCCATCTCGTTCTGCTTGGGATCCAGCTCGCGGATCTCCTTCGAGTGCGCGCGTCCCACGGCCCGGACCCGCTCGATGTCCGCGGGCGCGTTCCGCTCCAGGAAGGCGCCGCCCGAGTACACGACCGCGAGCGCGACGATGTTCTTCCGGGCGAACACCGTGCCGATGCCGCCCCGCCCTGCCTGCTTGTAGCGGACGGCCTTCCGGGGCCGATCGTACCAGGAGAAGTTGAGGCACCCGATGAGCGTGTGACGGGCCGCCGAGCCGGCCGTGACCACGGACACCTTGCCCGGCTGGTCGCCGCCGAGGCGCTCGTGGAGGATCTCGGACTGGGTGTAGGCATCCGAAGGCAGGTCGGAAGCGTCCAAAAAGCGGATCACACCCTCGTCCCCGTCGATGACGACGAGGATCGGCACGTCCGAGACCCCCTGGACCTCGAGGGCGTCGAAGCCCGAGAACTTGAGGAAGGGCCCGAAGTAGCCGCCCACGTTGGAGTCCATCACGCTGCCGGTGAGGGGAGAGATCGTGCAGACGATGCTCTTGCCCGCCCCTGGGTACACGGGGGTTCCTCCGAGCGGCCCGGAGGAGATGACGATCTCGTTCCGCGGGTCGTCGGGGTGGCAGCGCGGCGGGGTGGCGTTCCAGAGGAGCCAGAGGTCGAACCCCTTGCCACCGACGAAGGTCTCCCGCATCCGATCCGAGACGGGCTTTTCCGTGGCCACCCGGCGGCCCACGTCCACGTGGAGCGTGCGCCCGGCGTATCCGTGACGGAGGGGGCCCTTCTGGAACCGGGTTTCACCAAGGAGCATGGGATCCTCTCTTTCGAAGGACGAAGGCTACCCGCCAGCGATGATGTGGACAACGCGGATCTCGTCGCCGTCCCGGATCGTCCGCGCCTCCCACTCCGAGCGGGGGACGTGGCTGCCGTTCAGGCGGACCACGGCGATGGGCATGCTGGGATCGAGCTCACGTAGGATATCCAGGATGGTCAGGCCCTCGCGCCAGGGCTGCTCGGCATCGTTGACGACGATCATCCTGTCTCCGTGTCCCCGAGCGCCAGGGCCAGGGCCATGTTGGCCTGCAGGGCGGCGGCGGCGACCACCCGGGGGGCGAGCAGCGGTACGTCCGGGCCGGGGGCCGTGTGGCCGTCCCCCACCACGAAGAGGCGGCCGTGGCCCGTGGTGCGCAAGGCGTTGTTGCCCCCGATCCCCGCGAGCCCGGACACACAGACGATCGCCGCCTCGGGCAGGTGGGTCAGGACGTCCTCGATGAGGCCGGCCTTGGCGCCGGCCTCGTCGAGGGCCTCCAGCACCACCGCGCAGCCCTCGAAGAGCCGAGCGGCCTCGCCCGGCGCCCACCGGATCCGGTGGGTCACAAGACCGCACCCGGGGGCGGCCGAGGCCACGTTCTCGGCCAGCGCGTCCACCTTGAAGCGCCCCACCTGGGCTCGGGTGTAGGCCTGGCGGTTCAGGTTGTCGGCCTCCACCACGTCCGGATCCACCACCACGAGGTGCCGGACCCCGGCCCGCGCGAGGCACATCACGGCGTTGGATCCGAGCCCGCCGGCGCCGGCCACGCCGATCCGCACGGCCGCGAGCCGGGCGAGGTGCTCCTGGGTCCAGGCCGTGATCACGGGATCCTCCGACACGGGGCGGGATCGTCCCGTAGCCGCAGGTCCCCGGGACTGTCCAGGCCGGCGGCCGTCAGCGTCGCTCGAGACGGACCGCGAAGAAGCCGTCGGTCCCCGCCCGGTGCGGCCAGAGCACACCGTCCTCCCCCAGGCACGCCCCTCGCGAGAAGTCCGGATGCCGGTCGAGAAACCCGGCCACCACGTCCTGGTTCTCCATCGCGAGGAGCGAGCAGGTGGCGTAGACGAGCGCCCCTCCGGGCCGGACGAGCGGGGCGGTACGGGCCAGGATCCCGGCCTGCTCCGCGGCCAGACCCTGGACCCGGGATGGGTGGAGTCGCCAGCGGACCTCGGGGTGGCGCCTCAAGGTCCCGGAGCCCGAGCAGGGAACGTCCGCCAGCACGACGTCGGCCCACCCCCGCGGAACGGGCAGGGGGCCGTCCGGACGGACGAGGTCGACCCGCACGGGAACGCCCGCGCGCGTGGACCGCCAGGCGAGATCCGCGAGGGCCGGGGCCCGCACGTCGAGGGCCCAGACCTCGGCCCCGGCGTCGGCCAGAGCCAGCGCCTTCCCGCCCGCACCGGCACAGGCGTCCACCACGCGCACGCCCGGCGCCGCCCCGACGAGCCGCGCGACGAGCTGGCTGCCCTCGTCCTGCACCTCGAAGCGCCCCTCCCGAAACGACGGAAGGAGGTGGACGTTGCGGCGATCCTCGAAGACCAGGGCCGCCGGGGCGTGAGGGCCGGGACGCGCCGGGACGCCCTCCGCGGCCAGTCGCCGGGCGAGCTCTTCGCGGGTGTTGCGGCACAGGTTGGTCCGCACCACCATGGGCGGCCGCTCGGAGAGCGCATGGACGAGGTCCGCCGACTCCTCGCCCAGGGCCGCGAGCCATTCCTCGGCCACCCAGCGCGGGAGCGAGCCGCCCAGGGCGAGCCCGTCCACCGGATCGAGGTGTGCGCAGCGTGCGGCCACGATCGAGGGTGCGTCGGCCAGGCGGCCCCAGGCCGGCCCGGGCAGCTCCCGTGCGGCCAGTTCGGGATCCAGACCCTCCACCCGGACGAGCCAGCCCAGGTAGCGCGCCAGAGGGTCCGCGGGGGGAGCGTCCACGGCCTCCAAGAGGAGGCCGAGGATCGCCTCGTGGCGGATCAGGCCGTAGAGGACCGATGCGGCCAGGCGCCGTCCGCGGGATCCCAGGGAGCGGGTCTTCCGGAAGCTCTGGGAGAGGAGCGGCCCCGCCTCGTGGGGCGCGTCCAGGCAGGCGCTCCAGAGATCGAGGCAGAAGCGCCGCACGCCCACGTCCGCCGCGGCCCAGGCCACCGGCAGCCGATCCGGCCCGGCAAGGCCCGGCAACGCGGCGCTGGCCAGGCGGATCGCGAGGTCGGATCGGTTCAAGGGCCGAATCCCCGCCCGTCGGTACCGGGTCGTCGCAAAGGGCGCCGCCGCGCCTGGCAGCGGGATCCGGCCATGGAGTGCCTCCCTCGCGGGCGTCATAACACCCACCACGGACCGAACGGCGGGATAGACCCGACCCATGGCCTGGACGCGCCACCTGCTCGTCCCGATCGCGCTTCTCGCCGTGGCCGCCACCCCCGGTGAGTCCCGGGACGCCCGCGGCTGGCGCCCGCGGCCCGGCCCTCCGGATCCGACGGTGCTGACCCGGCAGGTCCCTCCTCAGCCCGTGGCCCTGCCTCCTGCGGTGGCCGAGCGGGTGGGACGACGCACGCTCCTGGTGTACCTCTCGACCCACTGTCCCCACTGCGTGCGGGTCATGCCGGAGATCGCGGCCTTGAGCCGGAGGGTGTCCGACGTGGCGGACACGCTCCTGATCCTGTCGGGCTTCTCGGGCGAGGAGGACACCGAGTCCTTCGTCGAGACGTGGAAGCCCTCCTTTCCGGTGATCCGCGACGCCGACACGGCCTTTGCCCGTGCCACGGGCCTCGACGCCACGCCCTCGCTCCTGGTGGTGGACCCCCCGCTCGCGGGTGCGAGCGAGTTCCTCGTCACCGAGGCGTGGCTCCCCTACTCGAGGGGGGTGGCCGCGGTGCTGGAGATGCGGATCCGCGGCGAACCGATGGCCGTGCTGCACCGAGGGGAGCCGGTCGGCGTGCTGGCCTGCTCCGCCTGTCACGCCGAGGAGGCGCGGGCCTGGTTCGTCACCGCCCACGCCAACGCGACCTGGGCCGTGGTCCGGAAGCAGCGTGGGGACGACCTGTCCTGCCTCGCCTGCCACGTCACCCTCCTGGACCGCACCTCGGGTCCCGAGGCGGGGGTGTTCGGCTACCGGCCCGGCGAAGCCCGATCCCCCTTCGCCGACGTGGGGTGCGAGGCCTGCCACACCGCCTCGGGGCCCCACGACGGCGACGGTGGGGATCCGCGCGCCGCGTGCGCCCGCTGCCACGTCGCGGGACATGGGCGGTTCGACCCCGACCCGGGCCTGGCCGGCATCGACCACTTCCAGGCCCAGGGCTGGACGGACGAGGCGATCCGCAAGCAACGGCTGGAGCGGGCGCAGGGCCTCCTCCCACGGCCGTTCGCCGACCTGCCGGACGGTCCCACGGTGGGGGCGAGCCGGTGCGCCGCCTGCCACGAAGTCCCGGCGCGCCAGTGGCGCCAGACCCCGCACGCCCGGGCCATGGAGGCGCTCCAGGGGCCCGGAACCGAGGCGTGCGTGGCCTGCCACGCCACCCCCGGCGAGGAGACCGGTGCGTGGCGCACGGACGAGTCCGTGGGGTGCGAGGCGTGCCACGGGCCCGGCGTCGCGCACGCCGAGGACCCCACGATCCCTTTGGAGACGTGCAAGAGCCCCCATCCCGAGTGCGCGGTGGAGCGTGTCTGCGTCCGCTGCCACACGCCCGAGCGGGATCCGGACTGGTCCCTCCGGACGGCGCTGCCCCGCGTGGCCCATTAGGAGGCTGTAGGCTGTAGGCTATAGGCTGTAGGGAACGAGCCTCCCCCGGCGTGCATCCTTACGGTCCATCGCTCCGGGCCGGTCGTCGGGCGCGGCCGCGTCGCGTTACCCTCCGCCTTCCTGCCCGACTGGGAGGACCTCATGGAGTCCGTGGATCGCCTCATCGAACGTCTCCGCCACCTCGATCCCACCGACGAGGACGAGCGCCGTGCCGTTCGCGCCGCCCTCGTCGAACTCGGGCGCGGGCCCGGGGGTTCGGAGGTCCGGGGCTACCTCGAGAGCGCCCTCAAGGCGGAGCTGCTCGAGGTGCGCTGGGAGCTGGAGGAGGTCCTCGAGGTGCTCTCTCCCCGGACCGAGGCGCCCCCTCCCAAGGAGCCCGAACCTCCGCCTCACCCCGAGGAGACCCAGGCGGACGACCTCGTCACGGTCTACGACGACCCCAGGGGCCTCGTGCTCCACCGCACGCGCACGGGGGATCACTGGTTCGCGACCCAGCAGGATCCACGCTCCGGCCGCCCGGTGACCTTCGAGATCCCGGCCGACCAGGTCCAGGCGGTCCGGGACCAGCTCGCGGGCTCCCCCTACTGGGTGATCGGCGCGCGGTAGGAAGCCCGAGACGCGATCCGCGCCCGAGGCCTCGGGGGGGGGGCCAGGGCCGCACACGCCGGCCAGAGGGAACGGGTTACGGTCCCCCAACGTGCCCGACTCCGCACGGGTGGGCGCGATTGGGACGCCACCTCGGCCAGAGGTCGCCCTTCACACGATCAGCGAGGAAGAGGTGAGCATGAGACGCCTGTTCTGCACCTGGATCGCCGCGAACGTCCTTCTCCTCGGTGCGCTGGCCCTGGCCGGCCTCTCCATGGCCTGGCCCGGCGAGGCCGCGGCCCAGCAGCCGAGCCTGGTGGAGCTGGTACCTGCGGGCGTGGTCCACGGGGACGGGAGGACGAACGTCAAGTACTCCATGCTGGCGCTCGGACCCGACTGGATGCCGCTCACCGGCCTCAAGGGGAAGATCCTGGTCACCGGCGGGGCGGCCACGCCGCTCATGGAGCTGGGCAACGGCCTCTACGACTTCACCTTCACGCCTCCCATCGTGACCGCGCCCCGGGTGGTGGACATCTCGTTTCGGGGCAAGACCACCCAGAAGGCGTCCGTGAACCGCCTGTGGAGGGTCCAGGTCATCCCGCCGGTGTCCCATCGCATCACGGTGTCGGCCAATCCCCCGAAGCTCCTCCTCGGGCAGGACACGTCGTCCACCATGAACATCCAGCTCGACGTGGCCTCCGGGGAGAGCCTCCACGACGTACACATCGCGGTCACGCCCTCCTCCGGGGAGGTCAGCAACCTCACGTACCTGGGCAACGGCCGGTACACGGCGCTCTTCACCCCGCCTCAGGTCAACTACCCGCACGTGGCCATCCTCACCGTGGTCGACCGGCAGGACCCGAGCCGGTCGTACGGGGTCGTGTCCATCCCGCTCGTGGGCAAGACCGACTACCCGGTGACCACCACGCCGGGCGCCAAGGTGATGCTGAAGGTGGGGGACCGCGAGTTCGGCCCCATCCAGGCCGATGCCAAGGGTCTGGCCAGCCTGCCCATCGTGGTTCCGCCCGGTGTGCACGAGGGCACGATGACCACGGCGGTCGGCTCCGAGACCCACCAGACCCGGCTCGACCTCAAGGTCCCCGAGGCCAGACGGATCCAGATCTTCCCGGTCCATGCGTCCATCCCCGCGGACGCGACCTTCACGATCCCGATCCGAGTCGCCGTGACCACGCCCGAGGGTGCGCCGTCCTCCAACGCCCAGATCACCATGACCGCCTCCCTGGGCACGCTCTCGTCGCCCGTCCACGAGGGCCGCGGTGTCTACCGGGCCGACTACACCCCCCCCACCGAGGCGGCGGGAGGTGAGGTCACCTTCACCGCCACCCTCGCCTCCAACCCCAGCGTCCAGGTGGACCGCATCACGATGCCGCTGGTGCCGGTGCGACCCGCCACCGTGAAGCTCACGGCCGATCCCGCGCGGCTGCCTGTGGGCGCCACCGGGTTCAGGGCCCTGGTCCAGGTGCTCGGGCCCGACAACGCGGGCATGTCGGGCAAGGACATCGTGTTCGCGGCCAACGGCGCCGATCTCAAGGAGCCCGTCAAGGATCTGCGGAGCGGGGACTACCAGGGCATCTTCCAGGTCACGGGCACGGGTCCCGTGGAGCTGGCGGCCACGGTCCGCACGACCGCCACGGGCAACCCGTTCCGGCAGCTGCTGGTGGTGCCCACCGCCGACCGGCTCCCCAACGACGGGCTTTCCAGCGTGATGCTCACGCTGATCGCGGTGGACGAGTTCGGGTATCCCGTGGGCAACGTCTCCTACGCGCTCGAGGTCGTCCAGGGCGACGGCTCCGTCCCCTCCACCGCCACGAGCGACGCCAGCGGGTACGCGCAGGTCTACTACACCGCGGGCCGTGGCACGGGCCTCGTGACCATCCAGGCCACGGCGGCCGACCACGTGGCCACGATCTCGCTCCTCCAGGGCCCCATGGGCATGGCGCCCGGCGTCCGGGTGCCCCGAAGCGGGCCGCCCCCGTACCTGAACCTGCTCGGGTCGTGGACGAACGTGGTCCAGACCCTCCGGATCGAGCGGGAGGGCCAGGTCGGCTACGTCCCGCTCCCCGCGCCGACACGGGTCGCGGTCGCCACGGCCGAGGGCCCAGTGGCCAGGGTCACGCTGGGCTCCGAGCCCGACACCGTGCTGCCCGGGGGCAGCGTCACGCTCAACGTGAAGGTCTCCGACGTCGAGGGCCGGGGGATCCCGAGGCAGAAACTGGACTTCGTCACGTCCGCAGGCACGGTGGGGCCCGTCGTCGACCTGGGTACGGGCGAGTATCGCGCGGTCCTGGCGGTCCCGGCTGCGACCACGGGCGAGATCAAGGTGGGCGTGGCCACGGCAGACGGCGCCGTCTCCTGTTTCCGAAAGATCCCCGTGATGGGCTCGGGGCTCGAGGGCGGGCCCCAACCCGTCGCCTCGGCCATCGGGCCTCCCGGATTCCCAGCGCAGCCGTCGGTCGCCTCCCCGCCGACCCTCGGCCCCTCGGGCTCGACCTTTCCCTCCCTGCCCGTGGAGGATGCGGCGATCTCGCGCCCCAGCCGCCCGCACCGCTGGCTCGACCTCCGGGCCGCCGGGGGAGCGGCCGGGTACCGGTACCAGTACACGGTGTTCGCCTCTCCCCGGTACCTGGAGGCGGACGGGGATCCGATTCCGTACGACCGATCCCTCGAACTGTCCGGAAACGAGGTGGCGGTCGCCGAGGGCGGGGACCCCGCGCCGCTCTGGGTGCCCGACCTGGACGTCCGGTTGAGCGCCTGGATCCCGGGTTTCGAGTACGTGGGCTTCGACCTTCGCGGCCGGACCCTGTGGTACGGCGTGGAGACCGACTCGTTCGCCCAGTACCACGAGGGCGTGGACATGAGCTGGGTGGACGTCTTCGCCACGGGCACGGCACGGATCCGCTACATCCACGACGTCGGCCCCAACCGGTACTGGCTCGGCGGCCACGCCGGGGTGGTCTACACCGCCGTCCCGCTCGTGACCCTGTGGCAGCCGAGCGGGGAGACCACCCGGGGTCTCTGGTTCTTCCCCTGGGGCTTCCTCTCCTTCCTCGGGGGCGGACAGGCCGGCGTCGAGCTCGGCGCGGGCCTGGACGTCCAGATCGAGGATTCCGTCGGCATCGAGGCATACTCGGGGCTCTTCTGCAACGATCTCACCGTGGAGGCTTCCTACGAGGTGGTGGACCACCTCACCATGCATCTCGGCTACAACCTGCTTGCCCGTCACGTCGTGGTGCCCGAGAGCACCGCCGCCGAAACGTCGGCGTCCATGGTGGAGGTCACGGACAAGCGTAGTGGTGGATTCCTCGGCGTCGGAACCACCTTCTAGCGGCCCACGATCTCATCCGCTCGGACCGGGTCGCCCCAGGGGCCGGAGCGCGAGCCCTGTGGCCAGGAGGGCCAGGAGCAGGCGGAGCCACGCCCCGAGCGCCGGAGGCACGACGCCTTGACCCGCAGCCGACTGGAGTGCGGAGGCGACCACCTCCCAGGCTGCGGTCGGAAGCAGGCCGAGCACCACCGCGAACGGGGCGGCTCCGAGCGTGGCCGGCACCGCCGCGCCCACGAGGGCGGCGGGCACGCAGGAGAGCGGCCGCGACCAGCGGGTATGGATCTCGGCCCGGGCAGCCGGCCGCCGGTCCATCGCCAGGGACGCCCACGGTCGATCCGCGGCCTCCCCAGGGACCCCCAGCGCATCGATCACCGAGGGGGGAGGCAGGTCCGACCAGGGGAGAGCGACCGGCCCGTCGGGCCTTCTCCAGGCGGTGCCGTCCCAGGCGAGGCTCGCGACGACCTGCCGATCCAGGAACGGGCCGGGCAGGCGGCGCCAGGCCGAGGAGGGGCCCAGGGTCCAGCCCTCCAGGAGTGTCACCCGGAACACGGCGTTCTCGGAGGAGATCCATGCTTCTTCTCCGACCCGGAGGGGACCGCCGGACGCCTCGCTCCCGCGCCGCGCCCGCTCCTGCGCCGCGGCCGGCACGGTGGTCTCCTGCAGGAACGCCGCCCCGCCTCCCACCAGGAGGCCCACGAGGGCCAACGGTGCGAGGCGTGCGCGGGGGCCCAGCCCGGCGATCCCCAGGGCCTGCCACTCGCCGGCCCGTACGAGGCCCGCGACCGCGAGGGCAGCGGCCAGCGCGGCCATCAGGGGCGCGCCTCGGGCCAGGTGGCCGGGGGCCTCCAGGAGGGCCACGAGCAGGGTCGCCGTGACCCCTCCCTCCCCCCGGGCGCCGGCCTCCACCCAGTCCACCAGGAGCAGCAACAGGCCCAGGGCCGCCCCGGCCACCAGGGCGGCCCGAAGCCCGCGCCGGAGGAGGAAGGTCAGGGTGCGCCGCCCGATCACCGGTCCCTCCAGCCCGTCCAGAGGGCGACCGCCAGGAGCGACAGGCCCACGAGCGGCAGCGTGGCCGCGGCCGGAGGACCGATCACCCGGCAGGAGGCGTCGCCGATCCGCACCAGGGACCAGGCAGCCACTCCAACGACCATGATCTGGGCCGGGCGTCCTTTCCAGCGCAGCCCGAGGGGAAGCGCCACGAAGGGGAGCAGCAGGCAGATGAGGGGGATCGTGCTCCGTTTCCAGAGGACCGCGGACTCATGGGAGGGATCCTGGCCCCGGGCCTGCATCCGGGCCACGAGGTCCAGGATCTCGCGATCCGATCGTTCCTCGATCTCCACGCGTCGGCCGGGCCGGGGCAGGTCGATCCACAGGCGGGCCCGCTCGAAGGACGCCCGGAAACCCGCCGGACCCTGGAGGAGGCCGTGGTCCAGCGTCACCACCACGCGGTCGTCCTCGGCCGAGAGTCCTCCGGACCGGGCGAGCGCCGCGAGGTCACCCGAGGCGAAGAACAGGTCGCCGTCCAGGCCCCGGTGGATCACGGCGTCTTTCACGGGTACGAAGCGACCGGGCACGAGGCGTACGTCTGAGGCGGCCAGGGCCAGCGATCGAGCGGCGGCCCGCCGGCCGGCGGGGGCGACGAGGTGGGCGGTGAACGCCGATCCAGCAGCCAGGCACGTGCCGGCCAGGAGGAGGGCGGGCAGCAGGCGGCGGGCGGGCACCCCGGCCGCGGACAGGGCCGTCCACGTCCCGTCGGACGCCCACCGCCCCGTGGCCACGGCAATGCCCACCAGGAAGGCCAAAGGGAGCCAGAGGACCAGGAGGGCCGGCATCCCTCCGAGCACGCCGTCTAGGAGAGCCCCGGGTCCCGGCACCACCGGTGCGCGCAGCACGAGGAGCGCAGCCTCCAAGAACCCCCCCGCCAGCGCGAAGAGCACGAACGCAGCCAGCGCGGGTCCCGCCACGTCGGCGAGGAGGAGGCGGCCGAGGCGTCCCAGGCCGCAGCGGTGGGGAGGGGGGAAGGCCATGCGTGTCATCCGTGGACGCCGGCCGGCGGGTCCGGGCGTGCGGAAAGGGGGTCTCCAAGGGGCCGCTTGCCCCGTCGGCAGGGATGGGTTACCTGGAAACGGCTTCCTTCTGGATTTCCTTTGACAGGATCGTACGAAGGGTCCTCGCGGTCGGAGCGAGGCAGCGTGCCCCGGCGCGGTGCGCAGAGCCTGCGCAGCGGGCCGGACGGGCCCTCCAAGCCGGTCGGGGGCACGCTCGGTTCGGCCACCCAAGGGTCCTCGGAGCGAACAAGGATGGAGTTCAAGGTCGGCGACAAGGCTGTGTACCCCGCCCACGGCGTCGGCGTGATTGCGGCCATCGAGAACGTCGAGTGGGAAGGCGACACCCAGGCGTTCTACGTGATGAAGATCCTCGACAACGGAATGACCATCCGGATCCCGGTGGGCAACGTGGAGGCCATCGGCATGCGGCGCGTCATCTGCGAGGAGCACGTGCAGAAGGTCTACGAGATCCTGCACGACCGCGATGTCCCGGCCGACAACCAGACCTGGAACCGGCGGTATCGTGAGTACATGAACCGGATCAAGACCGGAGATCCGCTCGAGGTGGCCAAGGTCCTGCGGGACCTGGCCCTCCTGAAGCAGGAGAAGACGCTGTCGTTCGGCGAGCGCAAGATGTTCGACCAGGCGCGCACCCTGCTCGTCCAGGAGATCGCGGTGGCCTGCGACGTCGAGGAGAAGGTCGTCGAAGGCAAGATCGACGACATCTTCGAGTCCCTCTAGCGATCGCGGAGGTTGCCGTGGAGCACCCGATCCGCCTGTACAACACCCGGACGCGCTGCGTGGAGCCGTTCGTGCCCACCGATGGCACGCGGGTCCGCATGTACGTCTGCGGCATGACGGTCTACGACCTGTGCCACATCGGCCACGCCCGGGCCATGATCACCTTCGACGTGGTGTACCGATACCTCGTGCACCGGGGCTACGAGGTGGTCTACGTTCGCAACCACACCGACGTGGACGACAAGATCATCGCCCGGGCCCAGGAGGCGGGCGAGCCCGCGCTCGAGCTGTCCAACCGGTTCATCGATGCCCTGCACGAGGACCTGGCCGGACTGGGCCTGCGCCCGCCCACCCACGAGCCGAAGGTCTCGGATCACATCCCGCAGATCATCGCCCTCGTCGAGGACATCCTCGCTCGTGGCCACGGCTACGTGGTCGGTGGCGACGTCTTCTTCGCCGTGGAGTCCTTTCCCTGGTACGGGCAGCTCTCAGGCCGCTCGCTCGAGGACGCACGGGTGGGCGATCGGATCGCGGTGGACGACCGCAAGCGCCATCCTGCGGATTTCGCGCTCTGGAAGGCCGCCCAACCGGGGGAACCCTGGTGGGACAGCCCGTGGGGCAAGGGACGTCCGGGCTGGCACATCGAGTGCTCGGCCATGGCTCGCCACTACCTCGGCGATTCGTTCGACATCCACGGCGGCGGGGCCGACCTCGTGTTCCCCCACCACGAAAACGAGATCGCCCAGTCCGAGGCCGCGACCGGCGTGCGACCCTTCGTTCGGGTGTGGATGCACAACGGAATGGTCACGCTCGCCGAGCAGAAGATGTCCAAGAGCCTGGGGAACATCGTGCGGATCCGCGACATCCTGCGCGAGATCCCGGGCGAGGCCCTCAAGCTCCTCTACCTGGAGGCCCACTACCGGAGCCCCGTGCCCTACTCCTCCGAGGGCCTGGTGAACGCTCTGGGCGGGCTCGACCGGCTCTACCAGGCTCGGGAGGCCGCCGCCCACGCTGCGGCGCAGAGCACCGGGGCGCGATCCGCCGGGGACGTGGCCAGGGATCTCGGAGGTCCCGTCCAGGATCTCCACGACATCGCCCTGGCGTTCGAGGATCGCTTCCACGCGGCCATGGACGAGGACCTCAACACCTCAGAGGCGATCGGGCTCACCTTCGAGCTGGTGCGGGCGGTGAACCGGGTGGCCGGAGCCAAGGGCGCGGGCCGGGCCCTCCCGGTCCTGGCGGAAGCCCACGCGTGCTTCGAGACCGCGGCCGTGTGCCTGGGCATCGGCGAGCTCGCGCCGGGCGAGTTCTTCGAGGAGATGCGCACGAAACGGCTCCGGGCCATGGGCATCGATCGGGCCGAGGTGGAAGCGCGGGTCGCCGAGCGCACCGCCGCACGGCTCGATCGGGACTGGACCCGTGCCGACGCCATCCGCTCCGACCTCGACGCCAAGAACATCGTCGTCATGGACGGCCCGGAGGGCACCACGTGGCGGGTCCGGGTGTGACCCATCCCGGTCCGGGCGAGCTCGGGACCGTCGTGCTCGCCACCGCCAACCCGCACAAGGTGGCGGAGATCCGTGCGATCCTGGCTCCATTCGGGATCCGGTGCCTGGAGCTGGCGGCCTTTCCGTTCGCCGGCTCCCTGCCGGAGGACGGTGCCACGTTCGAGGAGAATGCCCTTTCCAAGGCCAGGGCAGCCTTCGCCGTGGCCGGAATCCCCACCGTGGGCGACGACTCGGGGCTCGAGGTGGACGCGCTGGGCGGGCTGCCGGGCGTGCACTCCCACCGGCTCACGCCCGAGGGCACGCACGAGGCCAACAACACCGAACTGCTCCGCAGGCTCGGCGACGCCTCCGACCGCCGGGCACGGTTCCGATGCGTCGTGGCGGTGGTCACCGCCGATGGGGAGGCCATCGCGTCCGGCGTGTGCGAGGGTCGGATCGCCCAGGCTCCCCGAGGTGTCGGCGGATTTGGCTTCGACCCGATCTTCCTGCCCGACGAAGCACCCGGCCGGACCATGGCCGAGCTCACGACCGCCGAGAAGAACGCCTTGAGCCACCGAGGCCGCGCCTTTCGGCAGGTGCCCGCCCTCCTGTCGCGAACCGCGGATAGCGCGCGACGCCCGTGAGGCTACGGGGTGTCGCGACGGCGCGCGGCCCGGATGTCGCGCCCGAGGCGCCAGAGGAGGGCCAGGCCGCCGAGCGCGAAGAGGACGATGGCCGACACCCGGCCCTGGGCCGGAAGATCGCCCTCGAGCGAGGGCACGAAGGTGGTCAGGAAGGGGAGGAGGACCACGCTGTCGATGTGGTGGGCGTTGTACCAGAGCACGTACCCGCCCGCGGCAAGAAGAAGGACGGCGGTGAGGTATCCGAACATCGAGAGCTCCACGGACGCCGGGGGGAGGGTGCGTTTGCGGTTCCTCTCCACGGAGGGTAATCCGCTCCCCGCGTAGCCGCAGACGGGGCGTAGCGCAGCCTGGTAGCGCGCCAGCTTTGGGAGCTGGTGGTCGTGGGTTCGAGTCCCACCGCCCCGATCTTCGCAGAAGCCCCCGCCCACCCGTGGGGGCTCGCTCGCGCTGGGGCTGCGCTTTGGCGAGCGGCGGGGCCCCGGGGGGGACACCTCGCCCACGCCGCCCGACCCAGGTCCCCCTCTGTTGAGCCAGGCGACCGACCAGGTCCCCCTCGGTTGAGCCAGGCGACCGACCAGGTCCCCCTCGGTTGAGCCAGAATCCATGCGAAGTGGCTCAAAACAGGGGGACCTGCTGCCCCTGCTGGCTCAAAACAGGGGGACCTGCTGCCCCTGCTGGCTCAAAACAGGGGG
>JAFGLY010000092.1 GCA_016927815.1 Deltaproteobacteria bacterium | reverse complement strand
CTCCCCCGTCTCGAGGCGCGTCTCCTTCTCCACCACCGAGCGCCGGGTGTGGCGCAGGCCCTGGACGAGGACGTTGCGGAGCACCACGCGGGGACCGGGTGTGACGACGAACCGGACGGTCGCGGCCGATGCGTCCGGGGACAGGTCCCTCACCACGGCGACGTCCGCCGAAAGGAAGCCCTCCTCCCAGCACGCCGTGCCGATCTCGCGCGCCAGGGCGTCCGTCGCCGCGGGATTGAGCGGCTGGCCGAGCAGGTCTCCCACGCGGTCGTCCAGGATGCCCACCGCGGGGCCGGGATCGTTCTCCACCGTGACGGAGGAGAGCCAGGTGCGGGGTCCCTCCCGGACCGCCACCTCCACGACGACCGGGACGGACCCGCTCTTCCTCTCGAACCGCTGGATGGACGTACGTTCGAGTCGCGCTGAGAGAAACCCCTGGCTGCGGTAGAACTCGGCGAGGGACCCCAGTGCCCGATCCAAAGCCTCCGGCGTCACCCACCCTCGGCCGAGCACCTCCGGATCGGCCTCGCGCATGGCCTCCTCGAGGTATGGGCCGGAGAACGCCGTGGCGCCAGAGAAGCGCACCTCTTCGAGCTTGTGTCGCTGGCCCCGGTCGACAGACACGAGGAGGGCCCGGACGCCCGGTCGGTCCTCCGCCTGGATCTCCACGTCGGCCGCGTACCATCCCTGGTCGGCCAGGTCCCTGGCGATGCGATGCTCGGCTTCCTCGACGATCTCGTCTGAGATGCGGTGGCCGAGGGTGCGGGCGACCTCGCGCCGGGTCTGCTTCCGGTTCCCCCCAAGGCCTCGGATCTCCACCGTCACCCGCCGCCTGGGCTCCACGACGTACACCACCTCCCGATCGACCGACCCCTCCCCCGTGGGCTGGAGCACGTCGCGCACACGCGCCTCCGGGTACCCTTCGGCCTCCAGGAGATCCAAGAGCGCCTCCCGCCCGGCCACCATCGCGTCCCGGGTGAACGGGTCGCCCTGGCGCAGTCCCACCTTGCGGAGCACACGGTCCGCCTTGCGCTTCAGCCCCTGCGGCATCCGGCGAACCGTGACGGACGCCAGCTGCTGGGGCCGACCGGGGTCCACGGCGATCCGTACGTCCACCTGCCGCCCCTCCACCGGGATCACCTCCACGCCCACCTCGGCAGAGGGCCATCCGTGTTTCGCCAGCCACGAT
Organism: Deltaproteobacteria bacterium; assembly: GCA_016927815.1. Classification (GTDB taxonomy): domain Bacteria; phylum Myxococcota_A; class UBA796; order UBA796; family JAFGLY01; genus JAFGLY01. The sequence continues at coordinate 36,670 of JAFGLY010000092.1, read as the reverse complement.
CCGATTCGTGCCTCGGTGGCCGGGACGGCCTGGTTCGGGAAGAACGGATCGCCCCGGGCGAGGCCGGAGATCGAGAGCACCTCCCGCCGGGACAAGGCCTCCGACCGCTCGACCTGGACCCGCCTGACCCGCGGGGGGGGCACCACGAGGTAGACGAGGCGCACCGCGGGAACGGGGTTCCCCTCGTCGTCCTGGGTCACCCAGGCTTCCACGTGGGCCTCTACCGCGGCGAAGTCCCCCACCTCCTGGAGCATGGCCAGGTCTGCGCGGACGTCCCGGGGCGACAGCGCCCCCCCCTGCCGGATGTTCAAGAGAGGTTCCAGGTTCTCGCCGGGCAGTCCGCCGTCCGTGGCCTCCAGCGAGACCATCCCCACCGTCTGCCCCATCCACCAGGGGGGCTCGGCCCGCGCCTCCCCGGCGGCCAGGCCTCCCGCGAGGCCAGCCAGGACCGCGAGCCAGCGGCGAGGGCGACCTCTCACTCGATCTCCCAGCGGAACTTGAACTCCGTGCCCCAGGCGCCTCCGATGGGGAGGCTCCGATCCTCCTGGACGCCCGCCCAGTAGCCCGTGACGTAGAACCGCTGGGCGAGCCGCTTCTCGATGGACAGGTAGCGGTCGCCGAACTGGACCAGGTTGAACTCCCCCGAGGCGGTCAGGTCCCGCTGGTTCAGGTCCCACTCCACGAGCAGCCTCGGCTCGGACGAGACCGTGCGGGAGCCGCGCATGGAGGGACCGGTCACCACCTCCACGCGGTCGAACGGAACGGTCTGGCGGATCCACGTCCCGATCCGCTGGATGGACCCGGACTCCTCGCCGATCTCCCGGCCCAGGAGGTCCATGCCCTCCCAGGCGAGCGCGCCCTCGAGCCCGCCGTAGCCCTCCAGCTCCTCTCGCGTGGCGCCGAACAGCAGCAGGAAGTTGACGTCGGCCTGGGAGAGCGCCGGGTCGGCCCAGGCCGAGGCCCGCCATGCCGAAAATGGCCCGTCGATGCGGTAGGAAACGTGGTACTCCCGGAGTCGGCTCTGGATGTCGGCCTCCAGGAGGAAGTCGAGCTGGGGGTCGAAGGCCCATGGATCCAGGAAGGAGATCTCCCCCCGGGCCACATCGAACGCCCGCTCCTTCAGCAGGACCATGCCCCCCGGATCCACCCGTACCTGGCCCACGAGCCCGGGCCGGCCGGTGTCGCCGACGACCCTCAAGTCGGCGCTCAGGCTCGCATCGCCCACGTTGTTGCGGATCCGACCCGTGCCGTTGGCAACGATCCCGAGGTCCATGGAGAAGTACCGGTCGACCTCCTCGGGCGCCGTGGCCAGGAGGCGCCGTTCCCCAAGCTCGAGGATCCAGGTTTCCCAGTCGATGCGCTCGGTGAAGAGCATCTCGCGGATCCGGACGTCCCCACCGAGCACCAGGCCGTCCACGGGCCCGGAGAACGTGAGATCGGCATCCGCCACCATGGGGGGGAGCTCCTCGACGTAGCGCACGCGGGCGTCCCGGATCTCCGCACGGAAGTCGGCATTCACGGGGTGCCAGTCCTCGAGCCCCATCCAGCCGCTCGCCCGGAGGGAGCCGCCGCCGAGCCGTCCGGTGAGATCGGACTCGAGGGTGACGGCCTCCGGGGTCACGGTGATGCGCCCGCGCCCGCCTTCCAGGGCGCTCGGAAAGTACGGTGAGCGGAAGAGGACGTCGCGCAGGTCCACGTCGACGCGGACATCGGGCTGGGCGAGCGTGCCGCCGACCGAAGCGCGGACGTCGGCCCGGCCCGCGGCCCGCCCCACCCAGGATCCGAGAAGGGACAGCCAGGCGAGATCCACGCGACCCTCGGCAGCGCCCGCGAGCTGGCCGTCGGCTCGCCGCTCGATATCGGCGCGGACCTCAGTGTCCTGGCCGGAGAGGGACAGGCCGCCGAGGGACCACGCCGGCCCCCGGCGGTCGAAGCGCCAGGGCGTCGTCGCTGCGTAGACCTGGTCGCCCCAGCGGATGCGGACCGACTCGGCCGTGGCCTCGATGTCGGGAGGATCGGCGGCATGGCCTCGGAGCGCGATGGACCCCCCCAGCCAGCCCTCCAGCGGCTGCCCGCCCCCCTGCATCGGCCACGCCGGGTGGACCGGCAACTCCCGAAACCTGCCCTCCACGCCCCAGTCCACTGTGTCCCAGTCGATCCAGGCCGTGGCCCGCACGGCCTCCCCCACGAGGCGCGCCCTGCCCTGGATGCGGGATCCCTCGGTGTCGAAGGTGACCACGGATCCAGGCACCTCCCCTCCCGGCATCCGGGTCCGTCCGAGGGCGACTCGCCCCGAGAACAAGGGCTCCGTCAAGGTGCCCTGCCAGCGGGCCATGACCTGGAGCGGCCCCTCGACCTTCCAGTCGGCGCCCTGCAGGGCGTCGAGGGTCTCCAGGCTCAGGCCATCCGACAGCACCTCGAAGTTGGCGGCGTAGGCCTGCCCGACGGTGCCCCGGGCCAGCAGCGACTCCCGTCCTCCGGCCCGGGTGAGGAGGAGCGAGGAGAGGGTGAACCGGCCCGCATCCATGCGCGCGCTGGCGTGCCCGGAAGGGAAGGTTTCCCCCACGATGTCCACGTCGTGCAGATCCAGCTCGGCCCCCCCGTCGAGTTGGTAGGGCGGTCCAGACAGCTCCAACGTACCGTCCAGGCGGCCCTCGACGCCCGGGAGATCCAAGAACATCCCTGCGAGGTCCGAGATCCGCCCGTCCCGGACCAGGACCTGGGTCTCGATCGACAGCGGCGTGCGGAAGTCGACCGCCAGGTTCCCCCCATAGCGGGTCTGACCCTTGCGGGCCTCGAACCCGGGAAACTGGAGATCCTCGATCACCGGGCTCTCTACCCGGAGCGCGATCTCGTCGGCAAAGGGGACGCCGAACACCCACAGGTCTCGGAACACGCCCTCCCCCCCGATGACCGGAGCGGAGAACGGACCCGCCAGGTGTGCGTCGAGCGGTCCCGTGCCCCCCAGAGCCAGGCCCCCGAGGGGTCCGAAGTCGGCCAGGTTGGCCGGGCGGAAGGCCAGGTCCACGGTCAACGGACCCTGGGCGCTGAACCCGACGGACACCGAGCCCCGGGCCACGCTGCCGTGGGTGAGGGCCAGCCGGTCGAGCCCGATCCCGATCGCCCGGCCGTCCAGGGCCAGCGCTCCCTCCAGCCTGCCCCGGCGGATCGCCAGGATGGGTTCGCTTCCGGGCGCGCGCGCGGGCCCCGAGTGGACCTCGAAGCCCTCGGTGTCCGCCCGGAAGGAGCCCGCGAGCATGAAGGGCGCAACCGAGCCCGCGATCTCCGCGTCGAGGTCCACACCCAGATCCACCCAGGGAGCCCGAGCCACCGAGAGGTCGCGGAACAAAGGCTCCAGGTGGACGCCGCGGGTCTTCAGTCCCAGCGCCAAACCGCCCGAACCCGGCTGCCAGCGGGCATGCCCCTCGAGCGTACCCTCCGCCCAGCTTCCCCTCCACGACGGCACCTCCACCACGCCTTCCGGGCCGAGGCGCCAGCGGGCTTCGAGGGCGCCGAACCGGATCGGCACCTCCTGGCCGTTCGCCTTCGCCTGCCAGAGGGCCACCGGGCCCGTCGCCACGGTACCGTCCACCTCCACGGACCCGTTGCTCCCGGACACCCGAGCCCGGGCGCGTATCTGTCCCTCCAGCCGCGTTCCGGGGGAGAGCGCGGGGGTGAGCCCGGCCAGGTCGAGAACGGCCTCGACCGTCCCTCGCGGCGGTTGACCGCTGGACAACGCGAGGTCTCCGCTCAGCGCGATCTGGGGAAACCGGACCGCCACCTCGGGTACGACGAGGTGGGCCAGGTCCAGGGTGATTCCTTCGAGGCGGACGTCGCGGGCCGCCTGCGCGATCGGACCCGAGGCCACGTCCAGGCGGGCCACGCTCACGTCGCAGGCATGCGGCGTCTCGAGCGGAACGACGTCGAGATCCTCCACCTGGATCCGGCCGTCGGGCCAGGCCAGGTCCAGCCGGCCGTCGGTGACCCGCAGATGACGCCAGGGCGTAGAACGGGTACCGCCGCCTTCGTGGCCGGACACGGACCGGAACTCCCGAAGGCCCCCGACATCGAGGTGAAGCGAGGCCACGGGTTCGACGACATGGATCTCCTCGATGCCTGGGAGTACGCCTGCCAGGCCCACCTTCACGGATGCTTCCCGGACGGCGAGCACCGGCTCTCCGGTCTGGCGGGACAGGAGGGCAAGCCCCTCCACCGAGAGGGTCCGGCGCGTGGGCTTCACGACCACGCGTCCCACGGCCGCCCGCTCCCCGGTCAGGGCCTCCAGCCCCTCCACGACGAGGAAGGAGAGCCATCGCTCGAGCGGATGCGCCCGGGCCACGACGAGGCCCGCCACGAGCACCAGGGCCGTCGTGGAGAGGGCCACGAAGGCAACCCGCACGCGCTGGCTAAAGTGGGTCCTCCGCTGCAACTCCGGCTCCTGGCGCGCCTGGAGACCCTGTGGCACGCCGTGGTGGGCTCCTATCGGGAAACGCCGCTGGAGGCCCCGGAGTTCCCGTCGGTCCGACGGACGACGACCGCCGCCTCGATCGGGATTGCGGGGCCGTCCGGCCCCGTGGTAACCTCCCCCCTCGCGCCCGCCCCACTACCTGGAGTCGGATCGTGGCCCGCCGCGTAGACACCCCCTGCTACAGCCCGCGATTCGACGAGGCTGCGGCCTTCGCCATCGAGTCCTTCCGCCACCACGTCCGGAAGGGCAATGGCATCCCCTACATCGCCCACCTGTTCCACGTCACCGCCATCGTCGCCGAGTACCAGGGCAGCGAGGACCAGCTCATCGCCGCGCTCCTGCACGACTGGCTGGAAGACGTGGAGGGCGCCCGCGTGGAGGAGCTCCGCCGCCGCTTCGGAGACTACGTCGCGGATCTCGTGCTGGCCCTGTCCGACTCCACCGGCGAGCCCAAGCTTCCCTGGCGCCAGCGCAAGGAAACCCACCTGGCACACCTGCGCGGGTGCGGCCCGGACGTGAAGCTCATCTCCGTGGCCGACAAGATCCACAACATCTCCTCGATCATCCGCGACTACCTCTCGGTCGGGGAGTCGTTGTGGGCCCGCTTCCGGGGCGGGCGCGACGGCACCCTCTGGTACTACCGCTCGGTGCACGCCGCGCTGGCCGCCGGCTGGGACCATCCGCTCGTGGATGCCCTGGGCGAGGAGGTGGAGCGGCTCCACCAGCTCGCGGGCATGTTCCCACCCGTGGAGGACGACCCGGGGACCTGATGCGCCCCGGGCACAGGGGTACGGAATCGTCCACGCTGGCTCTGCGGGCGCTCCCGGTGTAGGTATGCGTTCCGACACGCCCCAGAGGAGTCCGTCCACCTTGGAACAGGAGACGCCACTTCTCCCCCCGCGCTATCGCCCCGAGACCTTCCTCGGCGAGGGAGCCACCGGCGCGGTGTGGCGTACGGCGGACAGCGTCCTCAAGCTGCCGGTCGCCATCAAGGTCGTTCGAAAGAACCTCGCCGTCCATGCCCGATTCCGGACGCGCTTCGCCCGAGAGGTCTCCATCTCGGCCCAGGAGATTCACCCCCGCCTGGTGCCCATCCACGACTACGGCAAGACCACCGACGACCGGCCCTTCGTGGCCATGGCGTACGCGCCCTCCGGGAACCTCGGGGATCTGCTCGCCACCGACCCTCCCCTCGAAGACGTGGTCTGGCTTCTCGACGAGGTGCTCGAGGCCCTGGGCCACCTCCACGCGCGCGGCCTCATCCACCAGGACCTGAAGCCCCAGAACATCCTGCTCAGGCCGGGTGACGGCACCCCGACGGACCAGCGCTACCATGCCTGGGTCTGCGACTTCGGCGAGACCCACGCGTTCTCCTGGCTCGTGCACGATCCGCGCAACGTGGGCGGCACGCCCATCTACATGGCGCCCGAGCAGCTCTCCCAGGAGCCCGACGAGATGGGTCCCTGGACCGATCTCTACGCCGTGGGCCTCCTCCTGTGGGAGACGCTGTGCGGAACCCGTCCGCACCGGGGGGAGAGCCGCAAGGACCTGCTCGCCGAGCGCCTCTCGCCGCTGCCCGTACCCACGTTGCCCAACGGGAAACCCCTTCCGGCCTGCTTCGAGGAGATCCTCGAGAACCTCCTGGACCCGGATCCACGACAGCGGTACGACCGCGCGGCCGACTTGAGGCACGCCCTACGGAACGCGCTCCGCGAGATCGAGACCGGTGTGCGGGTCCGCCCCGTGGGCTTTCGGGATCGCGTCCGCCGGTCCACCGGTCCCGTGCTGCCCACCGGGGAAGCCCCGCTCAACATCCCTCCGCCTCCGCGTTCGCTCCACCCCGGGGTGATGCGTTGGAACCAGGTGCTGACCGATCCGCTGCCTCCCCAGCCTCCCCCGGCGTACGGAAAGGGAGCCTCGGCCAGGACCAGTCTCTCGCTCCTCGCGTTGCGCGACCTTCCGCTCATCGGGCGCGACGAGCTGCGCCAGGCGATCTGGGACGTGGCCCGGCGGGTCGTCGATCACCAGGAGCCCGGCGTCGTGGTGCTCGTAGGCGACAGCGGGACGGGCAAGACCCGCCTCGTGGACTCCGTCGCGCGCCCCCTGGAGGAAGCCGGGGTGATGGAGGTGGTGCGGCTGCGCTTCCACCGACCTCCCGGCCTGGACGATGGCTACCGCGGCGCGGTGCTCGATCTCCTCTCCCCGTGGCAGGAGTCCCGATCGGCCCTCGAGGAGCGACTGGCCCGGTGGATCTCGCGGGATCGCCGCACCTCCCCGGAGGAGGCGCGCGCCGAGGCCGCGGTGCTGGCCCGCTGGTGCGGCTACCGCAGACCCGGCGAGAACGAGGTGAACGCCGCGGTGGGGCTCGCCTTCCTCTACCGGCACCTCGACGCACGGGCCTGGCGCGGGGGTGCGTGCCTCGTGCTCGACGACGTGCACCGCTCGGTGGTCGAGGGGGACGGCCTGTCCATTGCGCAGGCGCTCATGGACCGTACGGTCGGCGAGCGCCCGGTGCTCGTGCTGGCCACCGTCGCAGCCGAGTCCCTCCACGCGGACGCCGGCCTGAGGGATCGGTTGCGTCACCTGGAGCAGTCCGGGGCCGTGGTGCTCCAGGTGCCTCCGCTCACCCTCGAGGAGACCCGCCTCGTGCTGGACGAGGCGCTCGTCCTGGATCCGGAGCTCGTGCTCGAGATCTCCCGCGTGTGCTCCGGCAACCCGCTCGCGGTCACGGTACTCCTGCGTTCCTGGGCCGCCCGGGACCTGCTCGTGCTCGCCTCGGACGGGGCCTACCACCTGCGCGAGGGCGTGCCGCTCGACCAGACGGTGCCCGGCAGCATCGAGCAGCTCCACCTGGATCGCCTCCACGCAGCGGTGGAGGCCAGCGAGGATCCCGTCGCGACCGCCGAGGCCCTGGCCGTGGCCTCCATCGCGGGCCAGGAGCCGCCGACCTGGCTCGTCCGCGAGGTGTCGGAGACCGGCCTCGACAGCCTCCTGGCCGCCGGGGTGCTGAGGGAGGTGGGCGACAGCCTCTCGTTCGAGCACGGATCCGTCCAGACCACCGCGCTCCACCTCGCCTCGCGCCTGCCGGAGATGGCCGAGCTCCACCTCCGCCTCGCCGCCTTGTGGCGCCAGCGGGGAGAGCGCATGGGCATCGCCGTGGACTTCCCGGTGGCCTACCACCTCCTCAACGGCCAGGACCCCACCGAGGCCACGGCCTGGTTCTGCCGCGCCATGCGGACCCTCGTGGAGGAGGGACGCTGCAGCCTGGCAGCCTGGGTGGCGACGCGCGGGCTGGAGGCGGCCGAGCGCTCCGGGCAGGCCGGGGGGCGGCAGGAGATCCGGCGCCTGCACGCGGAGGCCCTCATCGAGCTCCGCTCGTTCACGGCTGCGGAGCGGGTGCTCCTGGAGGCTTTGGCCATCGAGCCCTGCGACCGCCTCACCCGCGCCCGCATCGGTCTCGCGCTGTCCCGAGCCACCATGGGTCGCGGCGACCTCGAAGCGTGTCGGAGATACCTGGAGCAGGCCGCATCCGCCTTCGAGGCCATCCGGGATCGGGACGGGCTGCGTGACGTGGCCCACGGCCGAGCGACCCTGGAACGTCTCGAGGGGCGCCCGGGCCTGGCGGTCCAGAACTTCCACGAGGCGCTGCGCCTGCTCAGGCGGGATCCCAGGCGGGAGGTGCTGCTCCTCGCAGGGCTCGTGGAGGCGCTCCTCACGATGAACGACCTGTCCACGGTCGACGCCCACCGGGATCGCATGATGGCGCTCGCTCGGGAGAGCGGAGACACCCGCAGCATCGCCCAGGCAGCCTACACCGCCGCCATGGTGCACCTCTTCCGGCGCCAGTTGGGCCGAGCCGAGCGGTACCTGCAGACCGCCTCCGCCCTCGCGGCCACGCTCGGGGCCGACTGGCTCCACCTCAACTGCCAGAACTACCTCGGCGAGGTGGCGCGGTTCCGTGGCGACATGGTCCGCGCGCGAGAGCACTACGAGCGCTACTGCACCTTCGCCGAGGAGCAGGGCCTGTCGAGCGCCACCGCCGTGGGTCGGGTCAACCTGGCGCTCCTGGCGCTCCAGGTCGGAGACGACGACGCAATGCGCGACCAGATCGCGCTGGCCGAGAGCGCACTCGCGAACCAGCCCCGCCACTGGAGCTGGGTCTTCGTCGGCCTTCTGCACGCCTGGATGTCCGCCATGGAGTCCAACGAGGCTCGCACGCGAGCCTGGTGGTCGGTCGCGCAGGACCACGGACTTTCCACGCTCCACACACCGGACCTCCTCGTTCCGCTCCAGCGCCTGGCGGACGCCTGCTCCTCCGCGGGCTGGCGTGACCTGGCCAAGGCTGCGGTGATGGCCATCCAGGACCTGGGCGGCAGCGGCCCGGTCCAGGAAGTGGTCATTGACGACAGCGATGCGGAGCCGGTGGACTCGGCCCTGGAGGACGGGAATCCCCGGAGCATTCCGTGACCGCGAGGAACCCCTTTCCCACCGTGGACGTGATCGTGGAGACGCCCCAGGGCGTGGTCCTGGTACGCCGCCGCAATCCCCCACCCGGTTGGGCACTGCCCGGTGGGTTCGTCGAGAGAGGGGAACGCGTGGAGGACGCAGCCGTCCGCGAGGTGCGAGAGGAGACCGGCCTGGACGTGGAGTTGACCCTCCTGTTCGGGGTCTACTCCGACCCCTCGAGGGATCCGCGCTTCCACACGATGAGCGTGGTCTACGTCGGGCGTGCGTCCGGCACTCCGCAGGGGGGAGACGACGCCTCGGAAGCCCGTGCCTTCCCCCCGCACGACCTGCCCGGGCCCATCGCGTTCGACCACGCATCCATCCTGGACGACTACCGGCGGTGGCGGGAGACGGGCGCCCTACCCCGCCCCGCCCCCACCCGTCCGGATCCGGCTTGAGGCGGACGGGGTGCCTGGGTAGAACGTCAGGGCGGTGTCCCCGTAGCGTCGCGTGCGGACTCCGGAATCCGCCTGGCCGGGCGCCGCCTGCCGCGCAGCGTGCTCCAGCACGAACCAGGCCCGTGCCAGGGGTCGGAGTCGATCGAGCCAGGGCTCGAGGGGGCTTCCGTAGGGCGGATCCGCGACGACCAGGTCGAAGCACCGGTCGGGCAGCGGATCCCGGAGCGCATCGGCGCGGCGCACCTGGACCCGCCCGGCCAGGGAGAGCGCGAGGACCGCCTTCTCGATGGCCCGCACCGCGCGGGGGCTGCGATCCAGGATCACCACGAGGTCGGCCCCGCGCCCCGCGGCTTCAATGGCCAGGATGCCGCTTCCACCCGTCGCATCGAGCACCGTCCATCCCGACAGGTCCTGCCCCAGGATGTCGAACATGGCCTCCCGGACGCGGGCAGGGGTGGGGCGCACCCCCCGCGTCACCGCTCCCGGCAGCCGTCGACCCTTGAGGGACCCGCCCGAAAACCGCATGCCCACGCCTCGGGGTGGACCCCTGTGAGCCGAGGTCCGACCAGAGGCATAGTCCACCGGCGTCGTGTCGCCACCTCTGGCGCGTTCGGCCCATCCATGCTAGACGTCCGGGCCGCATGCTCCCGGTCGCAGCGACCGGGTCCGTGCACCCCCCGAATGCCTCATCCATCGGGAGAGCGCGTTGATTTTCGTCACCGTCCGAGAGAACGAACCCTTCGAGAAGGCCCTGAGGCGCTTCCGCCGCAAGGTGGAGCGTGAGGGCATCCGCAAGGACATCAAGAAGAACTCCTACTACCTGAAGCCGGGCGAGAAGCGCCGCCTCAAGCAGCGCCTCGCGGAGAAGCGGCGCCGCAAGGCGGCCCGGCGCGCATTCTCCCGGCCTCGCTAGTCCTCTCGGGTCTCGGAGGACGAGAGCAGGTCTCGAGCCTGCTGTCGGGCACGAGCCCACTCGGGTGGCTCGGGATGGGAGGGTGCCAGTGCCGCTCGCGTCAGGGCTTCGGCCCATCTCGCCTGGTCCCCCGACGGACCCCAGGCGAGCACCGCGAGATCGACCAGGCATCCCGGATCCGCGGCCGGATCCGGACCACAGATCTCCGCGAGGCGGGCCCCGTCCCTGGCGGGGTTTCCTCCGAGCACTGGGGGCACCAGCAGGCGGACCCGGACCGCCAGGCGGCCCGCCTCTGCGGCCTCGGGCGTGTTCGCGAGGAGCGCCTCGGCCCGATCGGCCAGGGCTCTCAGCGGATCGAGGTCGATGGCCAGGGCTGCCGGGCCGCTGGCCTGGACCCTGCGCGACCATCCGGCCACGAGCCCCAGAGCGCAGGTCGCGTGGCTGGTTGGGATGCGCCCGGCCACCGCGTCCGTCACGCGCCCTCGGTTGCGGTCCAGCGCCGCCGAGAAGGCGCGTGCGTTGTCCAGGCACGCCCAGCCCACGGCGATGCCCTCCTCCCAACGCCGGGCACCGTCCTCGGGCAGAGCCTCGTCGCGAAGGTACAAGACCCACGAGAGACGTCCCAGAACCTCGGGATCTCCGGGGGATCGCGCGTCTAGCCGACGGAGGATCTCGAGGGCCTTGCCCAGTCGGTCCTCCTCGGCTCTTCCGGCGACGAGGCGATCGGCCTGGCGCAACTCGTCCTCCAGGTCCGCGGTGGGGCTCCCTTGCCGCACGAGCACGCAGGCGCCGAGGAACAGGAGGACCGGGGCAGGAGCCATCGGGCGCCTGTAGCCAGACGCACTCGCTCGATCCAGGCAGGCGGTCGCGCGGGACCCGGATAGAGACACGAGGCCCGGATGGTGAAACGGCAGCCACGAGGGATTTAAAATCCCTTGTCCCAAGGGACGTGCGGGTTCGAGTCCCGCTCCGGGCACCCCTGCGGCATTCGTGCGTCGCGTCGAGAACACGGATAGGGCCCCCTCGGTGTGGTCCTCGAAGACCGCCCCCTCCATTCAGGAGAAACGGATGGGCAAGGTCATAGGGATCGATCTGGGAACGACCAACTCGGTCTGTGCCTACCTGGACCGCCAGGACCCTCGCGTCATCATCAACGAGGAGGGAGGCCGCGTCACACCGTCCGTGGTGGGCTTCTCCCGCGTCGGCGAGCGCTTCGTTGGAGACATCGCCAAGCGCCAGCTCCTCATGAACCCCGACAACACCGTCTACGCCGTCAAGCGGTTCATGGGCCGTCGGTTCGACGAGGTCCAGCGCGAGATGAAGATGGTGGCCTTCAACGTCGTGGAAATGCCCGATGGCGGCTGTGCGGTGCCCGTGGGCGGACGCCTGTTCCGGCCACAAGAAATCTCCGCGATGATCCTCGAGAAACTAAAGAAGAACGCCGAGGATTTCCTCGGAGAGAAGGTCACCGAGGCCATCGTCACGGTTCCGGCCTACTTCAACGACCGCCAGCGCCAGGCCACCAAGGAGGCCGGCTCGATGGCCGGTCTCGACGTCGTTCGCATCATCAACGAGCCGACGGCCGCGGCTCTGGCGTACGTCCACGATCGCCGAAAGGCGAGCACCATCGCGGTCTACGACTTCGGTGGAGGGACCTTCGACATCTCCCTCCTGCACGTCGAGCGGGACGTGGCCGAGGTCCTGTCCACGCGCGGCAACAACGCGCTGGGCGGCACCGACATCGACGACCGCATCGTGCACTGGCTCCTCGAGCAGTTCCAGGAGAAGCACGGTATCGATCTGTCCGGCGACCGTGTCGTGCTGCAGCGCCTGCGCGACGCGGCCGAGCGGGCCAAGATCGACCTCTCGGGCGTGACCGAGTCCGAGATCAACCTGCCGTTTCTCTTTGCCGACGCCTCCGGCCCGAAGCACCTCCAGGTCGTCCTCACCCGGCAGCGCTTCGAGTCCATGGCCAGGCCCTTCTTCGACGCGACCCTAGAGGAATGTCGCAGGGTCCTCCAGGATGCGAAGATGCGGCCCAGCGACGTGGACGAGGTGATCCTGGTGGGCGGATCGAGTCGGATCCCCCGCGTGCAGGAGATGGTCAAGTCCCTGTTCGGGTGCCCGCTCAACAAGTCCTTCAACCCCGACGAGGTGGTGGCCATCGGTGCCGCCATCCAGGGCGCCATGCTGGGGGGCGAGGTCAAGGCCGTGACCCTCCTGGACGTCACGAACTTCTCGCTCGGGATCGAGGTCGAGGGCCACCGCATGGCCCGTCTCATCCCGAAGAACAGCACGATCCCCACCTCGGCGAACCAGTTGGTGTCCACGGTGGCGGACAACCAGAAGGTGGTCAAGATCCATGTCCTCCAGGGGGAGAAGCCCCTCGCTTCGCAGAACACGAGCCTCGGGGAGTTCGAACTGCAGGGCATCCAATCCGCGCCTCGGGGGATCCCCCGCATCGATGTCCGCTTCGCCATCGACTCCGACGGCATCGTAAACGTCTCGGCACGCGACCTGGGCACGGGCCGGCAGGAACGCATCGTCATCCAGACGCCGGGGTCCGTGGGCCGGCCGTCTCCGGTGGTCGGGCAGCCCGCCTCCCGTTCCTCCGGGGCGAACCTGGACACCCTGCGCAAGCCCCTGGAGCAGAGGCTCGAAGCTCTCGAGACGATCCTTCGAGAGCGGCGGGACGTGCTTCACAGGAAGGAGATCGTGGACGTCGAGATGGCGCTCAAGCGGGGCCGCATGGCGCTCACCAAGGCGGGCGACGAGCAGAACCTGAAGCAGGTCCTGGCCTACCTCTCGGGCTTCCTGGAACACCTCGAGGAGCGGGTCGGCGGCAGCCCGACCTGAAGGACAGAAGAAAGTCCTACTTCTTCTTTGCCTTCTCCGGATTCTGGATCAGGTCCTCCCAGTCCACGACCTCGGCCGCGTACCCCGCCTCCTCGATCTCCTCGACCATGGTGTCCTTGGGGCCCACGACGGTGATGATCTCGTGACCGATGCACCGATCGAGGAGCGGAGGCAGGTCCTTCAAGCCGACCCTGGTGATCTGGTCCGGGTATCCGAGTCCGGCGTCCCACGGGTAGCCGCGGGACTCCAGGCTGGAGATGTTGCTCAACACCTGGCTGGTGGTCTGGTACCCGGTGGTGAGGTTTCGAGCCAGGTTCCACTTGAAGGTCTGCACCTTGTCGGCATCGATCTGCCCGTCGCGGATCTGTTGGAGGCCGCCGAGCATGGTCCGGAGGGCCAGGTCGGTGGTCCGGTTCTGCAGGGTCGTGTTGGCGTACAGGAACGCCACGCCTCCCCGGTACTCGGACTGGTACGCATAGGCTCCATAGGTGGACCCTGCGGTTTCGCGTAGCGCACGCCAGAGGTTGTCCGAGTACACCATGGACAGGACCTGGCGGCGAGCCTGGTTGTCGAGCGTGGCGGTCGGGAGCTGGCAGAGGAGGCTGACCTCGGCCTGGGTGGAGCCAGGCTTGTCCAGGACCAGGATCTTGCGGGGTCCAGGCTCGGGCGGGGGCGGAACGTCGGCAGGGGGCGGATTCTTGGCCGACGGATCGGCCTTCCAGTCGCCGAGGATGGTCCGCACGTCCTTCTCCACTTGGCCCGCGTCCACGTTGCCCACCACGAAGAGCACCGCGTTGGCAGGGTTGCCGACCAGCCGGCTCGCGAGCGCGACGGCGTCCTTGCGGCTCATCTTGCGGCGGGCGTCCAGCTCGGCGTCCGTGAGGTACTTCGAGAGCACGTGGTTGGGGAAGGCGCCCTGCCACAGGAGGCGTTCCGCCCAGGTCTCGGGCTTCTTCTCGTCCTTGTCGCGGTCCTTCTTCAGGTCCTTCACCCACTCGCCGATCTGCAGCATCTGCATGCGCCACGTGTCCACGGCAACCCGGATCTCGTTCAACTGGGCCCGGACGTTGCCCGCGGACCCCTCGACGTCCACCCACCAGGCGGTCCCCGAGCTGCCCGGGTTCCGGTACCCTGCGAACTCGAGGGGGCTCGCGTCGTACTCCCAGGAGCCCAGGTGGGCCATGAGATCGGACAGACCCCAGGGCTCGATCGTGAGGTTGCCGCCCGCAGCCTGGAGGCGGACCCGGGTGACCGGGGCGTACCCGAACGGCACGATGACCACCCTGAGCCCGTTCTCCAAGGTGAAGGCCCTCTTCTTCTCGAAGGGCGGGGGGACTGCTGCCTTTTGGATGACCGCGTCGGTGAGTTCTCCCTTCCGGAAGATCTTGGCCCCCTGGTCCGCCATGGTGACACCGTCGTAGGTCCCCTCCAGGCCCTTGCGCTCGGCCTTGGCCTTCTCCTCGTCGGAGAAGGGCTCGATGACCACAGCCGTGTACCGGTCACGGTTCAGGTACTTGTAGGCCATGTCCGCAGCCTTGGAGATGTCCACCCTGGACAGCTCCTCGAACTGGGACGAGTAGTAGAGCGGGTTGCCGGTGTAGTGCATCCACTCGGACACCACGGCGCCCCGGCCGAACACGTCGGAGACGTCCTCCACCTGCTCGAGCAGCGAGGCCATCCACTGCAGCTTGGACAGCTTGAAGATCGCGTCCATGTCGATGGAGCCCGCGACGATCTGGCCGCGCTGCATCTGGTAGCGGTTGTCCGTGTTCCAGAGCTCGTAGAGCCCGTCGAGCGCCTTGCGGACGATGCGCTCCGGTTTCTCGTCGTCGGCGATCTCGACGTAGCACATGGCCTGGGAGGAGACCTTGCCCGGGTTGTAGAAGCAGCCGAACGACTCGATGCTCTCGTTCTCGTAGTCCCAGCTGGGGAACAGGTACTTGCCGATGGCGATGTTCATCATGCCCACGGTGAGCGCCCACTGGGCATCCTCGCCCCGGTAGGCGCCGGGCAGGGACCAGCCGAGGAGCACGTTCTTCTTGTCCACCAAGCCCTTGTAGGTCCGGATCTCCTGGGTGACGGGCGGGGGTGGATCCTCCGAGGGCCCGTGGATCCGGGGGGGCCGCTCCACGAGCGTGATGGGCGCCGTCGGGTTGGCGGGGTCCGCGAGCTGCTCCACCCGGAACGCCTCGCCGATGTAGGTGGAGATCTGGTCGGGGTCGAAGTCGCCCACCACCAGGATCGTGGCGTTCTCGGGACGGTAGTACTGCTGAGTCCACTTCTGGATGGCTGGGAGCGTGATGGCGTTGATGGTCTCGTGGCTGCCGATGGTCGTGCGGTGGTCGTGGTGCCCGTCGGGGTAGAGCTGCTCCATCAGGTAGGCCCAGATGTCGCCGGGTCCCTGCTCCCGGTTGCCCCGAAGCTCGTTCCGGACGACCTCCCGCTCGACGTTCATGACCTCCTCGGTGACGCCCTGGACGATGTTGGTCATGCGGAGGGATTCCAGGCGCAACAACGGGACCAGGGCGTCCTTGGGGGCGATCGTGAGGTAGTTGGTGCGGTCGGTGGCCGTGGTCGCGTTGAAGTTGCCGCCCAGCTGCTTCACGAAGTCCATCACCTTGGGCAGGTCGCCGTGGACCGCTCGGAAGTTCAGGTGCTCCACCAGGTGGGCCAGTCCGTCCATGCCCACGGGGTCCTCCGCGCTCCCTACGTCGAACACCGAGTTGACCGACACCACGGGCCGGGTGTGGTCCTCCTGGAACACGATGCGCAACCCGGACGGGAACTGGAAGTCCCGGATCCGGATGTCGTAGGGGACGGTCTGGAGGGTGTACTCCGAAACCGGGACCTTGGCGGCCTGGGAGGGCAGCGCGCACAGTCCGACGACGGCGAGGAGAGGGGCGATCCGGGCGACATGGGGGGACGGCATGGCAGGCTCCTCCTGGCGACGCGGCCAGGGTGGGCGAGGGACACACCCCTCCCCTATCGCTCCCGCGCGGCCGAGGCAGCGGGCGCCGGGATAGGAGGACCATCGTGCAGGACCCCCGTCCCCTCCCCTCGCTTCCCCCCGCGTCGGCCCATCGGGAGCTGTTGGACGGCGCATGGTGGCAGGCCGCCGTGCCCTCCTGGGCGCACCTCGGCCCCGAGGCCTTCCTGGAACCGTCGTGGCAGGCGCGGAACACCGTCACCACGGCCCAGGCGCTCCTGGATCTCGTCGGAGGCGTGGTTCCCCGCTCGTTCGCCTCGGACCTCCGCCGGGGCCTTCGACAGGCCCCCATGGGGCTTCGCGTGCCCCCGTTCCTGCTGGGTCTCGTGGACTGGCGACACCCGCAGAGAGATCCCATCCGCCGGCAGTTCGTACCGCTCGGATCGGAAGGCGAGGAGGATCACCCGCTGGCGGCGCCGGACGTGCTGGCCGAGCAGCGGGACACCGTGGCCCCCGGGCTGGTGCACAGGTACCCGAGCAAGGTGCTCTTCCTCGCGCTCGATGCCTGTCCCCTCCACTGCCGTTGCTGCACGCGCTCCTACGCCGTGGGGGCGGACACCCCCGCGCTGGCCCGCTCGCTCCGGGTGAGCACCGATCCGGCCCGGTGGGAGCCGGCCCTAGCCTGGGTCGCCCAGCACGAAGAGATCGAAGATTTCACCCTGTCCGGGGGCGATCCGCTGCTGCTCCCGCCCTCCCGGATCGCCGGCATCTGCGAGCGCCTGCTCGCGATCGGGCACATCCGGCGCGTGCGCATCTCGACCCGCCTCCTCTCCGCCTGCCCCATGGCCTTCCTGCCCGGGCGACCCTGGCCCCGCACCCTCTCCCGCCTCGCGGCCATGGGGCGCAGGCGGGGGGTACAGGTCTCCCTGCAGGTCCACGTCGGCCACGCCCGGGAGATCACCGCGCTCACGGCCCGTGCCGTGGCGACCCTCGTGGGGGGCGGCGTCGTCGTGCGGGCGCAGACCGTCCTCCAGCGCGGTGTGAACGACGACCCCGTCGCCCTGGTCCTCCTCCTCCGCAGGCTGGCGTGGGTGGGCGTCCAACCGGCCTGCGTCTACCTCCACGACCTCGTGCCCGGCGTAGAGACGCTGCGTACGACCCTCGACGCCGCCTGCGAGATCGAGCGCTTCGTCCGAGGCACTCTGTCGGGCTTCGACATGCCGGCCTTCGTGGTGGATCTCCCGGGGGGCGGGGGGAAACGCGACGTGCACTCCTCCGATACCTACGATCGCCGGACCGGCCTGGCCGTCTTCCGGAGCCCTGCCGTCGCGCCCGGACGCCGCTTCCTGTTCGCCGATCCGCTCCGCGACCTCGAGCCCTCGGTCCAGGCGGCCTGGCGGGATCCCGCGGCCCGTCGGCGGATGCTGGAAGCAGCGGGCTTGGCTTGACGAGAGGAAGCCGCACCCCGTAGAGTGTCCGGCTTCGTACATCCCCCACACCCCGAGGTTCCCATGCACGCATCCACGCTCCTGACTCCCTCGCTCCTCCTCCTCGCGGCCTGCGGGGGCAGCGAGGTCTCCACCGCCGACATGGACGCCCTGAAGGAGCAGGTGGACACCCTTCAAGCCCAGGTGGAGACCTTGACGGGCCAGTTCGAGGCCCTCCAGGCCCAGGCCGACGCGAGCACGACGTCCGACTCGGAGCAGGCGTCCGACATCGCCGTTCTGGAGACCGCGTTGGCGGCCCTGGACGCGACCGTGGGAGGCTTCGCCTCCGCCATCGCCGACCTGGAGGCCCTCGTGTCGGACTGCACCGGCGCCGTCTCCTCGTTGCTGAAGGACGTCGCGTCCCTCGGCACGGACGTGGGAAACCTCGAGACCACGGTCGGAGGCCACGATTCCGACATCGCGGCGCTGCGGGACGACCTCCTCGACCAGGCCACCGGCCTTGCCAGCCTGGAATCGTCGGTGGCGGACCTGGAGTCCGACCTCGCCGCCATCGACCTCGGGGACCTCGACGACCTGTTCACCTACCTGGCGGTGGACACGACCAACGACGAGATCACCTTCACGGGAGCGAACGTCTACATCCAGAGCGGGTCGGGCAGCACGTCGGGCACGGTGAACGGGGTGGGCAACCTCATCATCGGCTACGACGAGAGCTCCAGCGACACCAAGACCGGGTCCCACAACCTCATCCTCGGGACGCTCGCCAGCTACACCTCGTGGGGCGGCCTGCTCATGGGGTACGACCCCAGCGCTTCGGCCGCAGGCGCCCTGGTGGCCGGCTATGGGAACACGGTCTCCGGCAGCTACGGTTCGGCGACCGGCGGCTACATGAACACGGCCTCCGGTGCCTACGCCTCGGTCAGCGGGGGTGCGGCCGGCCTCGCCTCCGGAACCGTGGCCTCGGCGACGGGCGGGTATGCCAACGTGGCTTCCGGTACCTACGCCTCGGTCTCGGGAGGCTCCTCCAACACGGCGTCCGGCTATTACGCCTCCGTCACGGGCGGGGGCGGCAACACCGCCTCGTACTACAACACCTCGGTGACCGGAGGATACTCGAACACGGCCTCCACGGCCTACTACGCCTCTGTGACCGGCGGCTACGACAACGACGCCACGGGGTACTCCAGCACGGTCGCGGGAGGCTACTACAACGACGCCACGAGTTCGGGCTCGGTGGTGTCGGGGGGCATGTACAACGTGGCCTCGGGCACCTACGGTTCGGTGACGGGTGGCTACAGCAACGAAGCCTCCGACTACTACGCCTCGGTGACCGGAGGCTACGGCAACGAAGCCTCCAGCGACTACGCCTCGGTGACCGGAGGCGTCAACGGCCTCGCCTCGGGCCAGGGTTCCGCCGTGGTCGGCGGCTACGACGGAACGGCCTCCTACAACTACTCCACGGTGCTCGGAGGACTGTACGCCGCCACCACCGCCACGTACGGCGTCGACTACTGACCTCGACCGCGACGGGCCTGCGGGGCCCCAGGAGGGTCCCGCAGGTCGCGGCCTGCCCGAGGAAGGAGGCTTCCGCCATGAAGTTCCTCTCCCCCCAGTTCGCCTACCTCCTGGCCCGGGGGGAGGCGAGGCAGAACCTGAAGGCGCTCCTGCAGTACCTGGGGCTCCTGGTCGCGATCATCGGGCTGTTCGCCGTGCTGTTCCACGTCATCATGGCCCAGGTGGAGGGGCAGGATCACACGTGGCTGACCGGCCTCTACTGGACCCTGACCGTGATGACCACGCTCGGGTTCGGAGACATCACCTTCCACAGCGACCTGGGGCGGATCTTCACCATCGTGGTGCTCCTGACCGGCCTGGTGATGCTGCTCATCGTCCTGCCGTTCACGTTCATCCGGTACTTCTACGCGCCCTGGCTCGAGGCCCAGATCCGAACCCGAGCCCCGCAGGAACTGCCCCCGGACCAGGCCGGTCACGTCATCCTGTGCGGACACGACGCCGTGGCCGAGGCCCTCATCCCCCGGCTCGACCTCGCGGGGATCGACCACGTCACGATCGAGCCCGACGCCGCACGCGCCTCGGCCATGCTGGACGAGAACGTGCGGGTGCTGGCCGGCGACGTCGAAGACGTCCGAACCTACCGGAGCGCGCGAGCGTCCGCCGCGCGTCTGGTCCTGGCCAACCTCACCGACGCGATCAACACCAACATCACGGTCACCGTGCGGGAGGCGGCGCCGAGCGTGCCCATCGCCGCGCTCGTGGAGGACGTGGATGCCGAGGACGTGATCCAGCTCGCGGGCGCCGACCACGTGCTGCTCGTCAAGGAGCGCCTGGGCGAGCACCTGGCCAGTCGCGTGGCCTCGGGCACGATCCGTGCCTACGAGGTGGGCCGAATCGGGCCTCTACGCATCGCCGAACTCCCGGTCCACGGCACGCTTCTGGCCGGCCGCACGCTTCGGGACACCCGGCTGCGCACGCGGACCGGCCTGACCGTCGTGGGCACCTGGGAACGCGGCCGACTCCTGCCCTCGACCCCAGATACCCTGCTCTCCGAGTATGCCGTGGCGGTCGTCGCCGGCACCGAGAGCCAGATCGCCGCGCTGGACGCGTTGGTCGTATCCGCACGCACCGCCGCGGGTTCCGTGCTCGTGATCGGCGGCGGCCGGGTGGGGTCGGCCGCCCTCCGTACCCTGGTCGGCCGCGGCGTCCCGGTTTCGGTCATCGAGCGGAACCCGGCGTTCAGGACCCGGCTCGAAGGCCTCGCCAACGAGGTTTTCATCGGGGATGCAGCGGACCGGACGATCATCGAGCGGGGCGGCATCGCGACCGCGCCCTCGGTGGTGATCACCACCCACGACGACGCCGTCAACATCTTCCTGTCCGTCTACTGCCGGAAGCTCAATCCCGATACGCGCATCGTCAGCCGCATCTCCCGGGAGCGGAACCTCGAGGCCGTGCACCGGGCCGGCGCGGACTACGTGTTGAGCCACGCCACCCTGGCGGCGGGGCACCTCATGTCGATCCTGCTCGGGCACGAGGTCGCGGTCCTCGGCGAGGGGGCCGACGTGTACACGGTCCCGGTCCCCGCGTCCCTGCACGGCCTGACGCTGGCCGAAAGCGGCATCGGGGCCGAGACCGGCCTCAGCGTGATCGCGATCACCCGCGAAGGCACCTTCAGCACCCATCTCGACGCCGACACCCGGCTGGAGGCCGGCGCCGACCTCGTGATGGTCGGCGCGCGTGGCCAGTTCGCCGCCTTCCACCGCCGGCATGCGGCCGGGCGGCCTGCCGGCGGGCGTAGCTGAACGAAGGCGCGCCAGGCACCCCGGAACCGAGAATCCGATCCTGGAGGTCCAGGTTCGGGGTTGGCCGGTAACGAGAATGCGCCGAGAACCCCGCTCGGGGCCTGGGTCGAAGCGTGGCGGGGGTTCTGGGCGACGCCGCCGGAGACCTGGCGGGACGGGGGGCTCGGGGCCTGCCAGAACCCTGACCCGGGCGACGACTCGAGTCCGAACGACACCGCTCCCGAGGTGATCGATGGCCGGATGCCGGAGAGCGACCGGAGGAACGACGAGGCCCCAACGCGGCACGACGTGGCCGGGTTCCCGCCGGGAGTCGAGGTAGCAGGAGTTCGCGGGAGCCCGTCGCCCTGGACCGGGACCACGTCCGTCCCGAGCCAGGCCCATGCGCGGGACCGCGCCGCCGTCGGCACGTGCAACCGGCTCCAGGGCCGAGTAGACGCGCCCACGGAGCTGGAGCGCGGCGTGGAAGGAGACGACCGCGTCCTGGGTGTGGCTCCCGGCGACGAGGAAGGGCTCGGGCTGGAAGGTCCCGGGGTCGGCGCCGGCAGGCACCGTCGCGTACAGCCCACGGCGAAGATGGAGGAGATTGCCGGACTTCACGTGCATCTTGAGCAGCGTGGCGCTCGTGAGGCGGCTCTACGTTGCCAGAACGCAAGAAGCCCCCTTCAAGTCCGAACCTGGAGGGGGCTTCGAGAAAGGGTGGAGCAGAAGGGAATCGAACCCTCGACCCCCAGAATGCCATTCTGGTGCTCTCCCAACTGAGCTACTGCCCCTTGTCTGCCGAAAGACGGCCCCGCCCAGCTATCCGGGTGCTCTCCCGACGGCAAGCACGCCTACTGGCGCTTCTGCTGCTCCGGAGGAGGTTCCTCCACCCCGTGCTCCTCGGGCACCGAGGGCTCACCCGCGGCCACCCGCTCCTCCTCCACCCGGGCGAGGCGGGCCTTGACCTCCCGGATGCGGGTCGCCGTGGCCCACAGGTCGGGGTGATGGATCCTTCCGTCCTCGAGCAGGGGCAGGACCTCCTTGCCCAGGGCGAGGAAGAGGTTGTCGCGCTCGCGGCGCAGCCGGATCACCTCGAGCTGGACGCGGCCGTACCGGGCCGCGTGGTCCAGTTCGCTCCGTCCACGCTCCACGGCCACGCCGAGCGCGTCGGTCACGGCCCTCAGGAGCCCGGCCCCCGCCTCCTCGATGGTCGATCGGTTGAAGGGGCCCTCCGGGTGCGGGGCCTCCTCTTCGGGTCGTTCGGGGGCTTCGGTCCGTCGTCTCGGCATCGCGACCTCCTGTCGGAGACCTGCCTGGGGTCGAAGGTGTCCTACCGCCGGATCCGCCCTGGCGTCAACGGCCCCGCTCTTGACAGCGCACGGGTTTCGCGGTAACAGACCGCGATCCGGGCCCTCTGCGTGGATGGCGGAACATGGTAGACGCGCCAGTTTGAGGGGCTGGTGGCCGCAAGGCTGTGGGGGTTCGAGTCCCCCTCCACGCACCCTCCTCTCCGCGGCACCCGGCCCCCCGGGTGCCGTGGTATCTGGAGCGCCAGGGTTCGACCGGGGCGAAGCCTCCGTCTACTCGGCCTTGTCTCCGGGCGTGGTCTCGTCCTCGACGGCGGGCTCGACGGCGGGGGCATCCTCGGAGACGAGCTCGATCACGCTCATCGGCGCGTTGTCTCCAGGGCGGACGCCGATCTTGAAGAGCCGGGTGTAGCCGCCCGGCCGGTCCTTGTACCGCTCGGCGTACTCGTTGAAGACCTTCTCGAGGGCCGCCTTGTCGTGGACCCATCGACGGACCTGCCGGATGGCGTGCACACGCTGGGCCTTGGCCGCCGCGAGATCGTCGCCGCTCAAGGTGACGAGCGTGCTGGGGGGTACCCGCTTGCCCAGCGTGATGAGCCGATCGGCGATGCGCCGGAGCTCTTTCGCGCGCGGCTCCGTGGTGCGGATCTTCTCGTGGATCATCAGCGACGTGACCATGTTCCGGAACATGGACATGCGCTCGGTCGAGTCCATGCCGAGCTTGCGGTGCGCTTTCAGGTGACGCATCAGAACCTCCTGGAAACGCCCGTCAGACGTTCCGGCCGGGGATCTTCGGGAGCTTCATGCCCAGCGAGAGGCCGAGCTCGGCGAGGATCTCCTTGATCTCGTTCAACGACTTGCGTCCGAAGTTCTTGGTCTTGAGCATCTCGGTCTCGGTCCGCTCGACGAGCTGGTAGATGTACTCGATGCCCGCGTTCTGGAGGCAGTTCGCCGCCCGGACCGACAGCTCGAGCTCGTCCACCCGCTTGAAGAGGTTGTCGCTCATCTGCTCGCTGTCCTCGAGGCGAGCCTCGTCGGAGGGCTCGTCCTCCTCGGCGAAGCGGATGAAGACCTGCAGTTGCTCCTTGAGGATCTTGGCGGCGAACGCGAGGGCGTCCTCGGGTCGGACCGAGCCGTCGGTCCAGATCTCGAGCGTGAGCTTGTCGTAGTCGGTCCGCTGCCCGACCCGCGCCTGGGTGACGTTGTACTTCACCCGGAGGATCGGGGAGTGGATGGCATCGATGGGGATGATGCCGATCTCCATGTCCTCCGTCTTGTTCGCCTCGGCCGGCACGTACCCGTGTCCCATGGTCACGTTGACCTCGGCGACGAACCGGCCTCCCTCGGTGAGGGTTGCGATGGCGTGCTCCGGGTTCAAGACCTCCACGGGGCCGTCGAACCGGATGTCGCCCGCCCGCACGACCACCGTCTGGCCGGGACGTCCCGTGACGTCCACGTGCCCGAGGATGTCCTCGGTGGCGTTCATGCGGAACAGGACGCCCTTCAGGTTGAGCACGATGTCCGTGACGTCCTCGATGACGCCCGGAATGGAGGAGAACTCGTGCAGGACGCCCTCGATGCGGGCCCTGGTGATGGCAGCGCCCTGGAGGCTCGAAAGGAGCACCCGGCGCAGGCTGTTGCCGATCGTGATGCCGAAGCCCCGCTCGAGCGGCCGGGCCACGAACTTCCCGTAGCGTTCGTTCGAGCGGATGTCCCGCTCGATGCCCTTGGGGCGGATGAGGTTGCGCCAGTTGGCGTAGATGACGTCCTGCATGGGGGGTCTCCACCGGGTTTCCGCCCACGTGGCCTGGCGTGGGCTCCACACCCGAAGAGGGAGGATGACCGGCGTGGGTACGCCCGGACGGGCCAGGTCCGGGTCCCCTGAGGGGTCCGGTCAGACGCGGCGCCGCTTGGGAGCGCGGCAACCGTTGTGGGGAATGGGGGTGACGTCGCGGATCTGGGTGACCTTGAGGCCCGCGGCGGACACGGCTCTCAGGGCGGACTCGCGGCCCGCGCCCGGACCCTTCACGAAGACCGCTGCGGCCTTCATGCCGTGATCCATGGCCTTGCGGACGGCGTCCTCCGCCACGAGCTGGGCTGCGAAGGGAGTGGACTTGCGGGAGCCCTTGAACCCCTTCACGCCAGCCGAGGACCAGGCCACGGTGTTGCCCTGGACATCCGTGATCGTGACGATGGTGTTGTTGAAGGTGGCCTGGATGTGGACCACGCCACTGGGCACGTTCTTCTTGACCCGACGAACGACCTTCTTCCGGGGGGCGGCCATTCCGAACCTCCTACCGCTTCTTCGAGACGATGCGGCGCGGGCCCTTACGGGTCCGGGCGTTGGTGTGGGTCCGCTGACCCCGCACGGGAAGGCCCTTCTTGTGCCGGATGCCGCGGTAGCAGTTGATGTCGATGAGTCGCTTGACGTTCATGGCGACCTCCTTCCGGAGCTCGCCCTCCACCTTGTGGCTCCTCTGGATGACCTCTCGGATTCGTGCGACCTCGAGTTCGGAGAGATCCCCGGCCTTGATGCCGTAGGCCACCTGGGCCTCGTCCAGGATCTTCCGGGCCGTGGTGCGCCCGATGCCGAAGATGTAGGTGAGTGCGATCTCGACGCGCTTGTTGCGGGGAAGGTCGATGCCTTCGATGCGTGCCATCGCGACGCTCCTACTTCTGCCGCTGCTTGTGCTTGGGGTTGGAGCAGATCACGCGGACCACTCCCTGCCGCTTGATGATGCGGCACTTCTCGCAGATCCGCTTGACGGATGCCTTGACTTTCATGCTGTCTCCTCGCCGGCGTTCGGGCCGGTTCGACGGATGGCGGGCGCTCAGAGGGTGGTGAGGATGAGCGGACCCGATTCGGTGATGGCGATGCTGTGCTCGAAGTGTGCGGTGATGCTCCCGTCCCGAGTCGTGACGGTCCAGCCGTTACGCGCCACCTGCGTCAGGTGGCTGCCCATGGACACCATGGGCTCGATGGCGATGCAGAGACCGGGCTTCAACAGGACGCCGGTGTGGGGCTGTCCAAAGTTCGGCACGGTGGGCTCCTCGTGGAGGTCCCGCCCGACGCCGTGCCCTACGTAGTCCCGGATCACGCTGAATCCCCTGGGGGCCACGTGGGACTCTACGGCATGGCCGATGTCCCCTGTGCGGTTCCCCGGAACTGCGCGGGCGATGCCTTCATAAAGGCTTTCTCGGGTAGCGTCAAGCAGCTCCTGCACCCGGGCGGGGATCTCGCCGACGGCCACCGTAAAGGCGGTGTCGGCATGGTAGCCCCCGTACTGCAAACCGACGTCGATGGAGACGACCTCTCCGGGGCGGAACGGCTTGTCATCGGGGATGCCGTGCACCACCTCTTCGTTCCGGCTGATGCAGAGCGTCGCTGGAAAGGCGCGATTCCCGCCGGCCCGGTAGCCCTTGAAGGACGGGACCCCGTTGCGGCGGTGGATCTCCTCCTCGGCCAGGGCGTCGAGCTCCAGGCCGGTCAATCCCGGCCGGATGGCGTGCTCCAGGATCGCCACGACCTCGGCCAGCCGCCCGCCGCTGGCCTGCATCATGGCGATCTCCCAGGGTGCCTTGAGTCGAATCATCGGCGCACGGCCTCGATCCCTCGCGCGATCGCCTCGGAGATGGCATCGATGGAGCCAACGCCGTCCACATCGAGCACCACGCCCCCCTGGCGGTAGTGCTCCACGATCGGGGAGGTCTGACGGTGGTAGGTCGCGAGGCGGGCCCGAACCGTGTCCTCTCGGTCGTCTGGCCGCTGGACCAAAGGCTGCCCGCAGCGGTCGCAGACCCCTTCGACCTTCGGAGGGCTGAAGCGCACGTGGTAGGTGGCCCCGCAGGACAGGCAGGTCCGCCGGCCGCCCATGCGGGACACGACCTCTTCGTCCGGGACCACGAGCGAGACGACCCGGTCCACGCGCTGGCCCCGCTCGGCGAGCATGCGGTCCAAGAACTCGCTCTGGGCCAGGGATCGAGGGAACCCGTCCAGCAGCGCGCCCTCGGCGCAGTCGGGTTCCTGGAGCCGATCCTGGACCATCTCGCAGACCACTTCGTCCGGAACGAGGGCGCCGGCGTCCATGAAGGACCGAGCCAGCCAGCCGAGCTCCGTCCCCTCGCCGAGGTGCTTGCGGAACATGTCCCCCGTGGCGACCTGTGGGATACGCAGGCTTCGGGCGATGCGAGCGGCCTGAGTGCCCTTGCCTGCCCCGGGAGGGCCGAGAATCACGATGAACATGGTGCCTCCAAGGATGGCCCCGCGGTCCGCGGCCTTCACTTCTCCTCGGGTGCGGTCAACATGCGGCGACGTTGGCGGACGCGGCCCAGGAGCGAACCCCCGCTCTGGGTGACGCCGTCGTAGTGCCGGGTCAGGAGGTGGGCCTCGATCTGTCCGACCGTGTCGAGCGTCACGCCCACCACGATGATGAGACTGGTTCCGCCGAAGTAGAACGGTACGCCGTACCTCTGGATGAGGAGCGTGGGGAGGATGCAGACCGCCGAGAGGTAGACCGCGCCGACGGCGGTGAGCCGCGTGAGCAGGTAGTCGATGAAGTCTGCGGTCTGCCGCCCGGGTCGGATGCCGGGGACGTAGCCTCCCTGCCGCCTCAGGTTGTCCGCCACGTCCACCGGGTTGAAGGTGATGGCGGTGTAGAAGTAGGCGAAGAAGACGATGAGGACGAGGAAGGTGACGAAGTAGAGCCACCGTCCGGGAGTGAAGGCCGAGGCCACGGACACGAGCGCGGGGTGATTGTAGAAGGACGCGATGGTCCCGGGGAACATCATCACCGAGGAGGCGAAGATGGGCGGGATGACGCCCGAGGTGTTGATCTTCAGCGGAAGGTGAGTCGCCTGTCCGCCGTAGATCCGGCGGCCTACGACCCGTTTCGCATACTGTATCGGCACACGCCTCTGGGCCCGCTCCACGAACACGATGAAGGCCACCACCAGGGCCATGCCAGCCAGGAGGAGGACCAGGCCCAGGAGGTTCATGTCCCCGATCTTGACCTTCTGGAAGGTGTTCATGACGGCCGAGGGCAGGCGGGCGATGATGTTGGCCGTGATCAGGATGGAGGATCCGTTGCCGATGCCGCGATCGGAGATCTGCTCCCCCAGCCACATCACGAAGCAGGCGCCCGCGGTCATGGTGAGCACGGTCATGAGGCGGAATGCCAGTCCCGCGTGGATGACGATGTCCGCGCCCGCCGAGGTCTTCATCCGCTCGAACGTGAAGGCGCTCGCGAGGGCTTGGACGATGGAGATCGCGATGGCCATGTACCGGGTGTACTGGATGACCTTGTTGCGCCCGGTCTGCCCCTCCTTGTTGATGCGCTCCAGCTGCGGGACCACCACCACCATCATCTGCATGAGGATGCTGGCGGAGATGTACGGCATGATGCCGAGCATGAAGACGCTGAACTGTTCGAGCGCACCCCCGGAGAACATGTCGTAGAGGCCGAACAGCGTGCCCTCGTTGTTGGCGAAGAAGTCTCCGAGCGCCTCGCGGTCCACGCCGGGGCACGGGACGAACACGCCCAGGCGGTACACGCCCAACAATCCCAGCGTGAAGAGGATCCGGTTCCGGAGATCCGGGGTCCTCGCGATGCTGGTGAAAACGTTCGCCACGAAGCTACACCGCCTCGGCCTTGCCGCCGGCCGCCTCGATGCGCGCCTTCGCGGCGGCACTGAAGCGTGCGGCCTTCACCGTGAGCGCGATGGTCAGCTCGCCACGGCCGAGCACCTTGACTCCGTCACGCCCGATGCGGGAGATCACGCCGGCCCGCTTGAGGGCGAACATGTCCACCTCGGCGCCCGCCTCGAACCGACCCTCGAGATCGCCGACGTTGATGATCGTGAAGTCCTTCGCGAAGACGTTGGTGAACCCGCGCTTGGGCAGCCTGCGAGTGAGGGGCATCTGCCCTCCCTCGAATCCGGGTCGGATGTGGACGCTGCTGCGGGACCGCTGCCCCTTCTGTCCGCGGCCCGCGGTTTTGCCCCATCCCGAGCCCTGCCCGCGGCCGATCCGCTTGCGGGTGGTCTGGGAGCCGGGAGCCGGCTGGAGCCGGGAGAGTTCGTCAGCCATGTTCCACTCCTGGTGCGTCGGCCGGCCTGGCTTCGGTCTCGACCTCCACGACCTCCACCATGTGCAGGACCTTCTTGATCATCCCGCGGACCGCGGGGGTGTTCTCGAGGACGCGCACGGCGTTCGGCTTCCTCAAGCCCAGTCCTTCGAGCTGCTTCCGGATGGGGGGCTTCTCGCCGATGAGACTGCGCTTCAAGGTGACCTGGATCCGGGTCATGGCGACCTCCTAAATGCGCGGCAGCGCCCCGCTCTCGGCGAGGCGATCCTTGAACTGGTAGGTTTCGAACACCTTCTCCGGATCGATACCCGTCCGCAGCGCGTACTGGGCGGGCGACTCGAGCTGGTGGAGCGCATCGCCCACCGCACGGCTCAGGTTGAAGGGGTTGTTGGATCCGAGGCTCTTGGTCAGGGCGTCGTGGACGCCCACCGCGTCGAGGATGGCCCGGACCACGGGCCCCGCGATGACCCCGGTGCCCGGGTTCGCGGGGCGGATGAGGACGCGCCCGGCGCCGAAGTGGCCCACCACCACGTGAGGGAGGGTCCGGCCGGCCAGAGGAACCTCGAACATGCTCTTGCGCGCCTGCTCCGTGGCCTTGCGGATCGCCTCGGGCACCTCGTTGGCCTTGCCGTGCCCGATGCCGACGCGCCCCTCCCCGTCCCCCACCACCACGAGGGTGGAGAAGGAGAAACGACGTCCGCCCTTCACGACCTTGGCCACGCGGTTGACGTGCAGGATCTTCTCGATGAACCCCGAGTCCTCCTCGGAGGTCTGGATCTTCTGCTGCCTGGGCATGCGCTCCTCCTGGAATGCCTAGAACGCCAGGCCCGCTTTGCGGGCACCGTCGGCGAGGGCCTGGATGCGGCCGTGGTAGAGGTAGCCGTTGCGATCGAACACGACCTCGCGGATACCCGCCTCGAGGGCCTTGTGGCCGATCGACTCTCCGAGTGCGGCCGCGCCGGCCCGGTCGCTCCCCTTGGCCCCCGTGGCTCGGAACTCCGCCGAAAGCGTGCTCGCGGCCACGAGCGTGTGGCCTGTGTCGTCGTCCACGATCTGGGCGTAGATGTGCTTCCCGCTCCGAAACACGGTCAGGCGGGGGCGATCGGCCCTCCCGGCGATCTTCTTGCGGATGGAGGCCTTCCTCCGCATTCGCTTCTGGAGCTCGTGATTGGTCTTGGCCATGGTGGACTCCCTAGGCTGCCGACTTGCCGGCCTTGATCCGGACGGTCTCGCCTTCGTACCGGATGCCCTTGCCCTTGTAGTGGTCCGGGGGCCGGACGGCGCGCAGACGGGCTGCGGCGAGTCCGACCTTCTGCTTGTCGATCCCCTCCACGACGATCTTCGTCCCACCTTCCATCCGGATCGTGATGTCCGGGGGGATGGCGAACGCCACGGGCTGGCTGTAGCCGACCGTCAGGAGGAGGGTGTGCTCCTGGAGGTCGGCCTTGTAGCCGACGCCCTGGATCTCGAGGCGTCGCTGGAACCCCTGCGAGACGCCCTTCACCATGTTGGCGAACAGGGCGCGCGAGAGGCCGTGGAAGGCCCGCTGGCCGCGAGAATCGTCGGACCGGGTGATCGTGACGCTGTCCCCGTCCACGTCGAGGCCGATGCCTTCGAGGAGTCTCTGGGTCAGCTCGCCCTTGGGCCCGACCACGCGGATGAGGCCTCCCTCGATCCGTGCGGTGACGCCGGCTGGAAGCACGACCGGCAATTTTCCGATGCGGGACATGGTGGCTCTCCGTGCCTTCGATTCGCTACCAGATGTAGCAGAGGATCTCGCCGCCCACGCCCTCACGGCGAGCCTCACGATCCGTGAGGACGCCCTTGGGCGTGGTCAGGATGGCCAGGCCCAGGCCGTTCCGGACGAACGGGATCTGGTCGCGTCGGACGTAGACGCGGCGGCTGGGCCGGCTGATCCGCTGGATGCCTCGGATGACGCCCTTCTTGGACGCATCGTACCGGATCTGGACGCGGATGGTGGCATGTGGACCGTCGTGCTGCTCCTGGAAGGACATGATGAATCCCTCCTCCTTCAGCAGGCGCAAGATGTCCAGCTTCAGGCGGGAACAGGGGATGCTCACGGACTCGTGGCCCGCGTGGCTGGCATTCCGGATCCGCGTGAGCAGGTCGGCGACGGGGTCGGTCATCGACATGTCTGGTCTCCTTGAGGGTCGCCCTTCTTCGCCGGCTACCAGGACGCCTTCACGACGCCAGGGATCTGGCCTTCGTGGGCGAGGTTCCGGAAGCAGATGCGGCACATGTCGAACTTGCGCAGGTAGGCCCGAGGCCTCCCGCAGATGGGGCATCGGTTGTAGTTCCGGACCTTGAACGTATTGTTCTTTCGGGCCGCCTTGATGCGGATGGACTTCTTGGCCACGGTGCGCTCCTAGTCGCGGAAGGGCATGCCCAGTTTCTTCAGCAGGGACCGCGCTTCGGGATCGGTCCTCGCCGTCGTGACGATGGTGACGTTCATCCCGGTGATGCGCTCGACCTTGTCGTAGTCGATCTCCGGAAAGATGATCTGCTCCGACAGCCCGAACGAGAAGGTTCCCCGGCCGTCGAACGCCTTGGGGTTCAGGCCCCGAAAGTCGCGGATCCGTGGAATCGCCACCGAGATGAGGCGATCCAGGAACTCCCACATCCGGTCCCCCCGGAGCGTGACCTTGGCGCCCACGGGCATCCCCTCGCGGAGCTTGAAGTTCGCGATGGACTTCCGGGCACGCCGGATCACGGCCTTCTGGCCGGTGATGCGAGCGAGTTCGTCCGCGGCGTTCTCGAGGATCTTGACATTGTGGATCGCCTCCTTCAAAGAGGTGTTCACCACGATCTTCTCGAGGCGGGGGACCTGCATGGGGTTGGCGTATCCATGCTCGGCGCGAAGGGCGGGGATGACCTGCTCCTGGTAGCGCTTCCGAAGACGTGCACGCATCTCGGACTCCTCTAGGCCTTGGACGGCCGGGCGACGGGCTCGCCGGTCCGGCGGTCCACCCGCACGCGGGTCCCGTCCTCCTGGATACGCCAGGCGGGCTTCACGCGGGTCTTGGTCTCGGCGTTCCACAAAGCCACGTTGGAGATGGCGATGGGGGCTTCCTTCTCCAGGATACGACCCGGCTGCTCGGGCGTGCCCCGGACGTGCCGCCGCACCATGTGGACGCCCTCCACCACGACCTTCCCTTTCTCGGGAAGCAGGCGCACCACGCGACCGGTCCGCCCCTTCTGGGCTCCGGCCACCACGACGACGACGTCGTCCTTTCGGATCTTGTACTTGGGCTTGCTGGACATGGGCGCTCCGGCCTGGCCTAGAGGACCTCTGGGGCGAGGGAGACGATCTTCATGAACCTGCGGTTGCGGAGTTCTCTCGCGACCGGGCCGAAGATGCGCGTGCCGATCGGCTCCCCCTGGGCGTTGATGAGAACCGCCGAGTTGGTGTCGAACCGGATGTAGGTGCCGTCACGGCGCCGGATCTCCTTGGCCGTGCGTACGACGACCGCCTTCACGACGTCCCCCTTCTTGACCTTGCCGTGGGGGGTGGCCTCCTTGACGCTGACGACGATGATGTCTCCGACGGAGGCGTACTTCCGCTTGCTGCCTCCGAGCACCTTGATGCACTGGAGCTTCTGGGCGCCGGAGTTGTCGGCGGCGTCCAGGACGGTCTGCATCTGGATCATGGGACCTCCCTCGAGCCGCCGCTAGGCGCCATGCGCGGGGCGCCGCTCGACGACGATCCAGCGCTTGGTACGGGACAGGGGCCGGCTCTCCTGGATGACGACGACGTCGTCCAGCGCGCAGGCGTTGTCCGGATCATGGGCGGCGAAGCGCCGACTTCGGTTGACGATCTTGCCGTACTCGCGGTGCGCGACGCGCCGGACGACCTCGACGATGACGGTCTTGTCCATCTTGTCGGACACGACGCGCCCCGTCAGGGTACGACGACCGCTCTGCTTCTGCTCCGGGGTCATGGGACTCTCACATCGGTCCCACGGGAATCGTCATGAGGAGCGGATGGCTGGTCGAGGCTTCCCTCGGGTCTCCCGATGCCGGGACGCGGAGGGGGTGGCGCAGGGCCAGGCACCGTCTGGCACGACGATGCCGCAGGACTCCAGGGAACGGGGAATGGAGCCTGGGGGAAGCCTCGCGAGGAGGCGCGCCGCTCGGGATCGAACGACGCCGGGCGTTTTAATCCTTCCCCTTGATCTTGTCAACGATGTTGCGCAGGAACCCGGAGGCCGCCCCCTGTTCGTCCGGCCGGGCCGGTCGGGCCTCGTCGGCGGAGGGGTCGAAGGTTCCGCGGAACCGGTTGCGAAGGGTGTCGGTGTCGAGGGCCTGGGCGATCTCGCGGGATCGCTGCTCGGTCCGGAGACGGGCGACGTCCTTGCGCATCTTGCGGGCCTGGGAGGTGTCGTCGAGCTGGCCGGTGGCCTTGCGGAACCGTGCCTGGAGGAGAAGACGCTCGATGCGGAGCTCCTCGTGGACCAGCTGCTCGTCGGTCAACGCGCGGATCTCTGCGGGCTTCATCCCAGCACCTCCTCCTTCTTGAGGAACCGCGTGCGGATCGGCAGCTTGTGGCCGGCGAGCCGGAACGCCTCCCGGGCCACGTCCTCTTCCACGCCCGCGATCTCGTAGAGGACCTTTCCAGGCCGGACGACCGCCACCCACTCCTCGGGGTTGCCCTTGCCCTTGCCCATGCGGGTCTCGGCGGGCTTCTTGGAAATGGGCTTGTCCGGGAAGACGCGGATCCAGACCTGGCCGCCGCGCTTCACGTGACGCGTGAGCGCCACGCGGGCCGCCTCGATCTGGCGGGCCGTGACCCACCCGCAGGAGGTCGCCTGGAGCGCGAAGCCTCCGAAGGAGACCTCGCACCCCCTGCGGGCCACGCCCCGCATCCGGCCCTTCTGGGCCTTCCGGTACTTGGTTCGCTTTGGGGAAAGCATTGTTTCGCTCCAGATTCAGGCTACTGGGACGGCCCTTCGTCGCCCGGAAGGATCTCGCCCTTGAACACCCACACCTTCACGCCGATGACCCCGTAGGTGGTGCGGGCGATGGCGTAGCCGTAGTCGATGTCGGCGCGAAGGGTGTGCAGGGGGACCCGACCTTCGCGGTACCACTCGGTCCTCGACATCTCGGCGCCTCCCAGCCGGCCGGCGCACATGACCTTGACGCCCTGGGCTCCGGCCTTGCGGGCCTGGGTGATCGCCTTCTTGAGCGCCCGGCGGAACGAGACGCGCTTCTCGAGCTGGGCCGCGATGTTCTCGGCCACGAGCTGGCTCTCGATCTCGACCTTCCGGACCTCGATGATGTTGAGGAAGATCTCCGTGCTCGTGAGCTTCTGAAGGTCGGCACGCAGCGCGTCGAGGCCCGCCGCCCGCTTCCCGATGATGATGCCGGGCTTGGCCGCGTGCACGAACACCTTGGCCTTGTTCGCGGCGCGCTCGATGGTGATCCGGCTGATCCCTGCGTGGTAGAGCTTCTCCTTCAGGTACCTGCGGATCTTCAGATCCTCGTGGAGAAACCTCTGGTAGTCCTTGCCGGCGTACCACTTGGAGTCCCAGGTCCGGGTGATGCCCAGCCGGAAACCGAGAGGATGAACCTTTTGGCCCATGGGTCAACGCTCCTCGCGCTCGTCGAGCACCAGCGTGATGTGGCTCGTCCGCTTGATCACCTTGGTGGCACGTCCCAGAGCGCGCGGCCGGAACCGCCGCTGGGTGGGTCCGCCGTCCACGGTCACGGACTGGATGTACAGCTTGTCGATGTTCACCGCCTCGTCTCCTCTCTCTCCCACCTGCTCGGCGTTCGCGATGGCGGACTCCAGGAGCTTCTTGATCAGGGGAGCGGACTTCTTGCGGGTGAAGGTCAGCACCTCGAGCGCCTGGTCCACGTCCATGCCCCGGACGAGATCGGCGACGAGACGGGCCTTGCGGGGGGAAACCCGAACTTTCCGAAGGGTGGCCTTGGCGATCATGGTCGGGTCCTACTTGGTGGCCTTGGTCTTGCGATCCGCGGCATGCCCGAAGAACGATCGGGTCGGGGCGAACTCCCCGAGCTTGTGCCCGACCATGTTCTCGGTGACGTACACCGGGACGAACTTGCGCCCGTTGTGGACGAGGAAGGTCAAGCCGATGAAGTCCGGCAGGATGGTGGACCGGCGCGACCAGGTCTTGATGGACCGGCTCCCGCCGCCCTGGATGGCCAGGGTCACCTTCTCGACGACGTGATGGTCCACGAAGGGTCCCTTCTTGAGGGAACGAGACATGCTTCCTCCTTCCCCGTTCCTACGTGCGCCGCTTCACGATGAAGCGGCCGGAGGGCTTCCGGCGGTTTCGAGTCTTGTAGCCCTTGGTGGGCTTGCCCCACGGCGTGACCGGGTGCCGGCCGCCCTTGGTCCGACCCTCACCGCCTCCATGGGGGTGATCGATGGGGTTCATGGCGGTTCCTCGCGACTGCGGCCGCTGGCCGAGCCAGCGGGAGCGCCCGGCCTTGCCGATCACCTGGTTCTCGTGCTCGCTGTTGCCGACCTGCCCGATGACCGCTCGGCACTCCCGCCGCACCTTGCGCAGCTCCCCCGAGGGGAGGCGAAGCAGGACGTAGTCGCCCTCCTTGGCCATGACCTGGGCGAAGGTTCCGGCGGAACGGCACATCCGGGCACCACGGCCCGCCTGGAGCTCCACCGCGTGGACCGCCGTGCCCAGCGGGACCACCGACAGGCTCATCGCGTTGCCGGGCCGGATGTCGGCATGATCGCTCGTCACGACGACGTCGCCCATGGCAAGGCCCGCAGGAGCCAGGATGTAGCGCTTCTCCCCGTCGGAGAAGTGGATGAGGGCGATGCGGGCAGAGCGGTTCGGATCGTACTCGATGGCCGCCACCTTGCCCGGGACCTCGAGCTTGTCGCGCAGGAAGTCCACGAGACGGTACCTGCGGGCATGCCCGCCGCCGCGGTGCCGGGAGGTGATCCGGCCGGCGTTGTTGCGGCCACCGGTCCGCTTCACGGGGACCACGAGCGACTTCTCCGGCTTGTCCCTGGTGATCTCGGAGAAGTCCGAGACACTCATGAACCGGCGTCCGGGCGTGATCGGCTTGAACTTCTTGATCGGCATTCCGTCCTCCGATCAGGTGCCATCGCGGAAGTCGATGCTGTTCCCTTCCGCGAGTTGGACGTAGGCCTTCTTCCAGTTGGAGCGCTTGCCGTACCAGCGGCCGAAGCGCTTGACCTTGCCGCGCACCCTCACGGTCCGGACGCCCGTGACGCGAACCCCGAAGAGGCGTTCGATCGCGTCCTTGATCTGGTGCTTGTTGGCATCGAGTCCGACCTCGAACACGTAGGTGTTCTCGTTGGCCCGGGCCCGGGCGCTCTTCTCTGTGATGAGGGGGCGGAGGACGACATCTCGGAGCTCGACCATGGCTACCTCCCCAGCCGCTCGACGATGCGCGGCACGGCATCGGCCAGCAGAGCCAGGTGCCGGTGGCGCAGGACGTCGTAGACGTTCAGACCTTCGACCGGTAGGACCGCCACGCCGGGGATGTTCCGGGCAGCGCGCAGGACGGCTTCGTCCTTCTGGGGCAGGACGAGGAGAACCTTGTCCCAGGCGAAGGCGTCGACGATCTCCTGGAACTTCCGGGTCTTGATCTCGTCCAGGGTGATCTGGTCGAGCACCCACAGGGTGCCGTCCTCGACGCGGCGGGTCAGCGCGGCGCAGAGCGCAGCGCGCCGCACCTTCCGGGGCACGTCGATGGCGTGGCTGCGTGGGGTCGGCCCGTGGACGACGCCCCCGCCCCGCCACTGCACGGCGCGGGTGGTGCCCTGGCGGGCGCGTCCGGAGCCCTTCTGCCGCCACGGCTTCTTGCCCCCGCCCGAGACTTCGCTGCGCTCCTTCACGTCGTGCGTGCCCGCACGGCGCCGGGCGAGCTGGTACCGGACCAGGAGGTGGAACAGGTGCTCCTTGACCTCGACTGCGAACACGGTCGGATCCAGGTCCACCCTGGACACCGGTTCACGACGCTGGTTGTAGACCTCTACGACAGGCAAGGGGGGCCTCCTTTCCAGCGTCAGGACAGCTTGATCTCGACGTGCACGCCCGCCGAGAGGTCGAGTTTCATGAGGGAGTCCACCGTCTGCTGGTTCGGGTGGAGGATGTCGAGCAGGCGATGGTGCGTGCGCCGCTCGAACTGCTCCCGGCTCTTCTTGTCCACGTGCGGGCCACGCAGGACCGTCCATCGACTGATGGTCGTGGGAAGCGGGAAGGGCCCGCGAATCTCGACGCCGGTCCTGCGAGCGGTCTCCACGATCTCCCGGGCGCTCCGATCCAGGAGCTTGTGATCGTACGCACGCAGGCGGATGCGGATCTTGTGGGTACTGGCCATGAAGATCTCCCTCGAGAACTAGTCCAGGATCTCTGCGACGACGCCGGCGCCGACGGTCCGGCCGCCCTCACGGATGGCGAAGCGGAGCTGGGGCTCCATGGCCACCGG
>JAFGLY010000091.1 GCA_016927815.1 Deltaproteobacteria bacterium | reverse complement strand
TGGCTCAACTCGGGGGGACCTGCTGCCCCTGCTGGCTCAACTCGGGGGGACCTGCTGCCCCTGCCCGCACCCTCCCGTTCCCCCTGCCATGGCGGGGCCGGCGGTTTCCAGGCACCCCACGTTCGTCCGTCCGATGCCCGAAGGGGGGGTCGGGGTGAGGCGGACGACGTGCCCAGCCGGGGTTTCGAAACCCGCGAACCCTACGCCTCGGGGGGCAGGAGTCCGGCGAGCGAGACCGCCCAGGCCCGGATGGCGTCCCAGTCCCGGACGTCGCTGGCGGGCTGTCCGTATAGGGGGCTGGCAGGCAGTCGCGCGAGCAGGCTGTCGGGGAAGCGCAGGGTCGTGGGGTCGTACCGGCCACCGAACATCTCGTGCGCGATCGGGGTGAGCCAGGCGACCTTCGCCACCTCCTTCTCGAACTGTTCACGGGCCGCGTTCCAGTCGTCCTCCTTCCGGGTGGGGCCCAGAGCGAAGAGGGCCACCGGTCGGGACGAGAGGGCCTCCCGCTGCCGGTCGAGGAACCGCCGGGCCTCCCGCTGCAGGCTGCCGATGAAGATGGGCGCCCCGAGCACGACAGCGCGGTATTGCTCGAGCGAACGCACCTCCCGGGCGGGATGGAGGTCGACCTCGAGCCCCTGATCGCCTAGTACAGTGGCCACGGCGGACGCCACCTGGGCCGTGGAGCCATACTTCGTGGTGTACGTGACAAGGACGGGCCTGGGCATCGTGGGCTCCTCGCGTAGATCAGGGGGCCTTTCCGGCGGGCGGGCGGAGGAGGCACCAGAAGGGGAGATCCAGCCCGGGAACCTGCTCCGAGCGGATCTGCTCGAACCCGTGCCTCTGGTAGTACGCGATGTTGTCGAAGTCGTGGGTTTCCAGGTACACGGGCAGCCCCTGCTGGTCGGCCCGCTCGAGACCCGGCGCCAGGAGGTCGTTCCCCACACCCTTCCCCTGGGAATCGGGGTCGACCGCCAGCGCCCACAGGTACCAGTGCGGGCCGGGCACGATCTCCTGGTGGACCCGAGCCGCGCACGCTTCGCACGTGCTGATTCGAGACAGTGTCTTCCAGCCCATCAACATGGCCTGGTACCAGAACAACGGATCCTCGAGATACCCCAAGGAATGGATGTGCGTCTTCCCGGGCGGAAACCAGATGATGGTTCCCTTGAGGTCCGGAGTCGTACGGACGTCTCCGTTTCGGAAGGCGTATCGCAACCCCATTTGGCAGTATTGGGCGAAGTGACGCTCCCTCCATTCCTGGCTGGGATGGTAGCACACGAACAATGGATAGTTGAGGAAGGCGCGCGCGAAGGGGCCCGATACCTCCTTCAACCTGGATCGCTCGGGACGGATCAACATCGGGTCCGCCTCCTCGAAGGCATCACCCACGAGAAACTCGGGTCGAGGGCGCTCGGAAGGAGGGGGAAGGGTCGCATGGTTCGCTCGAGGAGGCACTGTAGCGCTGGCGGAGAGGGCGGGTCAAGCGGAGGAGACCCACGGTCCTGGGAGGCCGTCGACGACACCCGTCCAGGCCCGGTTCCGCCCTGTACGAGATAGGCAGGCAGCCATGGAGCCTCCGGGACCGACCCCGCAGCGTACCCCCGTCACCACCTGGCGGACGATCCGCTCGTCCGTGGCCGCCCTCCTGGCCGTCGTGCTCATCGGCACGGCCGGGTACGTGGTGCTCGAGGGGTGGCCGTGGCTGGACGCGCTCTGGATGGTGGTGATCACGCTGACCACCATCGGGTTCGGCGAGGTGCATCCGCTGACGCCCGCTGGCCGCCTCTTCTCCCTGGGCTTGATCCTGGGAGGCGTGGCCGTGGCCACCGTCACCTTCTCCCGCCTCACGTCGGTCCTGCTGGACGGCGAGATGATCCGGGTGTTTCGACAGCGGCGCAAGGAGCGCAGGATGAAGGCCCTTCATGACCATTTCATCGTCGTGGGCTACGGCCGGCTCGGCCGGGTCATCGTGGGGGACCTCCTTCGGAGCGGCGCCGAGGTCTGCGTCGTGGAGAGGGACGCCGCGATCGCGTCCAACCTGGAGACCCAGGACCGGGTACCCGTGGTCCATGGCGACGGGGCCAGCGATGCCGTGCTGCGCACAGCGGGCATCGAGCGGGCACGGGGACTCGCCATCGCGCTGCCGTCCTCCGCTGAGGCGGTCTACGTGTCGATGTCCGCCCAGCAGCTCCACCCCGGCCTGGAGATCGTCACGCGGGTGGACGAGTCCGAGGCCACGGACCGGGCGCGACGGGTGGGGGCCCGCCAGGTGGTCAGCCCGTACCAGATCGCTGGCTGGCGCATGGCCCACGGCCTGCTCAAGCCCTCCATGGCCCGGTTTCTCGACCTGGCCACCTTCAGCATGGAATCTCCATTTTCTGTGGACGAGGTGGAAGTGCCCAAGGGCAGTCCCTACGCGGGACGCACGCTAAGCGAGATGCGCCTGGGCTCCGAGCACAAGATCCTGGTGGTGGCCATCCAGCGGGCCGACGCATCCCTGGTGCCCACGCCGGGCGCCATGGAGAAACTCGCGTCCGGCGACACCATCATCGCGATCGGTACGCCCGACCACCTCGTCCGGTTCCACGCCATGCTCGCGGGGGGGCGATAGCCCTCACGGTGCGCCCGGTGGATCGGGACCGCCCCTTCAGCCTCGGATCCAGACCTCGAGCACGGTGTGCTGGACCGAGTGGAACGACCCGTAGGTCTTCACCTGCATGGTGCGGATCACGTCCAGCGCCCCATCCCCGTTGACATCGGCCAGGTCGAAGCCGTAGGCCGGGGACAGGGGGTAGGTGATGTCGTCCGTGATCACGGGGCTCTCCCAGGTGGCATCGGGCAGCCCCAGGTCGACCTCCGTGAAGGTCTCCCCGGTCCCGTCGTTGAGGTAGGCCCGGAACCCATGGAGATCGTCGTGTGTCACGAGATCGAGGAAGCCGTCTCCGTCGAGGTCGCCCAGCTGGGAGAGCACCGCGTCGTCGAGGACCGGACCCTCGGTGAAGGCCGTCCCGTCGCCGTGATGGATCCAGCCGCCCACGGCCAGGTCTGGGTGGCCGTCGCAGTTCACGTCGCCCACCGCTCCCTGGAGGGGGTTGCCGACGAGTCCCAGGTCGTATCCCCGGGGATGCCCGCCGCTGGTGAACGACACGCCGTCGCCCGCGTTGAAGAAGATCTGGGCGACGAACAGCCCGTCGATCTGCCCGAACGCGATCACGTCCACGTCTCCGTCGGCATCCAGGTCGGAGGCGTTGATCCAGCCGTTGTTGGAGCTCGTCCCGGCACCGAGACCCGGGATTCCGGTGACGCCCGGATCGGACCAGGTGCCGTCGCCGTCCGAGTGCCGCACCGCAAAGCCGCTGTCGAACTGGTCGGCGCCGAAGACCACGTCCAGATCGCCGTCGCCGTCGAGATCGGCCAGCCCGGCGCCCTGGAAGGGGCTTTCGGGCAGTCCGCTCGTGGCCGGTGAGAAGGACAGGGAGCCCTCGTTAATCCAGGTCAGGGCCCCGCACACGTGATCCCCCACCGCCACGTCGGGCTGGCCGTCGCCCGTGAAATCGCCCAGGTCGCCTCCCCACCCGCCCGAGATGTGGCTGCCGGGCAGGAGGACGGCAGCGCGGAAGGTTCCGTCCCCGGTTCCGGGGTATACGCGCGTGCCGTCGGCGAGCCTGGGGCTGACGAAGATGTCCGGGTGGGTGTCGCCGTCGAGGTCGGCCACGACCGGGATCGACTTCCCCGCGTTCTCCACAAGGTAGGCACCCCAGGCGTACTCGAAATCGCCCCCGCCGCAGCCCGGGGGGGCGTAGGAGGCCCATCCGGCGCCGGACTCGGGCATGGACACCTCGCCGCAGATCCGGTCGCAGTCCGCGTCTGCGTCCGTGTCCACGTC
>JAFGLY010000090.1 GCA_016927815.1 Deltaproteobacteria bacterium | reverse complement strand
CGCTTCCCCGATGCCCGCCTCCTGTTCATGCTGCGCGATCCGATGTCGTTCGTGCCCTCGGGCATGAGCCTCGTCACGGGTCCGCTCGACGCCCGCTTCGGGTTCTGGCGGCTTCCCGAGTCCGTCCGCCGTGCCTACATCGAGCGCCTCTACAACGGCTTCCTGCTCCTCAATCGCGCCTTTTACGACGACTGGGTGGCGGGTCGCATCCCGCGGGACCGCGTGATGCTCGTCCACTACGACCGGATGATGACCGATTTCGAGGGGCTCATGGCCCAGGTGCTCGCCTTCGCGGAGGTCACGCCCGATGCGGCCCTCACCGAGGCCATCCACGCTGAGGCCGAAAAACAGCGAACCTACAAGAGCCGACACGCCTACGATCTGGCCCGGTTCGGACTCGACCGGGACCGCATCCTCGCGGACTACGCCTTCTACTACGACACCTTCGAGGTCGCCCGCCCTGCGCCCTGATCCGGAAGTCTCCCCTCCCCCCGCGGGTTCTCGCCCCGGACAGACCCCGGAATCCTCCATGCCCCTTCTCTTGTTCCTCTTCGCCGAAACCGCCCTGGCCATCCCGCCCGGTCTCGGGAACTGGACGGTGCTGCAGTCCGACCCCTGGTGGGTGGGTTGTACCCCGGTCAGCGGGGTGCAGTGGTGCCGATCCGAGGGCGAGATCGAGGCGCCGCTGGACAGC
The DNA here is from genome assembly GCA_016927815.1 of Deltaproteobacteria bacterium. GTDB lineage: Bacteria > Myxococcota_A > UBA796 > UBA796 > JAFGLY01 > JAFGLY01. The sequence continues at coordinate 3,619 of JAFGLY010000090.1, read as the reverse complement.
ATCTACGCCATCGTGGGCAACATCGGCCGATACCCGGCCGTGTTCAAGCGGATCGAGCGGGCCGACCTGGTGGAGTCGGACGTCGCCTGGATCCGCATCGCCATGCCGTTCCTCCTCACGGACCGCGACTACGTCGCCCGGTTCACCAAGCGGAAGGACGCCTCGTCCGCCGTGGTGGACTGGGTGCCCGCGGTCTCGGCCACCGCGCCGCCCCAGTCCGATGCCGTGCGCCTCCCCCGGGCCGAGGGCCAGTGGCGCCTCGACGCGGTCGGCCCCGCACGCACGCGCGTCGCCTACACATGGAACGGGGATCTCGGATCCGACTTTCCCTCCTGGGCCCTGCAGCGCGCCTGGGTCACCCAGGGGGCCGAGGTCCTCACCTGGATCCGGGACGCCGTGGAACCGCGATAGTGGGTCGGATCCGGCCCGCGTGGCAGCTTCTGCCGCACGCCTCGGACGTGCGGATCCGTGCCTCGGGCGAGGACCTGGCCGAGGCCTTCGGTGCGGCCGTGGCCGCGCTCGCCGGGGTCGTCACGGGGGGCCGCCCGCCTTCTGCCCAGGAGGAGCGGGCGTTCGAGGTCACCGGAGAGGATGCCGCAAGCCAGCTCGTCGCGCTCCTGGCCGAGTGCCTCTGGCGGTTGGAGGGGGAGGCCTGGCTCGCCTGCAAGGCCGAGGTCGCCTTCCCGGCGCCCGACCGCTGCACCGGCATGCTCCGGGGGCGTCCGTTCGACCCGGCACGCCACGGGCGCGGACGGGCCGTCAAGGGCGCGACCTGGCACGACCTGGTCGTACGCGAGGATGACGCGGGTGCCGTGGTCGAGGTACTGCTGGATCTGTGAGCGTCCGACCCGTCCCCCGTTCCGCCGTGGAACGGATCGATCCCTGGCGTCTCCGGATCCGGGCCTTCGACCCGAGCATGCGGAGCGAGGGGCGGATCTACGCGAGCGAGGGCCTGTGGCCCGCGATCCGGGACGACGGCAGCCTGTCCCAGGTGGTCGACGTGGCCGGGCTGCCGGGCATCGTCGGGCCCTCCATCGCCATGCCCGACGCCCACCAGGGATACGGGTTCCCCATCGGCGGCGTGGCGGCGACCTCCGAGCGCGACGGGGTGGTCTCCCCGGGTGGCGTTGGATTCGACATCAACTGCGGGGTCCGCCTGTTGTCGAGCGGGCTTTCGGCCCCCGAGGTTCGAGCGCGCCTGGATCCTCTCTTGGCCGCCGTGGCACGCCGCGTCCCGGTGGGGTTCGACGCCGCCCGCGACCGCTCCGTGTCCGGGCACGCCATGGACGACCTGCTCGCCCAGGGGGCCGCCTGGGCCGTCCGTGCCGGCTGGGGCCGTGCCGAGGACCTCGATCGCATCGAGGATCGAGGCACCTTCTCCACTGCGGATCCGGCGATGGTGAGCGCCCGGGCCCGAGAGCGCGGCCGGGACCAGGTGGGGACCCTGGGGTCCGGCAACCACTTCGTCGAGGTGCAGGCCGTCGAGGCCGTGGACGACCCGGACGCCGCCCGGGCCATGGGCCTCGTCGAGGGGGGGGTCGCCGTCCTGCTGCACACGGGCAGCCGGGGCCTGGGCCACCAGGTCTGCACCGATCAGCTCGTCCTCATGCAGCAGGCCATGCGCCGGTACGGCATCCGCGTGGCGGATCGGCAGCTCGCCTGCGCCCCCGTGGCCTCCGAGGAGGGCCGGGCCTACCTCGGCGCCATGGGGGCAGCGGCCAACTACGCCTGGGCCAACCGGCAGGTGCTCACCCACCTGATAGGCGAGGCCTTCCTGGAGGTGTTCGGCCCGCTCGCGGACCTCTCGGTGGTCTACGACGTGGCTCACAACATCGCGCGGATCGAGCGCCACCGGGTGGACGGCCGGCCCGTACCCCTGTGCGTCCACCGCAAGGGTGCCACCCGGGCCTTCCCGGCCGGGCACCCGGACCTGCCCATCGGGGTGCGCGCCTTGGGCCAGCCGGTGTTCATCCCCGGCTCCATGGGGACGGCCTCCTGGGTGCTATTGGGCACCGAGCGAGCCCTCGACGAGACATGGGGATCCGTGTGTCACGGCGCCGGGCGGACCCTGAGCCGCACCGCGGCACGCCGCGGTCGTTCCGCGGCCGATGTGCTCGCCGATCTCGCCGCGCGCGGGGTCACGGTGCACGCGGGCAGTCGCAAGGGCCTCTCGGAGGAGGCGCCCGAATCCTACAAGGACGTGGATCTCGTGGTGGGTACGGTAGTGGGCGCGGGCCTGGCCCTGCCGGTGGCCCGTCTCGTACCCATGGGCGTGATCAAGGGGTGATGGGCGAGCGTTCCGTGCCTCGACCCCCCTCATACGGCTTGAACTTGGAAAAGATCCTTGTTGAATCCAGACCGTTCGTATGCGGCATGCTACAGTGCTGGAGAGGCGAGAAATGTCCCACCTACTTCAGGTTTCGCCGCATCTGACCCACGATGAGCTCGTGGAGCGCTTCGAGGGGTGCGAGGACGCCAAGAAGAGCCTGCGCTGGCAGGCCGTGATGCTGAAGGACGAGGGCTGGAGCGCCCGGGACATCGCCGACATCTGCAAAAGGAGAAAACGGCCGGGCTCCGGTCCTGGACGAGGGCATGCGTCACGGACTCGCCGAAGCCCTGCTCGGGCGCGCACCTGACGGCGGGCTGTGGACCAGCCGGAAGGTCTCGGCCTGGATCAAGGAGCGGACCGGGAGGCGCGTGAGCGAGCGTACGGGGTGGGTCTACCTGGTGAAGACGGGGTTCACGCGACAGCTGCCCCGACCCAAGCACCCCGACGCAGACGAGGAGGCCCAGGCGGCCTTCAAAAAGGGGGGCTTTCGTGCCGTGTTCTCGAGCTCGTTCGAGAACTCCCGGGGGTCGAGATCCAGATCTGGGCGGAAGACGAAGCCCGTTACGGACTGATCCCGACCTACCGCCGCATCTGGGCGCCCAAGGGGAAGAGGCCTACGGCCTCGATGAAGCGCAAGTACCTCTGGAGGTACCTCTACTCGTTCGTCCGACCCGAGACGGGGAGCACCATCAACTACATCGGGAGTACCGTCTCGGCCGAAGCGATGAGCGAGGTCTTGAGGATGTTCGCACTCGATGCGGGCATCGGACCGAAGCGGCATGCCGTCGTCGTGATCGATGGAGCCGGGTGGCACAGGGCGAAGGACCTGGTCGTGCCGGAGGGGGTCCACCTCGTCTTCCTCCCGCCGTACTCGCCCGAGCTCCAGCCGGCAGAGCGGATCTGGCCCATCGTGAACGAGGGGGTCGCCAATCGTGGTTTCGCGGACCTCGCAGAGCTGACCACTGCCGTGGAGGACCGCTGCCGCTACCTCGACGACCACCAGGACTTCGTGTGCGGCCTCACGAATTTCCACTGGTGGCCGAAGGAAAGTCCTTGCAAGACCTGATCAAGTTCAACCGATATAAGATGGAGCGAGGCATGAGCCACCGGGAGGTGGCCCGTAGCCTCCACGTGTCGGAGGGCGAGGTCGGCAAGATCGCCAAGAAGGCGAGGGATGCCGCTGTAGTCTCGGGTTTGGTACCTGGCGCTGGGCGGGGGCGCGGATAGGTTCAGGACCTCTGCGCTCCGGAGCTCGGCGAGGCACCCGAGCACCTCCGAGGTCTTCGCGGT
>JAFGLY010000089.1 GCA_016927815.1 Deltaproteobacteria bacterium | reverse complement strand
GACGAGGAGCGGCCGGTGTCGTCCTCCACCCAGGTGCGCAACGTGTAGCCGCCGGCCACATCCGGGACGAACGCCGGCCGGGGACCGACCTCCGGCGCGAGCAGGGTCGTGGATCCCGCGGGCCGGTCGACGATCTCGGACCACACCCAGAGCTCCTGATCGAGGCCGCAGACCTCCACGTCGTCGTCGGAGGTGACCACGTCGAAGGAGAGGGTCTCGCCGATGTACGGGTCGTCCGACGACGGCGTCACCGACACGACCACGGGTGTGTACCCGCCGCAGGTCGAGGCGCTGACCACGGTGTCGGCGAAGCCGGACAGGCCGGTCCCGTCCACCACCCAGGTGCGGACCGTGTAGGTTCCCTCGACATCGACGAGGAACGCGGGAGCGAACCCGACCGACGGCGTGAGCGAGGTCTCGGATCCCGCGGGGAGGTCGATGATCTGGGACCAGACATCGAGGGTCTGCCCGAGGACACAGGGCTTGTCGTTGTCGGCGTCCGAAGCCTCAATCGTGAGCACGACGAGGTCACCGATCCCGGGAGCGTCCGGGGCCTGGACGACCGAGTCGATCACGGGTGCGTAGCCGCCGCATCCCGAGACCACGACCGGAACGTCGAGGAACGAGGATCGGCCCGTACCGTCCGAGACGATGAGCCGCACCTCGTAGGTGCCCTCGACGTCGGGCACGAAGGCCGGACTGGTGCCCTCGGCTGGGGCGAGTGTCGTCGAGGATCCGGCCGGGAGCGACAGGAACGAGGCGTCGATCTCCAGCACCTGCCCCTGCTCGCAGCCAGGGGCGTTGTCGGCGTCTTCCGCGCTGACCGCGAAGCTGACGAGCTGCCCGATCCCGGGGTTCTCGGGCGAGAACGGCGCGTCCGCGATCTGCGGGACGGCCGAGCCGCAGGTGGAGGCCTCGAGGTCGAGCACACCCGCGGCCGAACGCCGCCCCGTCACGTCGGTGACGGTGAGCTCGATCGAGTAGGTGCCGGGCAGATCGACCCCGATCCACGGCTCGAGCGCGCCGGGGTCCGAGATCTCGGTCCGCGATCCGGTCGGGACGGAGGTCAGCACCCAGTCGTACACGAGGACCGCGCTCTGGCCGCACCCCTCGACGTCCGGATCGCTCACCTGGGCGAACAGCTGCACGTCGGTGTCGGCGTTGGGGGCGGCCGGGTCTGCGGTGACCCCGTCCACCACCGGGGGCTCGTTCCCACACGGCAGGACGGTGAACACGGCGGTGTCCTCGGGGCTTGTCAACAGGCCGTTGTCCACCACCAGGGCGACCGTGTAGTCGCCGTACTCGTCGGGGACGATGGAGGCCACCGGCTGATCCGCGGCGAGCAGGGGCGCGGCGGACCCCGCAGGTGCGGAGGCGAGGCGCCAGTGCCAGGACAGGGCCAGCGCCGGGTCGTTGGGATCCATCGAGGTGGTGCCGTACAGGGACACCATCGTGCCGACGTACACGGGTTCTTCCTGGAGGAGGATCACCGCCTCGGGCGCCAGGAGCGGCTCGCTGCAGGCGGCCAGGGCGACGGTGAGGAGGGGCGCAGTCACCCCCAGGACGAGATGCCGACGAGACATGGGAAGGGCCTCCGAGAGGGCAGTGATGGATGCGGCCGAAGCAGGGGGAGACAGGGGGTCTAGAAGACGGCCTGGACGCCCAGGCGGGCTCCGTCCGCGTTGCGGACGGTGTGGTCGAAGGTGATGGAGTCGTGGTCCCAGCCGAGATCGACGCCGAAGCGGAGATCCTCCCCGAAGGAGAAGCCCACGCCCACACCGGCGTCCAGCGTGGACACCGGGCTGCCGAGCACGGACAGGGTCTCCTCGGGTCCCCAGAGCGGTGCGATGCCGAAGGCGCCGAAGAACGAGATCACCTCCACGGGACGCACCGCGACGTCCAACGCGAACCGAGGTCCGTAGCCGTTTCCCCGGAAGGCCTCGTTCAGGAGGTGCAGCCCGGTGGCGCCTACCCCGATGCGCGCGTCGAGCCTCTCGTCGATGAGTCGTCCGCCCGCGAGCAGGGATAGAAGATCGGCACCCCCGCCGATCCGCCACCGGTACTCTCCCTCGTCCACGACGACGGGCGCCCCGACGGACCCGTCCTCGCCCGGGTTCACCGAGAGGTAGCCCTGGTCGTGCCACCGGCCCTCGAAGGCCCCGACCACGCTCCATGCGAGGGCCGGGTGCCAGGCGGCGTCGACCTCCAGGTCGAACGCGGCCTGCTCCCCGGTCTCGGGCTCGCGGGAGAAGGAGACACCGCTCGCCACCCGGACGCTGCCGCGTGGAGGTGCGTAAGCGCTCCAGGATTCGTCGCCGCTCCAGGGATCGCTGGCGAACGAGGGTCGAGCCAGGGTCAACCCCAGGAGGAGCAGGAGGGAGGAAACCCGTCGCATCGCGTGACCTCCGGAGTGCGGGCTGGATGTTCGGTGGTGCTCTTGAACGGGGCGAAGAGAACCGGAGGGGAGAAGGACCGAGACATGCATGGCGGGAGTGTAGGTCCACACCGGTCGTCCGGTCAAGGGCCTTCGCACTGGAGTGACCCCACCCCTGGTGCACCCGCAAGGAGAGCGGCGTGGGCGGGCCGCGGGCGGACGCAGGGCGATCGGGGCTCGGCCTCGGGTCTCGAGCCCGAGCCGCCACGCCAGACTTCAGCCGTCCGCGGCCCGTTCCCGTTCCGAAATGGGGCAACGCCTGACAGGACCTGGAGTTGCCCCACCCCTCGGGGCACGGGTCGTTCCAGCCGGGCGAGGAGGCGCGGGGATCCGGGAGGAGGAGCCCAGCCGGGGCGTTCCCGGGAAGACGAGGCCGAAAGTGATCGGCGCCCCGACCCCGGCGCACTGCGAGGACGAGAGACCAACTCGGCCTCGGCCGGCGAGAGGAGATTTCGTGGGCCCGATCCAGCACGTTGCCTTCCTCGTGGGCTCCTGCACGCTCTGCGGTTGCTCCACCGCTGAATGGAGACCCCTCCCAGAGGACTCGGGATGGACCTCCAAGGACGTGGACTGCCCGCTCATCTCCCACGATCCGGTCTCGAGCGCCCAGACGGCGGGCCGGGCCGTGCCCATCCAGGCCGTGGTCAGCGACGACCTCGACGGAGACTGCGAGATCGAGCCGGACGAGAGCGGCGTCTTCGAGGTGCAGGTCTTCTTCCGGACGGAGGTGGCCACCTTCTGGACGTCCGTCCCCCTCGTCCGGATGGACGGGGGGGACGCATACGGGGGGGCGATCCCCGGATCGGCCGTGACCAGCGGGGG
>JAFGLY010000012.1 GCA_016927815.1 Deltaproteobacteria bacterium | reverse complement strand
GGCGGACCGTTGTTGGTGACCGATGGGCTCACGTTTCCGTCTCGCATCGACCTGCTTGGGATCTGCGAGGGCTACCTCGACTGGGTGGTGGCGGCACCGCTCGTTTCCTGGGCCGGCCCGTACGCGGCCTCCAACGTCGCGTCGTTCCTGCACTACGCGATGCTGGCCGGCGGGGTGTTCGTGCTTTGCCGCACGTTGTCGGGCAGCGCCTGGGCGGCTGCGACCGCGGCGATCCTGCTGCTGCTCTCGCCATCCGTGATGCACGAGTTCGGCGAGGGCCGGGCCGTGGTCGGGTCCCTGGGCCTTGCGGCGCTCGCGCTGTCGTGGTCGGGGCGCTGGGTGGTGTCGGGACGGCATCGGTATTTGGCCGGCGTTCTTCTCGCTCTCCCCGTGACGATGGTCGGGTACCTGCACGCTGGACCGATGCTGGCGATGCTCCTGCCGTGCCTCGCCATCGGGTATGTCCTGCGCGGGCGGCCGGCCGCCGGTGGTTCGCGCGCGTGGCTCGTCCGCGGCGGCCTGCTGGCGCTCGTCCTGGCGGCGCTGGCCTTCGCGGCCCTGGCCTTTGCGCGCCGGCACGTCGCCGACGTGGGCCTGCCCACCTTCAACCCCGGCCTGCTGCGCGGATCCGCCTACCGTAGCTGGTACATGCAGGGCATCAGCGGAGGGCTCCCCCTGCGGGACCTCGTGTTGCCGATGCCGCTGGCCCGGCAGGCCGGATCGGGGGCGGTCCTGCCGTTGTTTGCGCTGATCGCACTGGCCGCTCCTCGCTCCCTGCGGCCGACCCTGCCCTGGTGGATCGGGGCCGGTGTCCTCCACTTCGCAGCCATGGGCACGACGCTATCGATCCACGAGGGCGGCGGCATCGTCGGGTCGCCCTACCGCTACCTGCCCGCCGTGTTCCCCTTCCTGCTCCGGTTCTACTGGCCCCATCGCTACCTGCTCGTCGGCGACATATGCCTGGCTGTGCTCGTAGCCATCGGCCTCGTTGCCGTCGGACGGCGATGGCCCCGGTCTCGCTGGCGACCGGCCGGCGTCTTCTCGGTGGGAGCAGTGGGTCTCGCTCTCGCGCAGGCGGGCTGGACCTGGCCCTTCACCCCGACGGACCCCGACCGCATGCCCGACGTCGTGTACCGGTTGGCCGAGGACCGGCCTGGTGCCGTACTCGAGATCTCCGCCGGCGCGAACGGACCCGGCGCGTCCTGGGATCGGTTCCACTACGACCGTTTCGAAGCGGCGATCGTCCACGGTGCACCCATGTGTTGCCAGGAGCTCCCGGTACGCCTGGCGCCCCGTTCCTTCGACAGCGTCGTGTACCGGACGCCAGTCCTGGCCTGGATGCTGGAGGGGAAATCCACCGACGCGGCGCGGACCGGGGACGCCGTGCCGATCGAAGCCTGGGGGTACACCCACCTCGTGCTGCACGGCCATGGCTGCACCGGAGCCGTGCGCCCTCTCGACGACTTCGGACCCGACGGGCGCTGGCTCGCCGATCTTCGGGATGCCGGCTCCGCCGACGCCCCTGCGAGCGCCGCTCAGGCCGCTCGCGGCCGGCACGGACCTGGCGGCGGAGGGCGAAGGGAGCGGGGGCCCGAGCGCACCTGCGACCTCGTGGTCGCGATGCTGGCCGACATCTACGGCCCTCCCATCGCCAGCGAGCCGACGGGCGACGGCCTGGTCGCGCTCTGGAGCCTGCCGCGCACTCCGCTGCTGCCGGCCGACGAGCCGCGGTTGTGGAAAGATCCCTAGGCACGGCAAAGGACCCGCGTTCCCCTTCCTCTTGACCTGTGCCGGCGGGCACGCGCCGGCTCCGGGACGAGGCGCTGCCAGACGGGCTGCAGGGCTTCATCCGGTTCGCGATCGACGCCGGCATGAGCCCGGACCTGTGCGCCTGCATCCTCGCCCTCTCCGAGTCGGCCGGGCCAGACCCCCCGACGCCGACAGCGGGGCCCGCCACGGCGACGACGTCGCACGCGACGGGACTGTGGTAGGCTGGGGCCTAGGAGGTGAACGTGTCGGACTTCTTGTTTGGCGTCGCAGCGGTATCGGCGGTCCTTGCCTGCATGGGATGGATGATGGAGACCAAGCGGGGGACGAGGAGCGCCCTCGCCCTCGCCATCCTCGCGGTCTGCGCCGGGGTTGGGGGCAGCGCGCTACGCAATGCCGCGGTCGATGAGGCTGAGGCCCTCCAAGCGCAGGATGCGGCAGCGAGGGAGGCGGCGAAGGTACAGGAGTCTGCTGCCCGCATGAAGCGGCTCCTCGTCGAGGCAGATCTCGCCGCCGGGTGGCCGTCCGAAGCCGACCGCCAGCGTGCCGTCACCGATTACCAGGATGCGCTCGTGGAGGCGGAGCGAGTCCTCGGCCGGAAATAGGCTCCTCCACTCGCGGAGACGACGCCGGGAGGGGCGCTCCCTTCTGCACGCCATCCGTCGCGCCCGAGCCCTCGGCGCACCCCTCCAAGGTCGTACAACCGGCCCCGCGTCTCGACACCACGCCGGGGGACGAGCCCGGGCTCCCCGCATCCAGGCTCACCGGCTGTCGGCCGAACAGGCGCAGTGGACCGCCGGGTAGGGTTTCGGGGCCTGGGGAACCGCGACTGCAGTGCCGCACCGGGTCCCCGGTGTTGCCGATGTTTCACGGAGCGCCAGGGATCGGAAGACCAGGTGGAGGTTCCAGAGACCGGGTTCACCCCAGATCTTCAAGAAGTCCCGGCCATGGGGAATCTCCAGGTCGGCGCCCGCTACCAGGTCGAGGGGCTCCTCCCAGGAGACCACGGCCACATCGTCGAACACCGCGACGCCCGAGCCCTGGTCCGGAGGAGCATGGTGGAGGCGGAGCCGAATCGCCCCGGGATCGCGCTCGGGGTCGCCGCCCGCACCCTCGGGAGCCGCGAGATCGCACGCGAGCAGGGTCCAGTCGAAGGACCCCGACGGTCCCTCGCAGGTGTCGCCCCCGAACTCCCGTTCTCCCTCGGAGGCCGCCCAGCGCGTGACCAGAGAGACCTCGCCCGCACCGGAGCCCCGAACCCAGGACAGGACGGTCAGGTCCGTGCCCGGCACCCCCAGCGCGTCGGGTCTGAAACGGACCCGGTGGCGAAAGGCGGTGACGGAGTCCTGGTGGTTCCGGTCGTCCCGGAAGGAGCACAGGGCGGCCGTACCCCGGTGAGGCGCCTCCACGCACAACGCGCGGGACTCCCCCTCGAGCTCCCAGCGGGATGCCTCCAGGATCTCGCCATCCACGTCGTCGTCCTCGAAGGACCCGAACCCGAGGAGGTCCCGTCCCACGCGACCCGTGGCCTCGGCTCGAGCGTCCAGGATCGCACGGGCCAGGCTCTCGCCGGGGTGCGCCAGTTCTCTCAAGTCCACGACCCCGTGGGTTCCCGGCGGGATCAGGACCGGGACGACGACCTCCCGATCCCGGCTCTCGATGCGTGGATCGCTTGTGTCCAGGATCCATCCCGTGCCGGCCTGGCTCACCACCGCGAGGGGCGCCTCGGTGGACTCGGCCAGCGTCCGGAGAAAGCGGTCCGCCGTCTCGCCGGAGAGCCCCAGGGGGCGGAACGCGTCAAGCACGATGGGGATCACCTCGGCGTGGAGCCGATCTCGGCCCCGCTGGTCCACCAGGAGCACCTCCCCGAGAAAGGTCTCCAGGCGCTCCTGGTCCAGGAGGAAGTTGCCGAGGCTCCAGGCCACGAGGGCGCCGTCCACCTCGGAGAAGCCCTGACCCACGTGGGGGTGGTGCCCTACGACCAGGGCCGCTCCGTCCGCGATGGCCCTGGAGAAGCGCTCGCGGATGAAATCGCTCGGAAACCAGGAGTGCTCTACGCCTCCGTGCAGCATCGCGATGGGGGTCCTCCCTTCGACAAGAACGGAGGCGATGGTGTCATGAAGAGCTCCGTCCTGCGTAAGGTCTGCAGCACCGGCTTTTTCCTCGGATGCAACATAGTCGATGTCGAACTGGTAGCCGGTCACCGAGGTAGCGGAGACGAACCCGTAGGTGCGTCCCTCGAGATCCGCACACCAAGGGCTCCACGCCTCGTCCTCGTCCATCCCCACGCCCGCCCGCGACAGGCCGGCCTCATCGACGTGCCGGAGGGTGTCGGCCACGCCGGCATCCAGGTAGTCGTAGACGTGGTTGTTGCCGAGCCCCACCCCGCGGACGCCGAGCGCCCTCAGCGCCGCCAGGGAGCCCGGCAGCGTGAAGAAGGCGTACTCCTTCTCCTCGTGGGGTGTGGCTGGATCATCGGTGACCGGGCTCTCGAGGTTGACCACCGGGTAGTCGGCTGAGGCGAACAGGGGCTCTACGAACCGGACCAGCTCCAGGCTGCCCGCCACCGGATCGGACACCTGGATCCATGCGTTCGGATCATCCGGAGGCATCTCGCCGCGGGGCGTCGAGTCGTCCGTGTCCAGGAAGCGACGTCCCATCGCGACGTCACCGGTGAACAGGAAGCGCGTCGACCCCGCCCACCTCGGGATCAGCATCACCGTGACCTCTACGACGTCGCTGTCCAGGGGTGTCGCCAGGTGGATCCCCAGGGTCCGGGGCCGAAACCCGTCGGCCTCGATCACGAGCCAGTCGTTGGCGCGTGGCAGGCCGGCCAGGCGGAAGGTGCCGGCCTGGTCGGTCACGGTGAGACGGTCGCCCACCCGGACCCCGGCCTCGGCCACCGGTGCGCCCTCCTCGTCCAGGACCCGACCCGTGACGTCCACGGGCGTGGCCGCCCACGCCTCGACCTGATCCAGGCTGTCCTCGAGGAGCCACGGGGCAGGGGAGGAGGCGCACGCGGGGACCAGGACGCCCGTGGCCACCAGGACCGCCGGTCGGAGACGGGGGAGGGAGGAAGGGGCCTGCACATGGCCCGCCTATCTCACCTCTGCTCGTGCTGCGGCCGTCGAACAACCCGTCCCATGCGCCCCGTACTCGATGGCCCTCCGACGAGGAGGGTCACCGGGCGTGGCTCGTGATCGAGTCCTCCTGTTCCGCCAGCTGGGCCGCGATCCAGGCGCCGGTGCGCCACCCGGACCACAAGGCCGCGGACACGGAGCCGTCGAAACCGGAACGACCGCCCAGGCCGGGCGCTGCCATGCCGGCAGCCTCCCCCACCACGTACAGCCCCTCGATGGGGGCCCCGAGCGTATCCAGGGCCTGCCCATGGGCATCGACCGTGACCCCCCCGTAGGTCTTGGAGGCTACCTGTCCGGGCAGGAAGGCGCACCAGCCTCCGTCCGAGAGCGGAGGGAAGGTGCCGCCGAAGCGCCCGACCGAGTCCTCGGCGCCATGGATCACCACGTAGGCGATCTCGTCCAGGGTGGTGGCCAGGCCCTCGGGGTCCACTCCGACCGCCTCGGCCACGGTTGGGGCGTCGGGCCTGCAGACGATCCGTTCTCCGGCCTCGACGGCCGCGTTGAAGGCGCGTCGGTCCCCGTCGGTCCGGAGGGAAGCCAACAGGGCGTCCCTCGGACCGAACCCCCACACCGGCGCGTGGGCGCGGTACGGTGTGGAGAGCAGGACGCTCGCGGTCATGGATTCGTCCACGAAGCGGGTGCCGTCCTGGTCGGTCCAGAACCACGGGACCACGCTGGAGACGTCGGGTTCGACGGGCCGGCCGTACTCGTCCGGGATCCCCAGGGAGCGCCGGAACCAGCCCACGTCCTCCAGGCCGGCGATCCCCCAGCCCCCAGCCCGGGCCCACAGGATGGCCTGGCCTCTCGGGGGCACGGTGTCGACACTCCCTCCCCACGCTCCGTCGGGATTCTCGGCCGCGAGTGCGAGGATCTCCAGGTTCGCCGCATAGCCTCCCGTGGCCACCACTGCGATCGGGGTGCAGAGCGTCGCCTCGGCGGTCTCGACCGCCACCACGCGACTCCCCTCCACCCGGATGGACTCGGCCGGCGTGGACAGGCGGATCTCGACGTCCGTCCGGACGGCGTCGATTAGGGCCTGGCCGGGTCCCACGTCGCCGACCAGGAAGTGGGTCCGGGGATGCTCCCTGAGAAAGGGGTTCCCGAGTGCCATGACCCCGAACTGGAACCCCATGGAACGCCAGCGATCGTACACCAGCCGGGTCCCCGCGAAGAACCTGATCGTGTCGGCCGTGGCCTCGCCCCCGGTGAGTACGGGCCAGTCGGCCTCGGCCACCTCCGGGCTGTCCTCGAACCCGAGGGCGTACTGCTCCTCCGTGCCCACCAGGAACTGCGAGGACAGCCCGTATCGCCCGCCGAGAACGCCGCTGGCCTCGAGGAGGAGGGCCCCGCCCACCTCTCCCGCGACCGCGAGGCCTGCAGGGCCGCCGCCCACGATGACGACGGGCCAGTGCTCGTCACAGGGAAGATCCTCGGGACCCGTGTCCTCCCAGGCGTCCGGCGCCGGGAACACGCACCCTCCCATCGAGGTCAGGACGGCCGCAGCGTACACAGCGCCGGTGCTCACCTGCGGACCTCCGGGATCACGACCGCAGGATACCGCAGGTCCTGGGACCAGCTCCAGGGTCGTCGGACCTTGGAGCGTCGCCGTCGGCACGGGAGCGGGCATGCGGTCCGCCTCGACGCGGCGCACGGCTCGGCCCCTACTCCTCCACGATCTCCTGAGTGTCGTCCTCGATGTCCGGGTCGGCCACCCGGGCGAACGCCACGATGCGCTCTCCCTCCTCCACCCGCATGAGGCGGACACCCAGCGTGTTGCGACCCACCACACGGATGCCGTCCACCGGCATCTGGATGGCCCGGCCCGTGTCGGTCACGAGCATCACGCGGTCGCCCTCGCGGACGAAGAGCGCGCCCACCACGTGACCGTTGCGGCCCCCGGTCCGGATGGCGATGAGCCCTTTTCCGGCGCGGTTCTGGAGGCGGTACTCACCCACCGCGGTGCGCTTGCCGTAGCCCTGGCTGGTGACCGTGAGCAGCGTGCCGATCTCGTCCGCCTGGATGAGCTCTGCGTCCACCACGCGGTCGTCCGGATCCAGGTCGATGCCCTTCACCCCGCGGGTGATCCGGCCCATGGGTCGAACCTGATCCCCGGCGAACTGGATGGCCATGCCGTCCCGGGTGGTGAGCAGCACGCTGGTGTCGGGCCCGGCGAGTCGGACCATGAGCAACTCGTCCCCTTCCTCGATCTCGCAGGCCAGGATGCCCGTGGCGCGGACGTTGACGTACGCTGCGAGGGGCGTGCGCTTGACGAGCCCCCTCCTGGACACGAAGAGCAGGTCCTCGTCGCCCTCCATGGACCGGACCGCGAGCACGGCCTTGACCTCCTCGTCGGTCTGGAGCGGCAGGAGGTTCACGATGGGCCGCCCCCGGGCCGCACGGCCGCCCTCGGGAAGGGCGTATACCGGGAGCCGGTACATCCGACCCCGGTTGGTGAAGGCGAGGATGCAGCCGTGGGTATTGGCCACGAAGATGTTGGAGACGAAGTCCTCGTCGCGGGTCTCCATGGCCTTCCGCCCCATGCCGCCCCGGCGTTGGACCTCGTACTCGGCCTGGGAGGTGCGCTTGATGTAGCCCCGGCGGGTGATCGTGATGATCTGGTCCTCCTCCGCCACGAGGTCCTCGATGGACAGCTCTCCCACGTCCTCGACGATGCGCGTGCGGCGTGGCTGGGCGTATGCGTCCCGGATCTGGAGCAGCTCCTCCCGGATGACGGCGGCCAGCCGGGCGCTGTCGGCCAGGACAGCGAGGAGATTCTGGATCTCTGCCTTGATGGCTTGGTACTCGGTCTCGATCTTCTCGCGCTCCATGCCGGTGAGGCGCTGCAGCTTCAAGTCCAGGATGGCCTGGGCCTGCGTGAGCGTGAGGCCGAAGGTGGACTGCAGTCCCTCGCGGGCCTCCTCCACGGTGCGGCTCGCCCGGATGAGCCGGATCACCGCGTCGAGGTGGTCGAGCGCGATGCGGAAGCCCTCCAGGACGTGGGCCCGATCGCGGGCCTTGCGGAGTCGGTGCTGGGTGCGCCGCGTGATGACCACCCGGCGGTGGCTCAGGTACTGCTGGAGGACCTCCTTGAGGTCGAGGGTCTGGGGGCGTCCGTGGACGATGGCCAGCAGGATCACGCCGAACGTGCTTTGAAGCAGCGTGTGCTTGAAGAGCTGGTTGAGCACGATCTCGCCCATTGCGTCCCGCTTGAGTTCGACCACCACCCGCATGCCGGTACGATCGGATTCGTCCCGCAGAGCAAAGATCCCTTCGATCCGCTTGGCCTTCACGAGATCGGCGATGTCCTCCACGAGCCGGGCCTTGTTGACCTGGAAGGGGAGCTCGTCGATGACGATGGCCTGGCGCCCGCCCTCCAGTTCCTCGAACTCGGCCCGGCCCCGCACCACCACGCGGCCCTTGCCGGTGCGGTAGGCCTCGAGGATCCCGGCATGACCGAAGATGGTGGCCCCCGTGGGGAAATCGGGGCCTGGGATGTGCTGCATGAGGCCCTCCACCGTGGTCTCCGGGTCGTCGAGCAGGGCTATGCAGGCGTCGATGGTCTCCCCCAGGTTGTGCGGCGGGATCTTGGTGGCCATGCCCACCGCGATGCCGTCGGATCCGTTGACCAGCAGGTTGGGGAACGCAGCCGGCAGCACGAGGGGTTCCTCGTCGGATCCGTCGAAGTTGGGCCCCAGAACGACGGTCTCCTCATCGATGTCCGATAGGAGCTGCTCGGCGAGCCGGGTCAGCCGGCACTCGGTGTACCGGTAGGCCGCAGCCGCGTCGCCGTCCACGGAGCCGAAGTTGCCCTGGCCGTCCACCAGGGGGTGGCGCATGTTCCAGGGCTGTGCCATGCGGACGAGCGCGTCGTAGACCGCGGAGTCCCCGTGTGGGTGGTACTTCTTGAGCACCTCGCCGACCACGCCCGCGCACTTGGAGTACCGCCGGTTGGCGAGCATCCCTTCGCGGAACATGGCGTACAGGATGCGCCGATGAACGGGCTTCAGCCCGTCGCGGACATCGGGCAGCGCGCGGCCGATGATGACCGACATCGAGTAGTCGAGGTAGGCGGCCTGGACCTCTTCCTCGATGTTCACGATGGGCTGCTGGGTTCCGACGTCCGACATCGGGGATCCTCGGGGCTCCCTGGCCTCTAACCCGCCGGAGCCATCCCAGGACCTACTGCACGGCCCACCAGTCCACGGTTTCCCGCCAGCCCCGAGCCTCGAGGTCGGCTCGAATCCGGGCCCGTGCCTCGGGTCGCCCCACGGCTGCGAGGAGGGGCCGATCGCGGTGCACGATCGAGGGCGGCCAGGGAAGCACCCGGGCCCCGGCCACGGTCTGTCCGATCTTCCGAGGATCCACCTCGAACCACCGCTCGACCCGGATGCCACGGCGGCCCAGCTCCCGGCCCCAGGCCTTGGCGTCCCGTCCGGCACCGCACACCTGGACGGCGGGGCGTTCGCGAAGGAACCCGGAGACCAGGTGTTCCGCCTTGCAGGCCAGGAAAGCCGTCGCCGAGTAGCGGGGATCCACCCGCGACAGGCGTCGGCCGCCCTCCCGCCAGTGCAGGAGCACCTCGGGCACCTTGGCGAACCGGGCACCGGCGGCGTCGAGGCGCAGCCAGAGATCGTAGTCCTCGGGGAAGGCCCCGTGCCTCCACCCCCCTGCGGCCAGGAGCACGGATCGCCGCACCAGCACGGCCGGATGGGGCAAGGGCGACTCCACGTAGATCTCGCGATGGATGGCGTCCGGATCCACGAGGTGGTTGATCCAGTTCTCGTAGGCCCGCATCCCGTCTTTCAGGTCGTCCTCCGGCACACACCGGACGAGGCAGGCCACGGCCGCGAGGTCCGACCGGGACGCGAGCCACCGGACCTGGGCGGCCAGCCGGTTCGGGAGGCTGACGTCGTCCGCGTCCATGCGGGCGACGAAGGGGGCGTGGCAGGCGGCGAGGCCCTCGTTCAAGGCCGCCACGATCCCGCGTGCCGGGCGAGGCAGCACGCGGACCCTGGGATCGCACGCCGCACGGGAGAGGATGTCGGGCGTCTCGTCCGTGGAGCCGTCGTCCACGACGACCACTTCGAAGTCGGCGAGGGTCTGGGCGAACAGGCTGTCCAGCGCCTCCGCGACCGTGGCGGCGGCATCGCGGACCGGCATCAGGACACTCACGCGGGGAGGAGCCACGGGTCCTTGGGTAGCGTGCGCCGGTCGCCACCGCGACCCGGCCGCACCCGGCCGAAGCACCCCGGCCCGGGAGCGGCGTACCGGATAGGGCTTGCTCCCGCACCGGAGGCCACGTGGACCCTGTCTGCTGCACCGACCCACGGGTCGTCCTCGGCCGCCTCGATCGGGGGGACGACCTCCTCGAAGGCCTGCTGGGCGCTTGCGCGGCCGCCGGCGTGCGGACCGGTGCGATCCTGGGCATCGGGGCGCTGGAACGGGCCCACCTCGGGTGGTACGACCCGGTCGCCCAGGTCTACGAGGAGCGCACGTTCGAGGGCCCGCTGGAGGTCGTGTCCTGCCTGGGAAATCTCTCGGAGCGCGACACGTCACCGTTCGTGCACCTCCATCTCGCCGTGGCCGGCCGCGACCTGGCCGTCCGGGGCGGTCACGCCCTGCCCGGATGCCGCGTGTTCGCGCTCGAGTTCACCCTGGTCGCCCTGGACCGGATCCAGCTCGTCCGGAAGCTGGATCCCCTGACGGGCCTGATGCTCTGGTAGGGCCTCCGGCGGGGAGGCTGTCCTCGCCCCATGGGCCCCGGCCCCGACGCGCCGGCCCCCGGCCCGCCGCGATAGACCCCGGACCGTCGGAGGTGTGCCGTGGAGTGGTTCAACACCCTGCCGGTCTGGGGGCTCGCCCTCCTCATCTTCTGCCTGCGCATCACGGACGTCTCGATGGGCACGCTCCGCACCATCTCCGTGGTGCAGGGCCGGATCTCTTTCTCGGTCGTCCTGGGCTTCTTCGAGGTGCTGCTGTGGGCCTTCGCGGTCTCCCAGGTGATCACCCGCCTCCAGGAGAGCCCGATCCTCCTGCTGGCCTACGCGGGGGGCTTCGCCGCGGGCAACGCCGTGGGCATCGGGATCGAGCGGGCGCTCGCCATGGGCTCGTGCGTGGTGCGCATCGTCACGGCTCGACCGGGAACCGAGATCGCCGCGTCCATTCGAGCCACCGGCCAGCCGGTGACCAGCTTCCTCGGGCATGGGCTGGAGGGCGACGTGACCCTGCTCTACATGGTGTGCCCGCGCCGCAAGCTGCCCAAGCTCATCCAGCTGGCACGGTCCATCGATCCAGCCCTGTTCTATTCCGTCGAGCCCGTGCAGAGCGTCAAGGTGGAGACCGGGATGCCCCTGCCCCACGCCACGGGCTGGCGAGCGGTGATCAAGAAGAAGT
>JAFGLY010000088.1 GCA_016927815.1 Deltaproteobacteria bacterium | reverse complement strand
GCCGGCAGCCTTCTGGCCGTGCCCGGGTTCCCGCTGCTCCTGGGCGCCTCGGCCGCGTTCGTGCCCGCGCTCGTCGTGCTCGTCCTCGTCTTCGTGCGCACGGCTGCCGAGGATCGCTTCCTGCACGGACACCTGCCCGGCTACGCGGACTACGCGTCGCGGGTCCGCTGGCGCCTCGTGCCCGGGGTGTGGTGAGCGCCGTACCCCGGACGCACCCGCCTCCCTACGGGACGATCCCCATCTGCCGCCCCACCTCGGTGAAGACGGCGATGCAGCGATCGACCTGTTCGGGGGTATGGCCCGCGGAGAGCTGGACCCGGATGCGGGCCTGGCCCTTGGGCACCACCGGGTAGGAGAACCCGATCACGTAGATGCCTCGCTGCAGCATGGCGTCGGCCATCTCGGAGGCGAGGCGCGCGTCGCCGATCATCACCGGCACGATGGCGTGTCCCGCTCCGCGCAGCGTGAACCCGGCCTTCTCCATGCCCGTGCGGAAACGGGTGGCGTTGGCCTTGACCCGGTCGGCCAGCTCCGTGGACTGGCCGAGGATGTCGATGACCTTGACCGTGACCGCGGCGATCGCGGGCGCCAGGGAGTTCGAGAAGAGGTAGGGTCGGGACCGCTGCCGGAGCAGGTCCACGATCTCCCGGTGCGCGGCCGTGACACCGCCGGACGCACCGCCCATGGCCTTGCCGAACGTGGTGGTGATGATGTCCACCCGACCCATCACGCCGTTGTGCTCGGCCGTTCCACGGCCGGTGGGGCCTACGAACCCGCTGGCGTGGGAGTCGTCGACCATGACCAGCGCGTCGTGCTTCTCGGCCAGATCGCAGATGCCCTTGAGGTTGGCGATGATGCCGTCCATGGAGAAGACGCCGTCCGTCACGACGACCTTGTTGCGGGCGCCCTCGGCGCGGGCCCGCTCGAGCTGGACCTCGAGGTCGGCCATGTCGTTGTTGGCGTAGCGGTAGCGTTTGGCCTTGCAGAGCCGGACGCCGTCAATGATGGAGGCGTGGTTGAGCGCGTCGGAGATGATGGCGTCGTTCTCGTCGAAGAGCGCCTCGAACACGCCGCCGTTGGCGTCGAAGCAGGAGGAGTAGAGGATGGCGTCCTCGGTGCCGAGGAAGGCCGCGATCTTCTGCTCGAGCTCCCGGTGGACGTCGAGGGTGCCGCAGATGAAGCGCACGGACGACATGCCGAAGGCGTACCGGTCGAGCGCCTCGTGGGCCGCCTGGATGAGCTCCGGGTGGCTGGAGAGACCCAGGTAGTTGTTGGCACAGAAGTTGAGCACCTCGCCCTGGTTCACGCGGATGGAGGCACCTTGCGGAGACAGGATGACACGCTCGTTCTTGTAGGTGCCGGCGTCCTGGATGGCGTTGAGGGTGTCGGTGAGCTGGCCCTGGAACGTACCGTACATGGAGAATCCTCTGGAAGTAAAGGAGCGAAGCCTAGAAGGTCAGGACGACCTTTCCGCAGTTGCCGGAGTTCATGAGCGCGAAGCCCTTCTCGTACTCGGCGAAGGGCAGGGTATGGGTGATGATGGGTTCGACGTCGAGGTTCCCGGACGCGAGCAGGCCCTTCATCTTGTACCAGGTGTCCCACAGCTTCCTGCCGGTGACCCCGTGGATGCGGGTGGATCGGAACACCACGTCCCCGGCGAGGTCGATGGTGCTGCTCTCGTTGGAGGTCCCGATGAGGACCAGGTCCCCGCCCATGCGCAGGCTCTTCAGACCGTCCTGCACCGCCTTGGGGTTTCCCGAGATCTCGAGCACCACGTCCACACCCTTCCCATCGGTGTGGTCCTTGATGTACTGGACCACGTCCACGTCGTTGGAAGCGATCACGTGGTGGGCACCGAGCCGCCTGGCCATGTCGAGTCGGTAGGGGTTCTTGCGGCCCACCGCGAAGATCTCGGCCGCGCTGATGGCCTTGAGCACGGCCACCGCGAGCATCCCGACGGGTCCGAGTCCGAAGACCGCGACACGGTTGGCCACGCAGTCGGCGGCGAAGACCACGTGGATTGCGTTCCCCAGCGGATCCTGGATGGCTGCCACGCGGGGGTCGAGGTTCTTGTCGTTGATGACGGTGTTGGCCTCCGGGTGGCAGAGGTACTCCCGGAAGCAACCGTCGATGTCGTAGCCGATGCCCTTCCAGGACTCGCAGACGTGGCCCTGGCCCATGCGGCAGTTCCGGCAGAAGCCGCACGTGATGTGACCCTCGCCCGTGACGAAGTCGCCCACCTTGATGTGGCGCACGCCGGGACCCACCTCGACGACGTCTCCCGCGAACTCGTGGCCGATGATGCGGGGCAGTTGGACCCGGCGCTGGGACCAGGCATCCCAGTTGTAGATGTGGGAGTCGGTTCCGCAGATGGCCGTGGCGCGGTTCCGGATGAGGATCTCTCCGATGCCGGGCTTCGGGATCTCCCGGTCCTCGAAGGAGAGCCCACCCACCTCGGGTCTGGACTTCACGATGCATTTCTGGGTTGCCATGCGCATTCCTGGGACGAGGGGAACGGAAGCCGAACCGGGTCTCGGGTCGGCGTGGCGGGGCAACATACGGGGGCGCCCGGAGGGTGTCAACGCGCGCTGCGTCAGGGCTCGGGCTGGCTGTCGGGCTGGAGGTAGCGCTCGATGGCCATGCGGATCCGCGTGACCCCCTGGCCCTGCTCCACGTGGACCCAGGGAATCCCGGCCTCCTGGGCGGCTCGGACGATGGGCCGATCCGCGTCGGGGGAGATCCGGCTGGCCAGCACGATGACGAGGTCGGTGTCGCCCGCCAGGACCCGCTCCCGGACCGACAGGACGTCCTCGGGGGTGGCCAGCGGAGCCCACTGCAGGGCGGCGAACCCGAAGGCCTCCTCGATAGCCACCCGGTGGCCCTCCTCGGGTGCGCCTCCGGACAGGAGCGCACGTCGACCCACGGTGTGGCTCCACCAGGGCCAGGTCGAGGGGATGGGCTTGGGTGCCTCCCCGGTCCGCTCCTCTTTGTCGGCCATCTCGAGATCGCGGATGGCCTGTCGCAGCGCGCGGAAGAGGCTCACGTCGAGGTGGTCGTAGATCTCCCCTGCTAGCGCACAGAGCTCTGGATGCGTGGGGGGCAGGCCGGCGTCCCGGGCCTTGCGGATTGCGTCGAGGCTCTTGTCCAGGCACATGCCCTTGGCGACGGGAGGGGCCTCGCGCCACTCCTGGATCCACCGGCGGACACCCTCCAGGTGCTCCTCTGCGGTGGGAGGTGTTTGCGGGACGACCGCGTCCTGTTTCGGGGTCTCGGTGGAGAGCCTGAGCTGGTCCCACCACGTGCGACCCTCGTCGGCCCACGAGTCGGCGGCGGGACCCCGACCGCGCGTGAGCCCGTTGACCCAGCCCGGCTGGAAGGACTTGGAGAACCGCGTGAGGCTTCGAAAGGCCGTGTCCAGGCGCGTCCCGGACACGCCCAGGTGATCCTGGAGGTGTCGCAACCGGCAGGCCAGGTTCCCCACCAGGGCCCGCTGCACGGGCCGGGGGAAGGAGGCCCACCGTGTGAAGGATGCATTGGCCGCGCGGAGGATGGCGTCCATCTCCTCCTGGGTATTGGAGGACAGGGGGATCTCCCGCAAAATCGACCCGAGGTCCACGACCCATGCGTCGCCGCCCGCGGTGGGCTCGGGTGGCTTCTCGGGCCGGGGAGCCGGAGGCGACCGCCGGGCGGGGGTCTCCACGGCCGGATGGGGTGGGGCCGGGGGTCGGGTCGGTTCGACGGGTTGGAGAGCGGGCTGCGCTGCCGCAGGCGCCGCGACCGGGAGCCGAAGGGGCGGGGCCGGGGGCAACGGCTCCTCCACCACGGGAGGCGGGTCGAGGTGCACGGTGCCGCCCAGGGAGTGCCAGAAGCCCAGGAGCGTGGCGATGGCCCGGGCCAGTCCGGAATGGCGAGACTCGGCGTCGGTCTTCAGGGGCCCCGGATCCAGGGCAGCGGCGATCTCCGCCGCGCGCCGTGCTCGGGCGATGAGTTCTCCGAGGTGGCGCGTCTGGTCCGCGGCCAGGGTGGAAAGGGCTGTGGAGAGGTCGGCTGGGTCGGAGGGGTGGAAATCCGGGGTTTCGGGAGAGGCGGAGGAGGAGGTCAATGGGCCCTGCCTTTCAACGCAATGGTCGGCGAGGGGATGCCCCCAGCGGGCCTTCGTGGGGCGCTCCGCCGGGGCAACAAGCGGCATGCCGCAGGGCACCCGCAGATGATGGAATTTGTAAGGTCTCCTTTTCGAAAAGAGGGATCGAGGACGGGCTTCAAGACGGCCCGACCTCAGGGGCAACACGCCACACCTCCGTCCTATGCCGTCGGGCGCCCACCGTCCTCAGGACCGGTGGAGGACAAGGGCCCGTCCCAGGCTGCACCGCTCATCGTTTCGGGCTAGACCCCGTCCTCGTGGAGCACGCGACGACATGGGTTCGAGGAAGCACCTCCTATGGTGGATCGCGCCGGTCGTCGCCATCGGGATCGCCCTCGCCATGCTGGGATCCTGGGTCGGTGTACGGGGCTGTGCCACCAAGCCCCAGCAGGTGAGCGTCGAGGACCTCGCGCCCGGCCAGGGGCTCGTGGAGGTCCGGGGGACCGCGCACTACCCCGTTCGCGTGGCCCAGGACTACCGACCTTCGTTCCTTCCGCCCACCAGCCAGATCGTCTGGATCTTCCCTCTCTTCCAGCCTGGCAACACGCTCGGGCGCGAGATCCGGATCCTCGTGCTCTGCTACACCGAACCCGACCCGATCCTGTCCTTCGAGATGCGGTCCATCGTCGGCTGGCCCCGGAAGCCCACGCGCAGGCGCGTGGCCACCAACGTCATCGAGGCCTTCGAGACGCTCGGGTACACCTTCGCCGAGGACTGGGTCGTGCTCGAGGAGCGCCCTCCCAAGGAGTTCTCGCCGGTGACCGGCGCCTCGCTCGAGGCGCCGCGGTAGCCTGGCGCCGCAGCGCAAGTCCGGGAGAGGATGCCCGATCCTGCTCTCCCGTGCGACTCCCCCAGCACCCCTCCGGTCCGATCCACCTCTCCCCCAGAACGGATCCGCGTCAGGAGCTGCGCTGGATTGCCGAGAGGCCGGCGAACCGTGCAGCGTCCCCCAACTCCTCTTCGATCCGGAGGAGCTGGTTGTACTTCGCGATCCGTTCCGTCCTGCACGGAGCGCCGGTCTTGATCTGCCCGGTTCCTGCTCCCACCGCGAGATCCGCGATGAAGGTGTCCTCGGTCTCGCCCGAGCGGTGGGACACGACGGTGCGCCACCCGTGGAGGTGCGTGAGTGCGATGGCGTCGAGGGTTTCCGTGAGCGTGCCGATCTGGTTGACCTTGATGAGGACGGCGTTTGCCGCCCGTTCCGAGAAGCCGCGCCGAATCCGCTCCGTGTTGGTGACGAACAGGTCGTCGCCTACGAGCTGGGTCCGGTCGCCGAGGCGGGTCTCGAGCGCCGTCCAGCCCGCCCAGTCGTCCTCTGCCAGGCCATCCTCGATGCAGAACAGCGGGTACCGTGCCGTGAGCCCCGCGTAGAACTCGACCATGTCGGCCGATGAAACCCCCCCCTCGCGGTTCCTGAGCCGGTAGACCCCGGCCTCCTCGTCCCAAAACCCGTTGGCCGCCACGTCCAGGGCGAGGAAGACGTGCTTGCCCGGCTCATAACCGGCCTTCTCGATGGCATGGAGCAGGAGATCGAGGGCCTCGGTGTCCTGTTCGAGACGGGGAGCGAATCCTCCCTCGTCGCCTACCGCCGTGGAGAGTCCCCGGCCCTTCAGGACCGCCTTGAGGGCGTGGTAGATCTCGGTGCCGCAACGCAGGGCGTCCGAGAACCGATCAAAGCCGGCAGGAGCCAACATGAACTCCTGGATGTCCAGGCCGTTGTCCGCGTGGGCCCCGCCGTTGAGCACGTTCAGGAGCGGCACGGGCAGCACGCAGGCGTTGGTCCCGCCGATGTACCGGTAGAGCGGGAGATCGAGCGAGAGCGCCGCGGCCCTCGCCACGGCGAGTGAACATCCGAGGATCGCGTTGGCCCCCAGGTTCTTCTTGTTCGGGCTGCCGTCCACCTCGCACAGGAGCCGGTCGATCCCCCGCTGATCGGTAGCGTCCAGGCCGACGAGATGACCGGCCAGGGCAACAACGACGTTGTTGACGGCACTGTCTACTCCCCTCCCGAGCCACCGAGCCTTGTCTCCATCCCGCAACTCCACGGCTTCGTGCGTGCCGGTGCTCGCACCGGACGGCACGGCTGCCCGGCCCACCACCCCGTCCTCGGTGACGACCTCCACCTCCACGGTGGGGTTGCCGCGGGAGTCGAGGATCATGCGGGCGTGGACGTCGAAGATCGTGGCGGACATGACGTTCTCCTCGGAAGCGTGCCTGGAGGACCCCGAGCGGTCGTCCCGGGGGCTGGCGGTATCCCGCCTCCTGGGCTCTCGCAAAGGAACCCGAACTCCCGGGCCTTCGCAGAACGGCTCCGGTGCGCGGGGTCTGGTGGCTCTCGCCGGGGCAAGAGGATAACCCCCCCCGTCTCTTGGAGGTCAGCGATGAACGCTCTCATGATCCTGGCCCTTTGCCTTCCCTCCACGGCAACTGCCGGTTCTCGGCTCGACAAGTGGACGGGGGCCGTGGGCGAGGCGCGTATCGCGGACGTGGTCGAGGTCCCGCTCACCATGTACCGCCTCGACTATCCCTGCGTGAAGGTGAAGTTCGCGGCGGACAGCGAGAAGGAGTACCTCTTTCGTCTCGACCTCGGATCCAACGGCATCCAGGTGTCGCCCGACGTCGTGAAGGATCTGGGCCTCTCCAAGAAGACCCGGAACAAGAATCGCTGGATCTCGTTCGGGCGCAAAGGCGACAAGATCAAGTGGAAGGCCGGCGGCAAGGTGGAGACCAGCCGCATCGACACGCTCGTCGTCGGTGGCCTCACGCTCGACGACGTGGTCGTCGAGGTGAGGGCCATCGAGCAGGACCCCACGCTCACCCCAGCGGGGGTGCTCGGGGTGGGCGCCCTGGGGATCCCGACCGCCGTGCTGCCTTCGGCCGGGGTGGTGCGCTTCGCGCCGGCAGACAAGGCCGACGCCCTGCTCGGTGACGTCCCGGGAGGCACGATCCTGCCCTTCCCGAGGGTCGAGTCCCGGATCGTCAAGACCTACATGGGCAAGCAGTTCCACCGAGGGTGGGCCGGCGTGGTCACCGCCAAGGTGGCCGGCCAGGATGCGGCGCTGGGCATCTCCACCGCCCGGTCCATGGGAACCCTCTCGTCGGCCCTCCCCGTGGGGGACGTGCCGCGATGGCACGAGGGCGACGTGGATGTGGTGTGGGTACCCGTCTCCCTCGGATCCGTAGAGCTTCCCGAGGGTTGGTACCGCCACCAGGGCCTGAGCTTCGTCCCGCCCGAGGACTGGCACGGGTCCATCGGGTACAACATCCTGCGTGAGTTCGACATCGCCGTGGATCCCACGGGCGGCCGCATCGCGCTGGCCCGCATTACCGACGTCAAGGAGACGCCGGGCGAACCCGTGGTGCTCGACACCCTCGCCAAGAAGCAGGCCGAGGCCGAGAAGGAGCCTCCCAAGGACGAAAAAGCCGAGAAGGCAGCCCGCAAGGGCAAGGCGGCCACCCTCGACCGCAAGGCGACGCTGCTCCTCGCGGGTGGGCAGGTCAAGGAGGCCGTGGCCGCAGCCCAGGAGGCCACGAGCCTGGATCCCGATCCCTGCTCCTACTGGAAGCACCTCGGACAGGCCCTGACGACGGACGCGCAGTTCGAGGAGGCCGGCCAGGCCTTCCAGAAGGGCCTGGATCGGTACGCCGCCTGGACGGCCCTCCCCAAGGAACAGCGCGAAGAGATCCAGGCCATGGACGAGGAGGAACGGGCCGGTGCCTCCGTGCAGCCCCAGGACCTGGACGCCTGCATGGACGTGGCCGCCTGGCTCGCCCAGATCCACATCCTTGGCGGACGGGCCGCCGAGGCGTCGCGCCTGTACGAGGCCCATGCCGACCTCGACTGGGCCCTTCCGCTCCAGACCGGCATCGGCCTCATTCGCGAAGCCCGCTTCGACGAAGCCCAGGGCCCGCTGCGCCAGGCGCTCAACCTGGCCGCGCCCGCTGGCGCCGCCGACGCCAGCGCAGCCGCGCGCCTGGCCCTCGCGGTGGTCTACGAGCAGGCCGGAGATTTCCCCACGGCCCTCGATCTCTGGAACCGCGAGGTGGGGACGTTCGCCTACGATCCCCTTGCCACCGCGTTCTACGGCCGGCTGCTCGAGGCTTCCGAGGGCCTGCCCGCAGCCACCCAAGGTCTGAGGGCACTCGCCCGGAATTTCCCGGACAGCGCCCCTGCACGGCTGGCGCTCGCCGAACTGTCGTCCCGAGGGGGCAAGCCCGACGAGGCCACTGCCGCCCTCCAGGAGGCCCGGAGCCTCCTGGTCCGGGAGACCCGTCTCCAGCCCCGACTGGGCCAGGCCTGGGCGTACCTGGCCTGGACCGAGGCCTCCGCGGGTCGGCTGGACGAGGCCCGCAAGGCCGCGACCCGGGCCCTCGAGACGAAGCCCTCCAACGAGTATGCGTGGGCCGCCCTCGCCCGCGTCGAGGCTGCGTGCGGGAACCTGGACGCCGCGACCCGAGCCTGGGAGAAGGCACGGGCCTTCGGGGTTTCCAACGTTCTGTTCTCGTCTCTCGAGAAGCCCGCGCCGCCTTCCCCGGCGGCCCCTCCGGCTGCGGTACCCGAGAGCGGCCCGAAGAAGTAGACCGCCCTACTCCATGAGCTCGCCGAGCAGGCGAAGCGTCTCGTCGTAGGCGTGGGGCTCGAACTCCAGGCCCCCTCCCCCCGACCTCATGCGGAACACGCCCTCCTCCTTGAAGGCACGGACCGCGTTGGTCAGGTTGAGCACCGAGAGGGACTCGCTCCGGCGGACTTCCTCCATCTGGTACATGCCCATGCCGATCTTCCGGATGGCGGCCACCAGGGTGGATCCGTCGAAGTCCTGGTGGCGCAGCCCGTGCGCGGCCTTGAGCGTGATCCAGTACGACTCGACGAAGTTCGACAGCAGGGAGGCAATTTCGGAAACCCGCTGCACATCTGCGATCCGAAGATCCTCGCGCCCTCCCGACGTGGCACCGTAGGCGGCCAGCCGATGCGTCGCCTGGTCGAGCGTCGCCTCGGCCGTGCTCTCGGGGTCGAACACGAACTCGTACCGGAAGAGCCATGCGAGGAAGCGAAACGTTCGCTCGGCTTCCTCCTGATCCACGGGCAGTCCCCCGTCGGGCGTGTGCTCCAGGGATCCACCGGCTCGCCGCACCTGCCAGCGCAGGACCAGGGCCAGGAGCGAGGCCGGCACGAACCAGTGGACCAACGTGTTCTTGTAGAAGTCGAGCGTGATGCGGGACTCGTCGGACACCCGGTAGATCGGGCCCGCCTCGTCCTCGAAGGCGACCACCTTCCGGCCTGAGAGGAAGCGATGCAGCGCCTGATCCACGGCCCACGCCGGATGGGCGAGGGTGGCGCTGGTCTCGGCACCCGCCTCCTTGAGAAACCCTCTCAGGCG
This sequence comes from Deltaproteobacteria bacterium, assembly GCA_016927815.1. Lineage (GTDB taxonomy): Bacteria > Myxococcota_A > UBA796 > UBA796 > JAFGLY01 > JAFGLY01. The sequence goes on along the minus strand of JAFGLY010000088.1, from coordinate 28,403 downwards.
CTCGACGCGACCCAGCAGCGCCTCCCTGCGGATCCCGCGCTTGCGATGTGAGAGGAGCGCCATGGCCACCAGCGAGGTGGGCAGCACCACCGCCTGCTGGTTGATGCGGTGCAGGATCCGCTCGCCCAGGAACTGGAGGATCTCGTTCCGCCGCTCCTTGGAGAGCCCCTCCCACGGGCGATCCAGGCCCTCCAGCACCTCGGACGCCAGGATCGGCGTTCCGAACCGGAGGTAGACGCGACCGAAACGGTGGCGAAGCACCTTGCTCGCCCGCGCCACGTCGCCGAGCGACTCGTCCTTCTTCCGCTCCCCGGCCAGCTCGCGAGCGTACGCCTTCTCCTCGGCGATCTGTTCGTAGGAGATGTTGATCGGGAGGAACGTGACGTCGAAGTCCTTGCGCGCGAGGTTCGCTGCCGCGTCCATCACCATTCCGACCATACCGAGCTTGGGCGGCAACAGCTTCCCGGTGCGGGAGCGTGTCCCCTCGATGAAGAACTCCACGGGGTAGGCTTCCCGGACGAGCTGGCGTACGTACTGGGCGAACACGGTGCCGAAGAGGCGGTCGCCCTTGAAGGTGCGCTTCACGAAGAAGGCACCCAGGCGGCGGACCAGGGGGCCGACCGGCCAGAACGAGAGATTGAGCCCCGCCGCGATGTAGGGGATGGCCAGGTCGTGCTGGTAGAGGGTGGTGGACATCAGGAGGTAGTCGAGGTGGGATCGGTGGCAGGGCACCAGGATGGGCGTGCCCCTGCGCTGAGCCTGGCGGACGATGTCGAAGTCCGCCGGCCGGATGTCCACGCCGCTGTAGAGCCGGGTGAAGAGCAGGCGACTCGCGCGGTAGGCCACGTGCATCACGGAAAAGGAAAGCTGAGCGGCGATCCGGTCGTAGGTCGCCGCCACCCGCCTCTGCACCTTCTCCACGCTCTGACCGGTGATCGCCACCTCGTGCCGGATGAGGTCCTGGACGGGCTTGCTCGAGAGCACGAGGCGCCGCATCCAGGCGCGGGAGCGGACCCGGGGCCCACGGACGACGGACTGCTCCCGATAGAGGTGGCGTCGCAGCGCCACCCGGAGGATGCGGACCCGTCGGGACGGGGTCTCACCCTGGTAATGCTCGACGAAGCGGTGGAGATCGATGGGCTCTCCCGCCTGGACGATGGCGTCCGCCCCCTGCCGCATCAGGTTGTACAGGCGCGCGATCGGGCCGGGGGTCTCGGAGCTGCCGCGCACGATCCGGGCGATCTCGGTGCGGGCTGGCGGGGGGGCCCGGTCCCAGACCACGGCCACCGGCACGACCTGGAGCGGCCGCTCAGATCGCTCCTGGCCCTCGAGAAGGGCCTCGGCCACGTCAGGCGCCGGACGGGAGGTCCCGCGGTCGGGCGGGACCATGAAGATGCAGGCGTTCCGACCGGTGCCGAGCAGTCGGGACAACCAGCCGGACGCCACCGGATCGGGCACGGGACCCCGCTCCCGGCGCCACTGGAGACGTAAGAGCAAGGTGCGGGCGATCTCCCCAAGGGGCAGCAGCCACAAGACCCCCAGGCCCGGGGTGAAGGAGGCGAGCGGGAGGTCCCGGCCGTTGAGCGCCACGTTGAGCGCGAGCCAGTCGAGCAGGTTGCGGTTGTAGAGCGCGTAGACCACCGGGCCCGCCTCCACGGCCCGACGGATGCGCTCCTCCGAGTGGGGCTCGAGCCGGAAGGGACGGAACAGGAGACCCAGGCCCAGGAGGTGGAACAGGATCCCGAAGTGCCGCCGCATCCCGCTGGCGTGGAGCGCGAGGCCGAGATCCACCGGAACGCCCTCCGCCTGGCGGTGGACGATCGGGTCCATCTCTACCTCTCGCTTCCGGCCAGGCCCGTGTCCAGGCCCGTGTCCAGGCCCGTGTCGGGACAAGCGGTCGTGGTGGGGTCGTCGTCCGCGCAGTCGCCGGTGACGGTCACGTAGCCCGGGGGGGCCTCGCATCCGATGTACACCGAAGCCGTGGACCCCACGCCGTCGCCGTCCGCATCGGGGTAGAAGGCGGTCCGGGGATCGCAGGCGCGCGGCGCAACTTCCAGGAAGTCCGGACGCCATGCGTCGCAGGCGGTGGCGAAGACGCACCAGGGGAGGACGCAGGAGGCTCGCATGGCCCGTCCCCTACCCGGGCCCGCGCGCGTTGCCAACCGAGCCCGTGAGCCCTGCGAGATCCAGGATCTCTCCGGCTACCTGACCCCAGGATCGTACCCAGGGCACGGTCCGCCGGCCCCGCCAGGCCTGGACCGCCATGGCGAGGCCGTCGAGGTCGCCCGGTGCGACGACGGTGCCACCGTCTCCGGTCAAGAAACGCACGTCCCCCACGTCCGATCCCACTACCGGCGTGCCCTGGGCACGGTACTCCAGCACCTTGAGCGGGCAGAACCAGGGGGGTGCATCCGCCGGGTAGGGCGCCAGGCCCACGTCCATGGCCGCGACGAGATCGGGCACCTCAAAGGGATCCACGCGGCCGGTGGCCACCACCCGATGCACGTGGCGGTCCGGCACCGGGACGTGCCCCTCCCGGTCCGCGCCCACCATCAGCAGGCGAGCCTCCGGGAGCCGGTCCAGCAACGCGGCCAGGGCCTCGACGCCGTGCCAGGGTCGGATGGCACCGAGGAAGCCGATCACGAACACGTCCTCGGGCAGGGCGGCCCGCAGGCGGCCCCGGGATCGATCCCCCGCAATGGCCGAGACGCCGTTGGGCACGTGACGAACCCGCGTGCGCTCGCAGCCCACCTCGTTCACCAGCCACTCGGCGAGCCAGCGGCTCACCGCGGCCACCCGGGGCGCGGCTTTGAGCACGCGTCGCTCCCAGGCGCGGGCCGGGCCCGGTGCGGGAGGGTCCTCGAAGCGACACCGTTCGATCACCTGGGGCGCGTTGACCTCGAGCACCCAGGGTAGGCTCAAGCGCCCTGCTGCGCACAGACCCGCGTCCGAGAAGAGGGCATGACGCTCCAGGAGGAGATCGGCCCCACGCACGCGTGCCTCGGCAACGGCTCGTCGGGCCACCCGGCGGGCCGCACGCACTTCGGAAAGGTGCCTCGGCAGCCAGGAGGGCCTGCTCGGTGCCCCCACCGCCTCCCAGGTCACTCCCCTCGGGCCTTCGGGCGCGCCCTCGCGGCCGAGCGCGCGGACCGCGACGAGGTGCACGGCACACCCCAGGTCCACGAATCCTTCCGTGAGGCCCCGCACGTGGGAGGAAGCCCCTCCCACCCCGCGCACCGGGATGCCCGGCGCCGGGAGGAGGTAGACGATCCGGAGCGGCATCGGACGGCCCTATCCGCTCCCCCCCTTGCACGGCTCCAAGGCTCGGCTACGGGATCGGATCCGGAGAACCCGTGCCATTCACGCATGACCGTCTCCTGCGCAAGGGCGACTACATCCACGGCTCGTTCCTCAAGCCCGAGGTGGTGGACGGCTACGTCAACTCCGTCAATCCCGGGGATCGGTCGGATGTCCTCGGACGGTTCTGCTTGTGCGAAGGCGACGTCGATGATGCGGTCCTGTCGGCATCCGGCGCGGTGCGGACCTGGAGGCGAGTGCCCGTGGGCGAGCGGGCCATGGCGCTCCAGCGGCTGCGGGAGTCGCTCATCGCGCTCCAGGAGCAGCTGGCTGTCCTGATCACCCGGGAGACCGGCAAGCCGCTGTGGGAGACCCGCCAGGAGGTGGCTGCCAGCGTCCGCATGGTGGACGTCCTCCTGGGCGACGGCGTCACCATGCTCTCCCCCCAGGTGGTGGAGGAGGTCGGCGCCCGGATGGACCACGTGCCGAGGGGCGTCGTGGCCCTGATCACGCCCTTCAACCTCCCGCTCCTCGTGCCGATCACCCACTCGGCCATGGCCGTGCTCGCCGGGAACTGCGTGGTGCTGAAACCCAGCAAGTTCACGCCCGCCACCGGCCAGGCCGTGGCCGAACTGTGGGATCGTTGTCGGCTTCCGCGCGGGGTCTTCAACATGGTCCAGGGCGCCGGCTCGGTCACCGGACAGCGGTTGGTGCTGCATCCCGGCGTGGACCAGATCCTCTTCACGGGTTCCTTCGAGACCGCCACCACGATCCGCCGTGCCCTGTTCGATCGGCCCGAGCTGCCCGCGATCTACCAGTGTGGCGGAAAGGGGCTCGCTCTGGTCCTCGAGGGTGCGGACCTGAACCGCACCGTCTACGAGGTCCTCGTCGGAGCCTTCCTCACGGCAGGCCAGAGGCACAACTCCACGGGCCGCGTCCTCGTCGTCGCGAGCCTCTTCGACCGCTTCGTCCGGCGCCTCGGCGAGCAGGCCGCTCGCCTGCGGATCGGCTACGGATTCGACCCGGACGTGTTCATGGGACCTCTGGTCTCGGAGAGCCGCCGGACCCGCTATCGGCGCTACGCACGCTCGCTGGAAGGCGAGGGGCACGCGTGCCTGAACGCGGCCGGCAACGAGCATGTGGAGGGGCGGCGCGGGTTCTACGTGCGGCCCGCTGCCTACGAGATCCGTTGGCAGGACGGTCCCACCGTCCTCAACGAGGAGCCGCCCGGACCCATCCTCCTCGTCTACCGCGTCTCACAGTGGGAGGAGGCCGCGGCGCTCCACAACCAGGCCTTCTACCGCTCGGTCACCAGCGTCTTCGCACGGCCGGACGATCTCGCCCTGGCAGAACTCCGGGATCGCCTCCGTACGGGCAGCCTGAACGTCAACCGGAGCACGCTCGGAGCCTACCTCCGGCTCCCACGGGTGGGCCTGGGCCGATCCAGCAACGGCCACGCCGAAGGGCTGCAGCTTCTCCGCAGCCTCGCCTACCCACGCGCCAGCCTCACGGAGCACCGGCCGTTCGACGCCCGCAGGCTGCTGCCCGGGGTCCACTGGACCGGGGGCGCCCGGCGTCCGCCCTCCGGCTCCACCTTCGAGGCAGCAGAGGAGACGAGCGCAGGAGAGCCCTCCGGATCGGGCACGCCTTCCGTCCTTCGTTCTCGGTGATCAGGCCCGGCCCCGGAACGCGTCGATGCTGGCCCGGCCCGGCCCGCCGAGGACCAGCGTGAGCGCGGCGAGGGCGAGCAGCAGCGGCCCCTCGAACCCTTGGTCTCCGAAGCAGCCGTTCGCGAACCGGAGGCGGAAGGCCACGAGGCCGGCCGTACAGACGATGGCGAGGGCGGCCAGCCGGGTCAGGAACCCCACCAGGACCAGGATGCCCCCCACGAGCAGGGAGCCGGCGCCCAGCCAGGCCAGCCCTCCGGGCCAGGGCAACCCGGCCTGGGCGAGCGTTCGCGTCACCTCGGGCGTCTGGCCGACGAGCGGCCAGCCGTGCAGGATCCCGGCGAGTCCCACCGCGAGTCGCACGGGGAGGAGGGCGAAGGGGCCGACGACGGCCGCGAGCCGCGAGCGCATGACGTTTGCCACCTTGGCAGGGTATCCTTCCCCAACCTCCTCGCCAACCCGTTCGCGTGCCCCAGACCCCCTTCCTGTTCGTCCTCGTGGACGCCGTGCCCTACGACATCGCCCGCCGGGCGTGGATGGCGGGCGCCTTCCCCGGCTTTCCCCCTCCGTCGAGGATGGTCTCCACCTTCCCTTCCCTGACCTACGTGGCCATCCCAGCCCTCATCCGCGGGATCCACCCCTTCAAGCCGAAAGGCTACGAGGCCGTCTGGTTCGACCCCGAGCGGGGGGTGCTCGTGCGGGACTTCGAGCACATGACCCCGAGTGGCCTGGAGAGCTGGCCCAGGATGGGACTCGTCCAGGAGGGCTTCCTGTACGCCCTGCCCCGCGGCTTCACGTTCTCCCAGACGCGGTGGATCACCCAGCAGGCCCTCCAACACGCGGACGAGCCCTGGATGGGTTGGATCTCCGCCACCGATGCGCTCGGGCACTTCAAGGGTCGTGCCGCCCTGGCCAGGGCGTTCGAATCGGTGGCACGCAAGATCGCGCTCGTTCGCGAGGAGTACACCCGGATCCACGGCACCCTCCCCCGCGTGGTGCTGGCTTCCGACCATGGCCTCGAGTGCGGAACCCGCTTCCACCTCTCGGAGGACGAGCTCCTCCGGTTCCTCGCTCTGGGTGGGTACCACGGCATCTGGGGCGCACCCGACGGCGTCGCGACGGCCTCTCTGGGCATGGTGGGCAGTGGGGTGCTGCACACGCATCCCGATCGGGCCCCCGCGGTCGCCGAGCTGGTGGCACAGGCCTCGGGGGTAGACCTGGCCGTGGCGAAGGTGCCCGACGGCGCCGTCGTGTGCGGGGTGCGGATGGGCGGCATGGCTCGGGCACGGATCCACTGGGAGGGCGATCGATACCGGTACGAGCCCATCAACGGCGATCCCCTCGAGTGCGCCGCGCTCGAGGGACGCTGGTGGACCGACACCGAGTCCTTCGAGCAGACCGCTCACCTCAAGTACCCGGACGCATGGCGGCGCATCCGCGATGCCCTGGAGGGGGGGATCTGCCGGGTGCCCGCCACGGTGATCTTCGCCATGGAGACGGGGTGGACCTACGGGCCGGTCGCCATCCACGCAGGTGCGACGCTCGTGGGGGGCATGATGTCCACGCACGGTGCCCTCCACGCGGAGCAGTCCTGTGGATTCGTCATGGACAGCGCGGGTCGCCTGCCGCCATTCTTGAGGCCCTGGGAGGTTTCCAACCTGCTCGCGGGCCGCCTTGCGCCTGGCCAGATGGTGGGAGCCGCGCTGCCCTGGCACACCTGATCCGCTCGGGTCCGGCCGGGGACGGTGCAGGAACCCCGAGGCCTCTTACGTAGAGTCCAAAGCGAGCCCGAAAGCCGGCAAGGAGGGCGCCATGAAAGACAGCGAGGACCGACAGCAGGGGCGTCGGTGGATCCATGCCGTGGAGCGGATCCTCGACGACCCGGAGCAGGTCATCGCCCTGGCCGACCGCCTGGCTCAAGAGGCGTACGACGCCGCGCCGACGGCCGAGGACGAGGCCCGGAGGGATCTCGCCGCAGGGCGTATCGTCCACCACTTCGCCACGCGGGCGATGTGGTCGGGCGGGGCGACGGGCCTGCCGGCGCTCCTGCCCGGCGCGGGGACCCTGCTCGCCCTGGCGGGGGGTGCGCTGGTGGACGTGGCCCTCGTGCTCAGGTTCGAGGTGGAGATGGCCCTGGCGCTCTCCTGGGTGTACGGATTCGACATCCGGCAGGAGGACGAACGGCGCCGGGCGCTGCTGCTGGCCTCCGTGTCCGTGCACGACGCGCACACGGGGGGCGACTTCCTCCGGGATGTGGCCCGGGCCGAGTCCGAGGCCCTGTGGCGCTTGGGACCGCGACAGGTGCCCAGACTGCTCCTGCAGGTGGCCGCCCGCCTCGCCCGGCGGACGGTCGTGGGGGGGCGGATCCTGCCCGTGGCGGGTATCGCGGTGGGGGCCGCGACCGACCGGATTCTCACGGAGCGCGTGGGCCGCCGCTGCACCGAGTCCCTGCGCCAGCGGCGAGCCGAGAGCGCGACCGTACCGCAGGACGACGTGGTGGACGCCGTGGTCGCGGGCGCTCGGAAGAGGCGGAAGGGGGTGGCCCCTTGACCACCGTCGAACGCCGGGAAATCGCTGAGGCCCTCTGGCCCGATCCCGAGGCCGTGCCACCCCGGGTGGTGCGCTGCCGGCACTGCGGCACCCGCAACCGGGTAGCGGTCGGTGTGGCCGTGCTCGAACCCACGTCGTGCCGGTGCGGATCCTGTGGAGGCAGGCTCTTCCTGTCCCCGGACGAGCCGCTCGAGTCCATCGCCCCGGCCGCCTACGAGCATCCTCTGGATCGCCGCACCCTCGACGCGCTGCAGGCCGTTCCGGGCTTTCCGGCCTTCCTGCGCTGGGCCATGAAGCACGCCAACGAGCGGGCGGCATGGCTCCAGGCCATGTCCGGCGCGGTGCGGTGCGATCGCGCCCAGTTCCCCGAGTTGGTGGCCCTGTTGGACCGCGCACGGCGCGCCCTCGACCTGTCCTGGGAGCCTGCTCTGTTCCTGGGAGAATCCCCCTTCGTGAACGCACGCACCATGGGCGTGGATCGGCCCGTTCTCATCGTCCACTCCGCCCTCCTCGACACGCTGGACGACGACGAGGTGGTGGCGGTGCTCGGCCACGAGCTGGGGCACCTCCACTCGGACCACGTCCTGTACCAGACCCTGGCCCGCCTGCTCGTCCGGGCGGGTGCGCTCCGCGGCGGCCTTCTCCTCTCCTGGCCGCTCGAGCTCGCGCTCCTGCGTTGGTCCCGCTGCGCCGAGCTCACCTGTGACCGCGCGGCGCTGTTGGCCTCGAGGGATCTCGCCGCGTGCCTCCGCGTGCATCTCAAGATGGCCGGTGGATTCCGCCCCGGCACGCGGGCCCGCACGAGGCTGGCGCTCGCTCCCTTCCTGGCCCAGGCCCGGGAGCTGGAGACCGCCGAGGCCGGATCGCTGCTCGACAACGTCCTGGTGACGCTCTTCACCGCGGGCCGCACCCACCCCTTCGCGGCGTGGCGCGCCATGCACCTCGTCCAGTGGGTAGAGAAGGGCTCGTTCCTCGACGTGCTCGCCGGCGACTATCCCCGCGTGGACTCCGGTGCCGCGGGGGACGTCCTGGGCGAACCGGCCCTTGCGTGAGGACGACGCACGGCGTCACCTCCGGCGGGGCATCGTGGCCACGATCAGCGCCGCGCCCGCGAGGCCGGCGTCCTTGAGCATGCCTGCGAAGGCCATGTTCTTGAGGAGCGCACCCGAGACGGTGTCGGAGACCGGGGCGCGCCAGGCGGGCAGGTGGACGGTGAACACGAACGCGAGGAGCAACACGGCGAGCAGGAAGCCGGCCAGGCGGTCGAACCTCCTCAGCACGAAGGCGACGCCGGCCGCCACCAGGCAGGCCCCCGTCGCGAAGACCCAGGCCCGATCGTCGGGCAGCCAGGACGGGACCAGGCCCACCATTCGGTCGGCGTGCTGGAAGTGGCCGACCCCGAACACGAGGAAGGGCAGGGCGAGGAGGAGACGACCCAGGAGGTGGAGGAGGCTCTGCATGGTGCCATCCGGCGGGAGGGGGACGTTTCGGACCCTATTCGCCAGGACGCCGCCTCCGCCAGGGGGCGATCGCGATGGGTGGCGTGTCGCACCGTGGGGGATAGCGGGCCCGGGAAGGAGCCCGATTGTGCGTCTCTGGAAGGCTCACGCCCTGGGCAACGACTACCTCGTGCTCGCCGGTCCTCTGCCGACTGGCGATCTGCCCCGGCTCGCCGTGGCCCTCTGCGACCGGCACCGCGGTCCGGGCGCCGACGGTCTGCTCGTGCCCGTACCGGGCGTCGCCTGTCGCGTGCGCATCTTCAATCCCGACGGCTCGGAGGCCGAGACCAGCGGCAACGGCATCCGCATCTTCGCCCGGTTCCTGTACGAGGAGCACCAGGTCCCCGACACGTTCGACGTATCCGTGGGCGACCGGGTGGTGGCATGCGCGGTCCGGGGCGGAGACGTCGAGGCGTCCATGGGCCGGGCCTCCTTTCGGCCCGAACAGGTCCCCTGCCTCCTGCCTGGGCCCGAGGCGCTGGACGTGCCACTCGCGGTGGAGGGCCGCACCCTGACCTGCACGGCCGTGGGTCTGGGCAATCCCCACTGTGTCGTCTTCGGGGCCTTCGAAGCGCTGCCCTGGCACGACATCGGGCGGGCGCTGGAACGACATCCCTGCTTCCCCCATCGGACCAACGTCCAGTTCGCCCGCATCACGAACCGCAGCCGTGTCGAGATCCGGATCTGGGAGCGAGGCGCGGGCGTCACCCAGGCCTCGGGATCGTCGGCGTGTGCCGTGGCCGCCGCTGGTGTGCGGACGGGTCGCCTCGACCCCGTGGTATCGGTGCGCAGTCCCGGTGGCGTGGTTCGGGTCCGGGTGGACCCCGGGTTCGACCTCCACCTCGCTGGCCCGGTTTCGCCCGTGGGCGAGTTCTTCCCGCATCCCGGCTGGCTGGAGGCGGCTCTGCCAGGTGGGTAGGCGCGGACCGGGGCCGGGCGGTATATGCTGCGCCGATCCGGAGTCCTCCATGCGCGTGTTGCTCGTCCGACCCCCAGCCGTTCACTCGGTGGAGCACGAGGTGCCTGAGGCGGTCAAGGCCGAGGCCACCGCCTACCCTCCCCTCGGGCTTCTGCACCTGGCCACGTGGATCCGGGACAGGGGCCGACACGAGGTGGCTGTGCTCGACGCCCAGGCCGAGGGTCTCGACGCCCCAGCCGTTGCCGACCGGGTCCGCCGGTACGCCCCCGACGTGGTCGGGATCTCGGCGTTCACGGTCTACCTGGTCGATCTCGTGGCCGTGGTGGAAGCCGTCCGGGCCTGTCCGTCGGTCCGCTGGGTCGTGCTGGGGGGTCCCCACGTCAACGACTTCCCGCTGGAGGCACGCGCCCTGCCGGGGGTGGACGCCGTGGTGCGCGGCGAGGGCCAGGTTCCACTCACCGCGCTCCTGGAGGCCTGGAGTGCCGGGGGCGACGGGCGTGGCATCCCGGGCGTGCTCGTGCATCCGGACGATCCGGAGCCCGCCCTGGTCACCACCACCGACGACCTCGACGAACTCCCCGTGCCCGACCGGACGCTGGTGGATTCCCGGCGGTACTACGACGTGCTCGGCAACGGCGCGCCCTTCTCCACGGTGGTCACCAGCCGAGGGTGCCCCTATCGGTGCACCTTCTGCAACACGCCCAGGCACCGGTTCCGCTCCATGTCGGCCAGCCGCACCTGCGACGAGATCCAGGCCTGCCTGGACCTCGGGATCACCGACATCTACTTCGTGGACGACACCTTCAACATCACGAACCGGCGGGTCCACGAGATGTGCGACGAGGTGCTGGCCCGTGGTCAGCGATTCACCTGGACCGTTCGAATGCGGGTGAACGGTGTGGACCGCCCGCTCCTCGAGAAGATGAAGGCCGCGGGATGCACACGCATCCAGTACGGCGTCGAGCAGGGCACCGAGGAGGGCCTCCAGCGACTCCAGAAGGACGTCACCTTGGAGGAGATCCGCACGGCCTTCCGGCTGTCGAGGAAGGTCGGGATCCGCACCGTGGCCTACTTCCTGCTGGGTACGCCCACCGAGCGCACCCGCCGGGACGTGCTGCGCACGATCCTCTTCTCGATCCGGCTGGACCCGGACTTCGCCCTGTACAACATCCTCACGCCCTTCCCCGGCACCCGCCTGTACGACGAGGGCGTGGAGGAGGGGGTCATCCGGGACGACGCGTGGCGGGCGTTCCTGCGGAGTCCGACCCCCGAGTTCCGTGCCCAGACCTGGGACCGGCACTTCTCGGCCGACGACCTCGAGCGGTTCCATCGGCTCGCCTACCGGGTGTTCTACGGCCGACCCCGGTTCCTGGCACGCAATCTCCTCCAGATCCGTTCGGCCGCGGACCTGGAGCGCAAGGCGCGCGCCGGCCTGCGCCTCCTCCTGGAAAGGTAGCGATGTCAGATCGTTCCACGCGGATCCTCCTCGTCGGGTTCTACGGAATCGAGAACAGCGGGGTCCGCCACCTGGCGTCCATGCTCCGGGAGCGCGGGGGGTTTTCGTGCGATATCGTGTTCTTCAAGGACTGGCGCAACAACCAGGTGGACTGGCCCACGGACACCGAGTACCGGCTCCTGGTCGACCACATCCGTCGTCAGGGGTACGGGCTGGTGGGGCTGTCGTTCGGATCGCCCTACTGGAAGGCCGCCATCGAGCTCACACGCCGCCTGAAGGCGGCCCTCGGCGACGCCGTGTTCGTGCTCTGGGGCGGGCTGCACACGACGCTCGTGCCCGAGGAGTGCGTGGATTACGCGGACGCGGTCATCCTCGGCGAAGGTGAACTGTCCCTCCTCGAGTTCGCCGAGCGGCTGGACGACGGGCGAACGCTCTGGGAATCCCCGAGCGTCTGGATGAAGGACCCCGACGGGGTGTTGAGGACCAACCCGCTGGCTCCGTTGATCCAGGATCTCGACACCTTGCCGTTCCGGGTTCTGGGCGGCGATGGGATCTGGTTCATCGATCGGGACCGGATGACGCCCGGCGATCCGTTGCTCCAGGTCCGGGAGTTCCGCATCTTCGCCAGCCGCGGGTGCCCATTCCGTTGCGCATACTGCTACAACTCGTCGCTCCGGAACGTGTACCCGGGTGGCAACCTCCATCGCCGTCGATCAGTGGACGCCGTGCTGGACGAACTCAGAGAGTCCCGGAAGAAGATCCCTCGGATGCGCTGGGTCAAGTTCGACGACGACACGTTCGTGTTTCCGCGACCCTGGCTCGAGGCGTTCGCAGCTCGCTACAAGGCCGAGTTCTCGGATCTCCCCTTCGACATCCTCATCACACCCGAGGTAGCCCGGGTGGACAACCTGCGCCTGCTCAAGGACGCCGGGTTGCGGGGGGTCCAGCTGGGCATCGAGGCGGGCAGCGATCGAGAGCAGAGAGAGGTCTACGAGCGCACCAGCACCGTCGAACAGGTCCTGGCCTTCGACCGTGCGAACCTCGAGCTCAAGCTCGACACCAAGTACGATGTCATCATCGACAACCCGCTCGCGCTGTCCAGCGACAAGGAGGCGCTCTTCCGTCTCCTCATGGACCTCGAGAGCCCGTACAAGATCTACCTCTACTCGCTCACGCTCTTCCCCAAGAGCGCCGTGACCGAAAAGATGATCGAGTCCGGCCTCGCCACTCAGGAGGACGTCGAGGGCCATGCCACCAAGTCGTTCCACCAGTTCCGCGTGAGCATCGACTGGCCCCGCAGCGACGAGGACACCTGGTGGCTCGCCCTCTACATGCTGGCCAACAAGCGGTTCGTCCCGAGGGCCCTGGTGTGGCACTTCCACGACGCGCCCTTCTGGCGCCAGCACCCGAGGACGCTCCTGGAGATCGCGGGGGCGGCCAACCTCGTGCGCATGCTCCGGATCGCCACGGGAATGCTCGCGAGGGGAGAGTTGTCGTTCCAGAAGGTTCGAGAGTATGCCAACCTCCGCAAGATGATCAACCAGTAGGGGCTCGCCCGAGGCCGACCCCGCCCTTCCGGGTCCTGCCCTACCACACGTCGTACCGGCGTCGGTTGGCCTCGTGCTCGGCTCCGGTCCGCGCGAAGTGCGTGACACATCGGGCATCGTGGAGGTAGTACCAGTAGGGGCTGTCCTCCGGGTGGACCGCCGCTTCGAGCGCCGCGAGACCCGGGTTCCCGATGGGCGTCGGGGGAAGGCCCCTTCGAAGTCGCGTATTGTAGGGGTCTTTCGGGTCGCGCAGCCTGCTCAGGAAGGCCTCGCGGTGGTTCCAGTCAGGAAGCGTGTACCGGCTGGTGGCATCGACCCCGAGCTCCCATCCGTTGTCGAGCCGCTTCCAGATGACCCCCGCCACGAGGGGCCGCCGTGCGGGCGTGGGTTCTTCGCGCTCCACCATGGACGCCACGATCACTACCTCGTGGAGGGAGCGCGTGCCGAGATCGTCCTTCGCGCCCGACCAGAAGCGCGTGGCGAAGGCCTCGAGCTGCCGGGCGACGAACGCCCGGGCGTCGTACCGGGAGGGCGATACCTGATACGTGTCGGGGAAGAGGTAGCCCTCGAGGGTGTCCTCGGGAAGTGGGAACGGCGTCTGAAACCTGGCCGGATCGCTGGCCAGGGCCGCATAGGCGCCCGGCGTGCCGAAGCCGGCGGCCGCGAGCGCGGCATCGATGTCCCGGACGCGCCAGCCCTCGACCACGGTGAACGGTACGTCGTCCGGCAAGGGCGGCCCGCAGAGGACCGCGTGGATCTGCGGCAGGGACATGTCGCGTCGGAGCTCGAACTCACCGGCCTTTACGCAGTCTCCGTCCGCCGCGAACTCGAGGAGGATCCGCCAGCGCAGGCTGCTCTCTGCGAGCCCTGCCTGTACGAGGAGCGGCCCCACCTCACGCGCGGTCGTGCCCAGGGGAACCGTGAAGCGGACCGGCTCCGGATCGGCCGGATCGACGGGCGCGTAGAGCACGTCCGGAACGACGCAGGCGGGCAACAGGGCGAGCAAGGCGCGGAGCATGCGCTACCAGCGATTGTGGTGCACGCGGGCCGGATCGTACCGATCCTCCGCCGGAAGGACCTCGGCCGGGTAGCCGAGGGCCAGGATGCACAGCGGCTCGACGTGCGACGGCAGGTGCAGGAGGTCGCGGACGCTCCGCTCCCGTTCGGGCCGGGTGTGGACCCCGAGCCAGACCCCCCCGAGACCCAGCGCATGGGCGGCGAGAAGGAGGTTCTCCGCCGCGGCCGAGCAGTCCTGGACCCAGTAGCCGCCCGCATCGCGCTCGAGGTCTCCGCACACGACGATGGCGAGCGGGGCCTCGAGGAGCATGCGTGCAGCCGGGTGGAACTCGGGGATCGCGTCGAGGACGGCGCGGTCGTCGATGACCACGAACACCCAGGGTCGGAGGCCCTTGCCGGAGGGCGCGGACATGGCGGCCCTCAGAAGGGCCTCCCTGAGGTCGAACGGGACCGGATCGGGGAGGAAACTGCGGACGCTGCGGCGCGTGAGGATGACATCCATGGGAGGCGTCACCGGGACAGGCGAGGAACGAAGTTCTTCTGGACCGCCTCGCCGATCTGCTGGGCGATCTCCTTCCCAGCCAGGCCGAAGGCGGCCTCGCCGATCTGGAAGAGCACGTCCACCTCGCGGGGGTCGATGTCCTGATCGGCGAGGACGAGATCGATGAGGAACCCGAACATCTGGTAGCGCTCGCTGGGGTTCAGTTCGAGGATCCGTTCGACGGCCTCGACGAACCGCTCCTGGACCTTCCCCCCCTCCAACACCTCGCGGAGGTACGCCTGGGGCTCGGACGTGAAGTAGGCGAGCGGGCCCACGATCCGGTCCATTTCGTCGAGGTTGAGCGCACCGTCCATCCCGGCGACGAGGAGGCCGCCCGAGGCGATGAACTGCTTGCGCCAGGTGTCCAGTTCCGAGTGCCCGACCTGGAGGAGGAGATCGAGCAGGGCGTCCACCTTGGTCTTGAGCTCGGTGTCCTCGGCAAGCGGTCCTCCCTCGGCCACCGATCGGTAGAGCGCCGAATCCGAGAAGTGCTGGAGGGCCTTGACCCGGATCGGATTGATGGGATGCGCCGAGTGAATCGTAGCGGGCTGATCGTGGAAGTACTGGATGATCCTTTCCATCTCCTCGATGTAGGCCGCGGGGTCGAACGTGAGCCGGGTGGCGTCGAGGCCCGAGGCCATCTTGATGAACGCCCGCACGCAGGTGCCCAGGTCCGGGGAGGCGATGAACCCGAACCGGTCGGCGGACAGCTCCGCGAGCTTGTGCCAGAGCTCGACCTTGTTCGAGAAGACCTGGGGCAGCTCCGAGCCCTCGGGGAACACGAACGAGATGATGCGCTGGAGATCGGCGCTGCGGCTCAACAGATGCCCGATCTCGTGGCCCAGGACGAACCTGAGCTCCCCTTCGTCGAAGCGTTCGAGCAGCTCCGAGTTGATGAGGACCAGGTGGTTCCGATCGTCCTCCACGCGGGGGACGGCCGAGCAGTTCATCTCCGACGAGGAGACGACGAAGAACTCCAGCGGCTCCTCGAATGCGAGGGACTTCTGGACGCTCCTGCAGATCTTGTCGAGCCGGGGCGCCAGGCGTTCGCTGATGCGGAACGAGTGCCCCTCCAACAGGCCCATCAACTCGTCGGGCCCGCTCTCGACCCTGCCCTCCCTCAGGAGGCGGTGGATGATGTCGCCCGAGAACAGGCGGTACAGGTCTTCGGACAGGGTCTGCTCCAACGGCACCCGCACGTGCTCGTACATCATGGGACCTCCGGAAGAAGGGCAGCCTACCACGCGGCCGCATCGCGGTCATCGGCCCGTCAGGAGGCTGCAGCCCGCAGCCTACGCTCCTGCCACGCGGCGGCGCAGGACCTCGGCGAGGAGCAGCACCAGCACCACCACGAGGAACCCGCGCACCACGCGTTCCCCCTTCCGCAAAGCCAGGGAGGATCCAACCTGGTTTCCGAGAATGCCGGCGAGCCCCACCGCCCATGCGAGCGGGAACGCCACCCGGCCTTCCAGCAGGAACACGACGAGCGCGCCCACGTTGCTGGCGAGGTTCACGAGGCGGGCGTTGCCCGCGGCCACGAGAAGCGGAAGTCCGACCAGTACATGGAAGCCAATCGTGAGGAACGTCCCGGTTCCGGGTCCGAAGAAGCCGTCGTAGAGCCCGACCGCCAGGCCCATGCCCAGCGCGCCACCGATCCCGAGGCCGGGCCGGGGCCTCCAGCGGGCCAGCAGGCGGTCCCGTCCGAGGAGGACGGCGGCCGCCGATGGAACGAGCACCAGCACGACCAGGTGGACGATCCGGTCGGGGACGAGGAGCACGAGACGCGCTCCGAGGGCCGCTCCGGCCAGGGCGCCGGCCGCTGCGGCCAGGGCGCTGGACGGGTGGACCTGGCCCGCGCGCAGGTAGCGCAGGGCGGCACCCAGAGTGCCGACCGTGGAGGAGAACTTGTTCGTGGCCAGGGCCACGTGGGGTGGCAGGCCGGCAGCGAGGTACGCGGGCAGACTGATGAGCCCGCCACCGCCGGCGATGGCGTCGACCATCCCCCCCACGAAGATGGCGAGGCACAGAAACGCACCTGGCCCCAAGCCGTCCAAGGTGGCGGGCGCGATGCGGAGCGGGCCCTACGGGCAGTCGAGGTTGGGGGATCCCGGAGACCCGAAGTCCTTGGAGGAGCCGATCCGGTCCGTGGCCGCGCACCAGGCGCTCGGCTCGTCGTTCGCGGTGTGGCTGGGCGATCCACCCAGAGACCACGCCACGCCCTGCTCCGTCTGGTCGTCCACGTACGCGGCGGCGGTGTCGATGAGGGTGCCATCGGGACGCTGGATGGTCACCTGGTCTCCCGTGTTTCCGAGGACGACCCGGCCGTAGTACCCGTCCGGCGTGAAGTCCACGTAGCCCCACCGGGCGCCATCGGAGATGGCGAGCACCGCGTACCCCCAGGGATCCACGATCACGGATCCACCGATCGACCCCGAGTCCGTGCCGCTGTCCGTCACCACCAGCGTGTTCAGTTCGACGGTGCCGGGGGTGGCATTGTAGATCTCGATCCACTCGCAGTAGTCGTCCGTGCACACCCCGGGATCGAACATGATCTCCGTGATCACGAGGTCTCCCGGCGACATGTCCGCGACGCAGAGGTCGGCCTTGCACTCGGTCTTGTAGGGCTCGTAGTCACGGATGTCGCTCTCGTTTCGCGGCTCGACCTTGAAGGCGCCGTCCGAGTAGTAGAGGAGGCCGATGAGCAGCCCGATGGTGTCGCCCTGTGCCACGGGCCCGAAGGAGTAGTAGAGGTCGTCCACCCGGGCTCGATCGTTGAGCATCCACTCCCCGTTGCCCAGGTCCGGATCGGTGATGGTGACGTTCTTGAGGCTGATGAGCGTGGACTCGTAGGGCTCGACCAGATCGTCGTCCTCGAAGGCGGTGACCTCGATGACCTCGGGGAGCGGGATGTTGTTGCCGCGGCTCTTGACCTCGAAGTCCTCCTCGGAGGTCAGCAGGACGGCGGTGAGCGATCCGCTGCCACTGGCGATCTCGGCCACCTCGCCCGTGATCTCGAACTCCTCGCCCCGCTCGGCATCCGACTTGACCGTGCCGCCGGTCTCGATCCAGATGCCGTGCCAGGGGCCGGGCACACCGTCGAGGAGGAAGAACCCGCTGCCGACCTCGTTCACGGGTACGATCCCGAGGACCGTGACCTCGTCGCCCGGCTCGTAGACACCGGTCTGGACCTTGTAGATCATGCTGTCCGTATCGGAGTCGGAGTCGGCGTCGGCATCGGCGTCGCTGTCGCTGTCCGTGTCGGTGTCGGTGTCGGCCTCGTTGCTGTCGGACGTGTCGTCGTCGCTGTCGCAGGCGGGGAGGGAGAGGAAGAGAAGCGTGGAAAGGGCGAGGATGCGGTCCATGGTGTCCTCCGAGTACTCCGTCCCATCCTATGCCCAAGGATCGCCATCCGCCACCCGCCGGGGATCCCCGGCGGCCGCCGTGTTAGAGAACCCGACCATCGATCCCATGCAGTCCTTCGACGTCATCGTGGCCGGCGCCGGACACGCGGGCTGCGAGGCCGCGGCCCTGGCGGCCCGCCTCGGCCGACGCGTCCTCCTGGTCACGCTCCGTGCCGATGCGATCGCACGCCTCTCGTGCAATCCCGCCATCGGGGGGCTCGGCAAGGGCCACCTCGTCCGGGAGGTCGACGCGCTGGGCGGCCTCATGGCACGGGTGGCCGATCGATGCACGCTCCAGTTCCGCGTCCTCAACACCCGGAAGGGCCTCGCGGTCCGGTCCAGCCGCGCCCAGGTGGACATCCACCGCTACCCGCGGGAGATGGCGGCAGCGCTCGCGTCCCAGCCCGGCCTCGTCCTCGTCCAGGGAGAGGTCACCGGGCTCGACCTCGTGGGCGGGCGCGTGGCCGGGGTCACGCTCGCCTGCGGCACCCGCGTGGCGGCGCCGGTCGTCATCCTCACCACGGGGACCTTCCTCGAGGCGGTGATGCACTGCGGGGACGCGCGCACTCGGGGCGGACGGATCGGGGACCCACCCTCGCACGGTCTCTCTGCCTCGCTGTCGGCCCTCGGCCTGCGCCTCGGCCGGCTCAAGACCGGCACCACGCCCCGTCTCGACGGGCGCACGGTCGACTGGTCGCGCCTGGTCCGGCAGACCGACGTGGAGGAGAATGGCAGGTTCTCCTTCACACCCAGCGACGTCCACCTGCCCCGTCGCGACTGCTACCTGGCCGCCACCAACGAGCGGGTCCACGGGATCATCCGGGCGGCCCTGCCGCGGGCACCGCTCTTCACGGGCGCCATCGCGGGGCGGGGGCCACGGTACTGCCCCTCCATCGAGGACAAGGTCGTGCGCTTCCCCGAGCGCACCTCCCACCACCTGTTCCTGGAGCCCGAATCCATCGAGGACGACCGCATCTACGTGAACGGCCTCTCCACCTCGCTGCCGCCCGACGTCCAGGACGCCATGGTGGCCGCCGTCCCGGGCCTCGAGCACGCGCGCATCGTCCAGTACGGCTACGCCGTGGAGTACGATTTCACGGATCCACGCGACCTGGGGCCCGGCCTGGAGCACCGGGCCGTGCCCGGCCTGTTCTTCGCCGGCCAGGTCAACGGCACCAGTGGATACGAGGAGGCCGCGGCCCAGGGCCTCGTGGCCGGGGTTTCGGCCGCCCTGGGCGAACCGCTCGTCCTCGCGCGCCACGAGGCCTACATCGGCGTCCTGGTGGACGACTTGATCCATCGGGGCGTGGGCGGGGAGCCCTACCGCATGTTCACGAGCCGGGCCGAGTTCCGGCTCACCTTGAGGGAGGACAACGCGGACCTCCGCCTCACGCCTCGGGGACGCGCGCTGGGCCTCGTGGACGACGCGGCATGGGCGCGTTTCGAGGCTCGTCGAGACGCCATCGAACGCACCCGGGAACGCGTCGCCGCGGTCCGGATCGATCCCGGGACCCTGTCCACCCTGGGCTTCTCTCCGGGGCCCGGGACGACCCTCGAGGCGCTGCTGCGCCGCCCCGGAACGCCTTGGGCGATCGCGGCCCGGGCCGCCCCGGATCTCTCGGACGTCCCTCTCGACGTCGCCGAGCAGGTCCTCACGGCCCTCCGCTACGCGGGATACATTGCACGGGATGCGCGGCGTGCCGAGGAGGCCACCCGGCTCGCCCGCACCCGCCTCCCCGCCGACCTGTTGGATGCCGACGTTCCCGGCCTCTCGACGGAGGTTCGGGAGCGGCTGCGGGCGATCCGTCCGGCCACCCTTGGCGAGGCCGCGAACCTCCCCGGGATCACCCCGGCCGCCGTCCACCTCCTCGCCGTCCACCTCTCCCGTCGAGATGGGAGGCCCGTTGCCTGCCGTTGAGTACCTCGTCTCCCCCGAAGCGGTCCGCCTCGTACACTTCCGCCTTCTCGAGGAATGGCGCACTGCCATGAACCTGGTCGGGCCCGGCCCGGTGGACCCCCACTTCGACGACTGCGAAGCCGCGGTCCGGCGCCTGGACCCTCGGGGTCGATGGGCGGACCTCGGCAGCGGCGCCGGTTTCCCGGGGATCGCGTTCGCGGCCTGGCACCCGGAGGTCACCCTCACCCTCGTGGAGAGTCGCCAGAAGCGGGCGGCTTTTCTCGAGCAGGTCGTCCGGGAGGCCGGGCTGCCCAACGCCTCGGTCCTCTGCGGCCGCGTGGAAGATCTCCCGCGTGCCGCCTTCGACGGCGTGATCGCTCGTGCGTTCGCACCCCCGGCCCAGACCCTCGAGACCGCACTCCCCCTGCTCGTTCCGGGGGGCCAGGCCGTGCTGCTCATCGCCAAGGAGGTTCCACCGGAGGTCCGAGGGTTCCGCAAGGTCCGGCAGGAGGCCTACTCTCGCAGGGACCACGCACGGAACCTCGTGGTGTACGAGCGGATCCAGGAAGCCGAGACCTCCCCCTGATTCGCGCTCGGGTCAACCTCAGGCCGAGGCGATGGACGAAGGGAAGCCCACCGAGGAGAATCCCATGCTCGACGTACCCAGAGGATCCTCAGGCAGCGCCCAGGAGCCCGACGAGAGGCGCTCCCCCGTCCGGCAGAAAGGCGACGACATCCGCCGCGTGGGCATCGTCTTTTCTGGGGGACCGGCACCGGCGGCCAATGCCGTCATCGCCGCAGCCGCCATCTCGCTTCTCGACGACGGTCGCGAGGTCATCGGCTTTTTCGACGGGTACACGCACCTGCAGGAGTACCACCCGATCACCCACCGCCTCCAGGTGGAGCGGCACTACCGGATCCTCACGGACAGGGACGTCCTCGGGATCCGCAACCGACGCGGCATTCTCATCGGCACCGCCCGGGCCAACCCGGGCAGGGGCATCGAGTGCGAGCAGGACCTCCAGGATCCGGCAAAGACCGGGCGGCTCGCCGCGGTCTACAGCGCCCTGGTAGACCTCGAGATCGATGCGCTCATCTCGATCGGCGGCGACGACACGCTGAAGACCGCCAACTACCTCTACCTGTTCCAACGCCGGCTGCCCGAGGGGGCCAGGCGGATCCGCATCGTCCATCTCCCCAAGACCATCGACAACGACTACTGGGGCATCGACTTCACCTTCGGCTTCTTCACCTCCGTGGACGTGATGGCCAAGGAGCTGCTCAACCTGAGGGCCGACGCGCAGTCCTCGGGATCCTGGTTCATCGTCGAGACCATGGGTCGCAAGGCCGGATGGCTGTCCTACGGCACCGCCATCGCGGGCGAGGCCAACCTCGTGGTGGCCACCGAAGACGTCGAGGATGGCCTCTCGGGCGAGGAGGAGGTGCCCGACCCCGACACCGGGGGGACACGCACCGTGCGATGCCTGGATCCGGATCTCCTGGTCGAGCGCATCGTGGACCTCATGCTCCAGCGGGAGCAGCAGGTGCACAAGGCGTACGGCATCGTGGTCCTGGCAGAGGGCGTGGCCGAGATGCTGCCGTCGTCCCTTCTCGCCGACGTGCCTCGCGATCCCCACGGACACATCTCGCTCGGCAAGCTCGACCTTGGCCGCATGGTCTCCGAGGCGGTCAAGACACGCTACCACGAGCGCACCGGCCGGGAGAAGAAGGTCACCAGCGTCCAGCTCGGGTACGAGTCCCGGTGCGCGCCCCCCCACGCCTTCGACGTGATGCTGGGGTCCCAGCTCGGCATCGGAGCCTACCGCGCCCTCGTGGAGGAGGGCCTCGACGGCCACATGGTCTCGGTGTCCGGGCAGCTCGATCTCCACTACGTCCCCTTCGAAGAGCTGGTGGATGCCTGCACCCTGCGCACGCGGGTGCGCTACATCACTCCAGGGTCGGATTTCCATCGCCTCGCGCGCTTCCTGGAGACCCGCGCCGCAGCCACCCCCCACTGGAAGGTGGACGGCTCCCAGCGGTAGACGCAGCAGACGTTCCCTGCGGGTCGCGGATTCCGTTATCCTGGGAGCAGGAGCGCCTCCCGTGCGATCCCCTGGTCCTCCGCATGGCCGCTGGTCCGAGGAAGAGCTGGCGCAACTCCACCTGTTCCGCGGCCTGGATCCCGGTTCCCTGGAAGGCGTCCTCGAATCCTGCACGTTGCGGATCCTGGAGCCGGGAGAGGTGCTGGCGCGCTCGGGCGAGATCCACCGAAGTGCCTGGTTCCTCCTCTCCGGCCGCCTCACCGTCCACCGGGCCGGCCCCGCGGACACGGTCCTGGCCCTGGTCGACCCCGGGGAGAGCGTCGGCGAGATGGCGCTCATCGACCACCAGCCCGCATCGGTCTGGGTGGTGGCCGAACAACCCTCGCGTCTGCTCGAGATGAGCGAGGAGGTGCTCTGGTCGTTGGCGCAGTCGTCCCACACGGTAGCGTGCAACCTCCTGCTCACGGTGACGCGCCGCCTGCGCCACGCGGACGAGGTTCTCTGCGGCGGCGTGGCCGTGGAGCCGCTCTACCGGCGGACCGGGTCCGTGGACCCGCTGACCGGGCTCCACAATCGGGCCTGGCTGGACCGTACGCTCGATCGCGTGGCGGCCCGACAGGCCGAGACCGGATCTCCATTCTCGATCCTCTTCCTCGACGTGGACCGCTTTCGGCGTCTCAACCGGCGCTTCGGCCACCTCATCGGGGACAGCGTGCTCCAGCAGGTGGCCCTGGTCGTCGTGGAGGCCCTCCGCCCCTCGGAGCTCGTGGCCCGCTACGGCGGCGACGAGTTCGTCGTGCTCCTTCCGGGCCTCGACGCCGACGAGGCGCGGTCCGTCGCAGACCGGGTGCGCACCTCGGTCAAGGAAGCCCCTCCCATCCAAACGCCGAAAGGCCTCCTCCCTCCGGTCACCGTGTCGGTGGGGGTAGCCTCCGCCTCGGCCGAGCAGCAGCCGTCCGAGGTGCTCGCCGCAGCCGACGCCGCGCTCTTCCGGGCCAAGGCCCGGGGTCGCAATCGTGTCGTCGTCGCGGGCGACGTTTCGGGCGAAAGCGATCTCGTGGCGGGTTGAGGCCCGTCCGTTAGGAAGAGCGCCACGTCTCGTGGGAGGATCCCTCCATGGACATCGGAGCCCTCCGGGCTGCCGAGGAGCGTGCACGCCTGGTCCACCCCCTCGCCTGCCCCAGTGCGGCCACGCGAGGTCGTGCGGTGCCTGAACCGGACGACGGGATTCGCACCTGCTTCGAGCGGGACGCCCACCGGATCCTCCATGCCCGGCCCTTCCGGCGCCTCCGACGCAAGACCCAGGTCTTCTTCTCCCCCGAGAACGATCACGTCACGACCCGAATGGACCACTCGCTGTACGTGGCCACCATCGCCTCCACGATCTGCCGGGCGCTGGGCCTGAACGACGATCTCGCCTTCGCCGTGGCGCTGGGGCACGACCTCGGCCACGCCCCCTTCGGGCATTCGGGCGAGCGGCTGCTCGCCGGGCTCCTGGCCCGCGAGTTGCCCCCCGAAGCGGCGGAAGACCCCTACACCCACGAGGCCCAGAGCCTGCGCGTGGTGGATCTGCTGGCACGCATGGCCGGGCGGACGAACCCGGGGTTGAACCTCACCTACGAGGTGCGAGACGGGATCCGCTGCCACTGCGGCGAGTCCACGGAGGCCGCCATCCGGCCTCGCGATCCTCTGGACGCCCGCGATCCGGCCACCTTCCTCGGCCGGGGCACGCTTCCGATCACGCTCGAGGGGTGCGTGGTCCGCATGGCGGACCGCATCGCCTACCTCGGCCGCGACTACGAGGATGCCCAGCTCGCCGCGGGTCTGGACCTCCCCCCTCTGCCTCGGGCGATCCGCACGGTGCTGGGCACGGACAATCGCGACGTCATCAACGTGCTCGTGCGTGACCTCGTAGCAGTGAACCAGGCTCACCCCGACACCATCGGGTTCTCCGACGAGATCCACGAGGCGGCGATGGCGCTCCGGGCCTTCAACTACGCGCACATCTACCTGCATCCGCGCCTCGAGGCGTACCACGCCCAGGCCGACGCGATCCTCGTGCGGATCTTCGAGGTCTCGCTCGCCTGGCTCCGGGCACGCCCTCAGGATCGGTGGGCCACGGCGGATCCCGCTGCACCCGAGCACTTCGCCAGCCTCGCTCACTTCATCGGCGGTGTCGGATACCCCGATCCTCCCGATCCGGTCCGGGTGGTGTGCGACTGGATCTCGCTCATGAGCGACGGATGGGCGTTCCGCATGTTCCACAGCATCGCGCTGCCCCACCCGCTGGTGTAGCGCCGCGGGCGCGGCCTATCCCGCTTCTCCCTGCGCCAGGCGGATGCCCAGGTCGAGCGCCGCCTTGTTGGCTTCGAGGAAGCGTTCCTTGCCGACCATCTTCTTGGCCATGGCGTACTTGACGATCTCCGGCGTGGCGGCACCGGTCTTTCCGATGTAGGCACCGAGCGCGATCATGTTGGCGGACCTGGGCGACTTCACCTGCTCCTCGGCCAGGCGGTTGCACTCCACGTACACCACGTCCAGGTCGGTCCGCTCCGCCTTCCGAGCCACGAGCGAGGCGTTGACCACGAGAAGTCCTCCGGGCACCACGAGGGGCTCGAACTTGTCCATGGACGGCAGGTTCATGACGATGGCAGCGCCCGGGCGGGGCACCACCGGCGACCCGATGTCCTCGTCCGAGACGACCACCGTGCAGTTGGCCGTGCCTCCCCGCATCTCGGGCCCGTAGGAGGGCATCCAGACGGTCTTGGAACCCTGGAGCATGGCGGCGTTGGCCAGCAGCTGGCCGATGAGCATGACCCCCTGGCCGCCGAACCCCGCGATGATGACCTCGTACTGCATGGTCCTCAAGCCTCCTTCGCAGCGCTGGCCTTGGCGGCCTCGGCCTCGCGGTCCCGGAACACCCCGATCGGGAACACCTCGATCATGCGCTTCTGGGCCCACTCACGGGCCTCCACGGGCGCCATGCCCCAGTTGGTCGGACACGTGCCGACGAACTCCACGAACGTGAACCCCTTGGACTGGAGCGAGAACGCCCGCTGAACCACCCGCCTGGCCCGGAAGATGTCCGCCGAGGAAAGCAGGGACTGCCGAGCGAGGTAGACCGGGCCCTCGAGCGTGTTCAGGAGTTCGACCATGCGGATCGGATATCCGGCTCCCCGGTCGATCGGATCCCGGCCGGTGGGCGAGGTGCTGGTCTTCATCCCCACGAGCGTGGTCGGGGCCATCTGGCCACCGGTCATTCCGTAGATGGCGTTGTTGTAGAAGATGACGGTGATGGGCTCGTTGCGGTTGGCTGCGTGGATGATCTCGGCCATGCCGATGGACGCGAGGTCTCCGTCGCCCTGGTAGGTGAAGCAGACGAGATCCGGACGAGCCCGCTTCACCCCCGTGGCCACCGCGGGTGCGCGACCGTGAGAGGCCTCGATCATGTCGCAGTCGAAGTACTTGTACGCCAGCACCGAGCAGCCCACCGGGCAGATGCCCACGGTCTTCTCACGGACGCCGAGCGCATCGATGGCCTCTGCCACGAGGCGGTGAGCCACGCCGTGGAGACACCCCGGACAGTAGTGCGTGGGCGTTCGGGAGAGGCTGCGGGGATAGGTGAAGACGGCGGTGTCGTTGGCGTCCATGGCGTCACTCCGCGAGCAGGCGCTGGACCTGCTGGACGATTTCCACGGGGGCCGGGACCATCCCGCCCACGCGGCCGTAGAAGTGGACGGGGCACCGCTCGACCACCCCGAGACGGACGTCCTGGATCATCTGGCCCATGCTCATCTCGACGTCGAGCACGAACCGGACCCGATCGGCCACCTTCCGGAAGGTTCGGTAGGGAAACGGCCAGAGCGTGATCGGGCGGACGAGTCCGACCTTGAAGCCCTGGGCCCTCAAGAGGCCGATGGCGGTCTTGCAGATCCGGGCCGTGGTGCCGTAGGCAGCGAGCGCCACCTCGGCGTCCTCCATGAGGTACTCCTCCACCCGGATCTCGTTCTTCTCGACCTCGTCGTACTTTCGGAAGAGGTGGAAGTTGTGATCCTCGAGGTCCTTGGGGTCCAGGTACAACGAGTTGACGATGTTCTTCTCGCGGCCCGCGCAGCCTGTGCAGGCCCAGGACTTGTCGTACTCCTTGGGCGGATCCTCCCGGAAGACCACCGGCTCCATCATCTGGCCGATGAGACCGTCGGCGAGGACCATGACCGGGTTGCGATACCGATCCGCGAGGTCGAAGGCGTCCATCATCAGATCGACGGCCTCCTGGATCGTCGCAGGCGCGATCACGATGTACCGGAAGTCGCCATGGCCAGGGCGGGTGGCCTGGAAGTAGTCGCTCTGGGCGGGCTGGATGCCCCCGAGCCCCGGACCCCCCCGCATGACGTTCACGACCACGACGGGCAGCTCGGACCCCGCGCAGTAGGACAGGCCCTCCTGCTTGAGCGTGACGCCCGGGGACGACGAGGAGGTCATGACCCGGTGCCCGACGGCGGCCGCACCGTAGCACATGTTGGAAGCCGCCACCTCGCTCTCCGCCTGGACGAACTGGCCGCCCACCTCGAAGAGGCGCTTGGACATGTACTCCGGGACCTCGTTCTGAGGCGTGATCGGGTAGCCGAAGAACAGCTTGCATCCCGCCCGCACGGCAGCCTCGGCGATGGCCTCGGAGCCCTTCATCAGGATTTTCTCGCCCATCGGTCCCTCACTTCCGTCCGCGGTAGACGGTGATGGCCACGTCCGGGCAGCTCACCGCGCACATCTGGCAGGCGATGCACCGCGACGGATCCACCTGGACGGCGAAGTGGTAGCCCTTCGCGTTGATATCGCGCCCCAGCTCGATGATCTGGCGGGGGCAGGAGGCCACGCAGAGGCCGCAGCCCTTGCAGCGGTCCCGATCGATCTCAATGTGGTTCGCCATTCGGCTTTCCTCCATGAGCCCGGACGGCGTTCCGAGCTCTCTGTTCCTCGTTCTCGAGGCGCATCATGTGGGTACGCCGGTCGCGCGGGGGCGCCAACCGGAAGGGATCTCCCTGCCAAGGAGGCAGGAGACGGCGACGGAGCCGAAGAACGGGCACTCCGAGCGTGGCTTCCGGTGGGAGGATGTCGGCGATGGCCTCCGTGACCACCAGGACGTCCACGGGAAGGCCCAGGGCGCGGCCCGCCTCGCAGATGAGGGCGTGCCCCCGCATCACCACCTCGAGCGTGGTCTCCTCGCCGAGGTTGGGGTTGGAGACGAGGCAGGTCACCCGAAAGCGGGCGTTGGCCTCCACGCGGCGGAGGGTCCTCTCGATGCCCGCGATCGAGTCGGTCCAGGGCCGCCGGTCGTTCACCACCATCGCCATGCTCGTCTGGCCCTCCGGGATGAAGGGCCGGAACTGGGAGAGCGCGCGAGCGCCGGCATCGTCACCGCCCACGTCGAGGACCAGGGCGAGGTCGGTTTCGCCGAGGGCGCTGCGGACCTCCGGGGTGATGATGGGAAGATCCGCCTGGGCGAGCTCCCCCTCGGGCGCGATCACCCAGACGCCGGCGGCCTCGAGGTCGGCACGGAGCTCCCGGGACCGGAAGAAGGGGTTCACGATGTCGAGATCGGCGATGGCCACCCGCGATCCGGCAGCGGCCAGGTCGAAGGCCACGTGGACGGCGACCTCGCTCTTGCCGCTTCCGTACGCTCCGACGAAGATCCGGACCCGTGCATCCATCCGCGCGTCCTCGGGCGGGCTCTCACCGCGAGGCCACCGGCACCCCTCTTTTCGAGGAAGCCGCCGGGAACCGTGACTTTGCCGATTAGCACGGGGAAAGGTCCACGGCAAGCGACGCCCCGCAGCCTTCGGAGCCGCGGTGGGGGCGGTCCGTGCGTTCGTGGGATCCGGTCAGGGATCGAGGAGCCTCTCCCACGGGCTGGGCGGCTGCCAGGTCTCCACGTGTGCGGCGGCTCGAACCGGGGGCTCCTCCTCGGAGACGGGTCTTGGAGGCTCCGGGGGGTTCCCCACGCCCGTCTGGACAGGTACACCACTGCCTGCCTCCACCTCGAGCCCGAAGGTCCAAAAGGCGAAGGCTCCCTCCGGATCCTCCACCTGCACCCCGACGCGGTAGGTGCCCTCGCCCTCGGCCTCGGACCCCCTCCACCTCAAGACCCCGCTTCGGGGGTCGACGGAGAGGCTCGGCGGGCCGTCTTGGAGCCGGAACACCAGGGCGTCGCCGTCCGGGTCGGACGCCCGCACGCGGTAGCCGTCCAGGCGCGAGAGATCGCCGGGCCGGTACAGGATGGTGGGGGGGGCGTTCCGGATCCGGACCGCCCGGGAGCGGCCCAGGGTAGTCACGCGGCCGTCGCTCGCCTCCACCGCCACCTGGACCACGTCGCCTCTCCGAACGCGTCCACTCGGGAGGGTGTGCTGCCGCGCGGCCTCGAGGGGCCGGCCGTCCAGGAGCCACTGGAGCGTGATGGACACGTGGTCCTCGTCGGGATCCCGTGCCACGACCGCGACCGTGAGATCCGTGGCCGTGGTGGGCAGGGCGGGCTCGAGGTCGATCCGCTCGATGACAGGGCCTCGATTCCGGATC
>JAFGLY010000011.1 GCA_016927815.1 Deltaproteobacteria bacterium | reverse complement strand
CGGGCGGGCTGGCCGGTCACGCTGGAGCCGCCGCCCCCTGCCGCGCTGGTGGACCAGATGGCCGCCGACCCCGTGCCCGGGGCGGTGCTGCTGCTCCCGGCCTATTCCATGCAGAAAACCGTCTCGACCGCTGCGTTCACGCTGGCCGCCTTCCACGACCGGCCCGTGACGGCCCTCCCCAGGCATCCCTTCTCCCCGGCCGAGTACACCCCGGCCGGCATGACGATGGACGCTTGCGCGGAGGGGCGCGAGTGCGTGCTGCCCTCCACCCTCCGGCGCGACCTCGAGGTCTTCGGCATCCGGTACGTGGTGCTCAAGCTCGGTCCCCCCTTCCGGACCGAGGCGCTCCGTACGTTGCTGGCAGACTCCCTCGGGGAGCCCTCGACCGCCGGGGACCTGGCGTGGTGGGTCCTCCTCGACCCCGCCTCGCCCGAGGACGTGGCCGCGCGCCACCTCGGCCCACCCCCGGTACCCCGCAAGGGGCGGCCACCCCCGAGCGCCGGGGGAGGCGGGCGGCAGCCCGATGGTGGCTACCGAGAGAATCTCGGCCGACGCCGGCCCGACGACCAGGCCCCCTGACCCTGCTTTGCACCGAAGGAACGACCCGGTCCTCGGGCGTCACAACCAGTGCCGGAAGGTGAGCAGGATCCGGCCCACGAGCCGCTGCCACCAGGGCAGGGGTTCGTCGGTCGCATGGAGTTCTCGGCTCACCTCGAGACACTTCAAGAAGTGTCGGGTTACGGCCCAGCGTGTGGGTTCCGAGGTGAGGATCACGTCCACCTCGAGATCGTGGACGAGACTACGGGAATTGAGGTTGGAGGAACCGAGCGTGACCTCGCCGTCCACAATCGTCACCTTGGCGTGAAGGATGGAGGGCAGGTACTCGAAGACGCGGACGCCGGCCGAGAGCAGCGAGGCGGACAGGGCCCGGGCGGCCCAGGGCATGAAGAACACGTCCGATCGCTGCGGCAGCAGGATCCGGACGTCCACCCCCCTGGAGGCGGCTTCCTTGAGCGTGCGGCGGAACGCCAGGGTGGGCGCGAAGTAGGCCGTGGCGAGCCAGATGCAGGTCCGCGCCTGATCCAGGCGTTCCAGGAGTTCGCGATAGGCACGCCGGCGACGCCGGCGGCTGTCGTTGAGGCGTACCAGGGGGTGGTCCGACCGGCGGCGCCCGACGCCCGGCCCGCGGCGGGCCCAGGCGTCGCGTACCATTCGCGTGGGCCAGATGCGCTCGAAGGCCGCCGCGAGCACCTGCACGCCGGCCCCTCTCAGCCGTACGCCCGCGTCGGCCCAGGCCGCGTCGCCGTGTACGGAGCGCAGGTGCACGTCCCAGACGTTCATCCCGCCCACGAAGGCCGTCTCGCCGTCCGTCACGCAGACCTTGCGGTGGTTGCGCCGGTTGGCGTCGGCCAGGAGGCGCAGGAGCGAGTGGGGACGACGGCCCTTGGCAGAGGGGACCCGCTCCCAGGAGAACTGGTGGTAGACCCGGCACTCTGCGCCCGTTCCCTCGAGGGCGCGCAGCAGCGGTCCCTTGGAGAGCCGCGAGCCCAGGCTGTCCACCACGACGCGAACCGACAGCCCCCGGCCCGCGGCCTCGGCCAGGGCGGTGGCGACGCGGCGCCCCAGCGTGTCCCAGGCGAAGATGTAGGCCTCGAGCGTGACGGATCGTCGCGCGGATCCGATGGCCTCGATCATGGCGTCGAAAAACGCGTCTCCGTCGAAGAAGACGTCCTCCGTCTCCCAGCGCGGCACGGCGTGGACAGGTGGCGGCTGCAGGAGGCCTCCGGACGGCACGCATCCGACGTTACCCGCCGCCGCGGGTGCGGACAAGCGGCGACGGCGCCGTCGGCATACGAGGGGCCGATCGCCACAGGCCCCGCCGCCCGATCCCCACCGCCCTCGGATCCCCCATGACGGCCCCCGAACCCGATGTCTACGAGCGTCTCGCCCGTTTCCTCGACGATCTGCCCGGGGCGTTCCCACGCACCGAGAGCGGCGTGGAGATGCGGATCCTGCGCCGTCTCTTCACCCCCGACGAGGCGGAGCTCGCCCTCCACTTGACGCTCCTGCACGAGGAACCCCGCGTGGTGGCCCGCCGCGCCGGGATCGAGGTCGAGGAGGCCGCGAGCCGTCTC
Organism: Deltaproteobacteria bacterium; assembly: GCA_016927815.1. Classification (GTDB taxonomy): domain Bacteria; phylum Myxococcota_A; class UBA796; order UBA796; family JAFGLY01; genus JAFGLY01. The sequence goes on along the minus strand of JAFGLY010000011.1, from coordinate 1,815 downwards.
GACGCCCTCTCGCGGAAGGGCCTGGCCCGACGCCGGGAGCGAGACGGTCGCCCTACCTACCAGGCGGCCCAGTTCGTCATCGGGATCTGGGAGTTCCACGTGAACGACCTGGATCCCGAACTCGTGGCCGACGTGAACGCCTACCTCCCCGACGTCGTGCGGGCCTCGCGGTGGACCGAGGTGCCCCAGTTGCGGATCATCCCGGCCGAGCGCGCCCTCGATGTCGTCCACGAGGTGCTCCCCCACGAGGCCGCGAGCGAGCTGGTCCGGCAGCACCGACGCTTCGCGGTCGCCCCGTGCATCTGCCGCCGGGAACACCGGATCCAGGGCAAGGGCTGCGACCACCTCGCCGAGGCCTGCCTCGTGTTCGGGCAGGCCGCCGACTTCTACGTCCGCAACGGGTGGGCCCGGTCCATCACGGCCGACGAGGTCCTGGAGATCCTCCGCATCGCCGACCAGCAGGGACTGGTGCTCCAGCCCGGAAACGCCCGGAAGTCGTTGAACATCTGCTTGTGCTGCTCCTGCTGCTGCCAGGTGCTCAAGGCCTTGAAAGCCGAGCCGTCCCCGGCACGGGCCACGCTCTCGGCCTTCCGGGTCCATTTCGAGCCCGAGCGGTGCACGGGATGTGGGACGTGCATCGAGCGGTGTCCGATGGACGCCTTCCAGTTGGAGGACGGCACGGTCGTCCACGATCCCGAGCGCTGCATCGGGTGCGGACTGTGCGCCACCACCTGCCCGACCGGCGCCCTCTCCATGGAACGGCGCCCGGATGCCCGAGCGATCCCGGGCACGCTGACCGACACCTACCTCAAGCTCGGTCGCCTGCGCGGCGTGCTCGGCCCCGGCCGCGTTGCACGGCTGGTGATCCGCTCCCGGTGGGACCGCCTGTGGGCGAAAGCCTAGGATCTCGGGGTCGGCCCTGCTCCCGTCAGGGCAGGTTCGCCTCGATGTCTTCGTCGCTGATGGAGTCGTCCACCTTGAGGACGACGGCTCCGGGGCCGATGAGCGTGTAGGAGGGAACCGAGCTGTCCACCTCGAACCGCATGCCCACGCCCTGATCGTCCACGAGGATCGGGTAGGTCAGGCCGCCGTTGTCCTCTGCCCAGTCGTGGGCGTCTCCGGGCATCGTGATGTCGTAGAGCAGGAACAGGACGATGAACCCACGATCCCGGTACGTGTTGTAGGTCTGCTGCTCCTCCGGAGCAGCTCCGATGCAGCCGTTTCAACCAGCGGATCCATAGATGAGCAGAATCTCCTTGTGGCAGAAGTCGTGCAGCTGCACGGTCTCGTTGTGCTGGTCGATCAGCGCGAAGTTCTCGGCGATGTCGCCCACGGCGTTGCCCGTGGCCTCGATGTCCCACCGGCAGGACCCCATGTCCCAGCCGCCCTTGAGCGGGTGGTCGTTGGCGTTGAGCGGATCCGTGTAGGATTCGGTTTCCTTGCCGTCGTTGTACCCGTCGCCGTCGGTGTCGGCGAGCCCAGGGTCGGTGCCGAGCCTGCGCTCCTCGTCGTCGAGGAGACCGTCCATGTCGGAGTCGATGTCGATACCCAGGTCCGGGGCGGCGCAGGCACCGAGGAGGGTGAGGAGGGGAAGGAGCGAACGCATGGGGCCTCCGGGTTGGGCCAAGGGAGGAGACGGACGGACCAGAGGGGATCGTGTCACGAACAGAGGCATCTGGCAAGCGCTTCAGCGCCGGTTGCACGACCCCCGGGCTCGCCGGAGGGGACGCCTGGGGCACCCCGGAGTCACCCGTGGAGCGCGCGGTTCGCGGTGGCCGCCAGCGCGGCCTCCCGGATCGCCTCCGCGTAGGTGGG
>JAFGLY010000087.1 GCA_016927815.1 Deltaproteobacteria bacterium | reverse complement strand
GCCCCAGCTCGGCAGCGCGGCCGTTGCGCGCCTGTGCCCGCAGACAAGAGACCGCACGTCCACGTCCGGCACGGGCCCGGGCGTCAGCCCGAGGGCCCGGGACGGGCTCTATACTTCCGTACCGATCCGTTGCAGAATCGGACCCGCTAAGTCCATGATCTACCTGTAAAACCGGATCGCCAGAAGGGGGAACCCCCCGGGCCAGGAGGGGGAACCCCCCGGGCCAGAAGGGGGAACCTCGGGAGGTGGGGGTCATGCCTTCCGCCTCCCCCGGCGTCGGTTCTTGCGCTTGCGCTCGGGCGGTCGCCCCTCGCGGCCGTCCTTCGCCTCGCGTCCGAACAGGAGGAGCACCCGGCGGGCGTCCTCGTGGACGGGGGCGAGCGTGAACCGGTCGCGGGACACCTCGCGGAGGAAGGCGGGCCCGTCGGGGCCGTCCCTCCGCCAGCGGTCGAGGGCATCGGCCAGTGTCGGGCGGGGCACCCGAGCCCGGTCCGCCAGCTCCCGCCATCGGCCGGCGTCCAGGTGGAGCCCGAGGTCCTGCCCCTCGAGGTCGCCCACCATCTCCGCGCACCGTCGGCGCATCTCCGCCAGGACGTGGAAAGTCAACCCGGCGACGGCGCCTCGGTCCTGGCCTCGCCCCACGAGCGGCGGCAGGCGGCGGAGGGCGGGAACGATCTTCCTCTCCCGTTGCGGTAGCTGGTACAGGTAGCCAGGGAGGAGCGGCGCCCCCGGTTGCAGCGTGAACCGCTCGGGCGTCCCCCGCCCCCCGCGTTCCCGGAGCGTGCAGGTGAGGAGGCGCCCGGCGCCCCCGTCGGGGAACACGAACCGGGTACCGTCCAGGCACCACGCGAGGGCCCGGAGCTGGTCAGCGTCCTTGTGCGAGGTCCCCCCGTCTGACCCGGCGGTGTAGCCGCGCACCTCGCGGGCGAGGGCTTCCCATCCCACCACCTCGAGGAGGGGCACGGTCCCCGGAATCGGCCACCGGTGGATCTCCCATTGAATCCAGAGGAGGAACAGGGCGAACAGGGGGGATCCGAGGAGCCCGGCCCCCTCCCGCGTCCAGGTGTCCAGGCGGTCGAAGAGGTCCACGGGCAGGCCCGGCCCCCGGTCGGGCACCTCCAGGAGGTCCCCGAGGATCACGCGCCCCGAGGCGTCTACAAGGCACCGACCGCGGCCGGGCACCTCCTCCACCGCTGCGCGTCCCCAGGGCCGGAACCCGGGCCGGTCGAGGAGGGCGAGCGGCAGGCCGGGGTGTCGGCGGAGCACGCCGTCCAGGGCAACGTGGCGCACCCGGTCCCACCACAGGGCGGCGGCCAGCCGGCGGAGGGCGGCGGCCACGGTGAGGGGGCCCGCCTCCTCGCGGGTTCGGGCGGCCAGCTTGCGGCCCCAGGATCCGAGCCCGTCCAGGGAGTCGGCGAACCGGCCTCGGGCCTCAAGCTCCCCGGCTCCGTCCACCACGCGCGCCAGGTCGGGGATCACCACCACGAGGGCGGCGGTCAGGGCGCCCAGGGCGTGGTGGTCAGCCTACAGGGCCGGCGGTGCGTCCGGATCTTGCTCCTCCACGGCCACGAGGGCGCCTCTGGCGGCGTTCATGGCGGCCTTTTCCACCTCGCGCGGGTCAGCATCCCACCACGCGGCGAGCGTCCCCAGGGGCGCGTCAGGGCCCACGGATTGCACGGTCCCGAGGGCGTCCACGGCTACACCGTGAGGGGCGGCGAGGGCTCGCCCGCGGCGCGCTCCGCCCACGGGTTGCCCCGGGCGCGTGGAGGTCCGCCAGCTCTGCCCCGCGGCGCGTCCTTCGCGGCCTCCTGTGCGTCCTCGAGGGCCCGGCGCTCGGCAGCGGTCGCCACTCGGAGCCCGCCTCCGTAGGCATGGGCGAGGAGGAGGCCGTCCGGGTCCAGGTTCGGCGGGGCGTAGTTGCTCTTGCGGACGGCGAACCGCACGAACCGTGGCAGGTCCGGCGAGGATCCCGCGGGCCTCGGCACGTCCACCAGGAGGGCGGCCCACCTCGCGCCGTTCACGAGGGCGGACGCACCCCGGATGGAGTTGGCTCCCGAGGGATCCTGGTCCGTCGCGGAGGTCTTGCGCGTGTGGTGGGCCACCAGGACGGAGGGCCCCCCCGGCAGGGAGGCGAACCCCTCCAGAACCTGGATCAAGCGGGTGGCGGCGGCATTGTCCGTCTCCACGTCCGGCCCAGCGAACCGGGCCAGCGGGTCGAGGATCACCGCGTCCCACGGCCCCCGCTCCTCGAGGAAGGCCCGGAGGTCGGCGGCGAACGGGGTTCGCACCTCGCCCACCTCCTCGGATCGCGTCAGGGCGAGCCGGTCAAGGCCTGCACCCGGCAGCACGAGGAGGCCCGCCCCCACGGCTTTCCCGTCGGTGCTCCCGAGGCCCATCGCGCGGGCCTGGAGGTACAGCCGTCGGCGCACCTCGCCCGCGTCCTCCTCCCCGAGCACGAGGGCCACGCGGCCGGCGAGCCCGTCCGCCGTTGGGAAGTGTCCGAGCCAGGGTCGCCCGGTCACGACGGCGAGCGCAAGGCCGGTCAGAGCGTAGGTCTTTCCCACCCCTCCGCCAGCGGCAAGGATCCCCGCCTTGCCACGGGGCAGCATCCCCGGGCCTCGGGTTCCGTAGGGGGATTGCGGAGCGGGGGCGTCATGGAGGAGGTACAGCCGGACCGGTGGCTCCTCGGTGAGCCACTCAGGCCCAGGCGAGATCCACGGCAGGTCGGCCACGCTGGGGGGCCCGGATGCGGTCCCCTCCTCGTGGGGCGGTTCGCCCGAGGCCTCGGGCCCGGGATCGTCCGGATCCCGCGGCGGCGCCCCGGGGTCGGGCGGCGGCGGCATGGATTCGGCCCCATCCCACGGGATCTCGCCCGGCATCGTCCCGGCGTTGTGCCGGTCGTTCCAGTCAGGGGCGCCGGTCATGGTCGCACCCGGAAGCACGGGCAGCGAGGCGCCAGGGTCGCGGCCAGGGCGTCGGCGTAGTGGTTGCCTTGTGGATCGTTGTGCGTCCCGACGGCAACCCGCGTCCCGTCCGGGATCCTGGCAGCGTGCTCCGCGGTCCATGCCCCTTGGAAGATCCCGAACACGGCGGGCCGGGGCACACCGGGCACCGTCGCCCACGTCATGAAGTCCGGCACCCCCTCCACGAGGAGCACCGTCCCATCCCACACGGCGCGGTCAGGCGTACCCCGGAGGAGGTCCAGGGCGACGGGGCAGGCCAGTACCAAGCCGCCCGAGCGTCCGAGGTGGGGCAGCTCCTTGCGCTTCCGGCCACCGTCCACGCGGCGGAACCGGAAGCCACCCATGCGCCCGTCCGGGGTCCACGTCGGCACGGCGAGGGCCCACGTCGGCCACCAACGAGTCGGGAGCCAGTGCGGGAACGGGTGGGCCTCGGGGTTCGGGAGCACGCGCGCCAGGTCGAGGTCGGCCACGGCGGGCGCCCACAGGTGGCGTCGGGACAATAGGAAGGCCACGGAGAGGGCCACGGGCGGGAGATCCGTCCCGGTCGGGTCTACTCGGGAGCACGCTTCCCACAGGGAGACCACTTCGCCGGGCTCCGGGTAGGACGGCTCGGGCTCGGATGGCGGTGGCGGTGGAGGCGGGACACGGCGGAGCGGTCGAGCGTGCGGTGAGGTCGAGGGCGCCGGCGCGCACCACCCGCGGGCGGAGTACCAGTCCCTGATTGCAGCCAATGCGGCATGGTCGCCCGCGAGCTCGCGGGTTCTCTTGCCGGTCAGGGCGCGGCCCACGAGGTCGAGGGCGTCCCCGGAGGCTTGGCAGCGATGGCAACGCCACCCCTTCCCGTCCAGGGTTACGCCGACGGGCCCGCGGCGGTCGTCATGGCCCACCTTCTCCGCCCCGCAGGCGGGGCAGGGAGACAGCCGGCCCCGGGCCACCTTCCGCCCCAGGGCGGCGGCTACGGTCGGGACGTTGACTTGACGGGCGGCATCGAGCCAGGAGGGGGTCATGCCGCACCCCCAGGACGCGCAGGAGCGTCCCCAGGGCCGGTCATTGACGGCGCGAATCCGGTCGGGCGCTCGCGGCTGGCCTTCACCCTTGCCTCGGACCGCAGGAGCGCCGCGGCCCCGGTAGACGCCAGCGCAGCGCGTGGGAACGTGAACCGGATCCCGTGCGGGTGCTCCTCGAGTTCGAGGATCCGGTCCCCGGCACGGCGCAGGATCGACCGCACGTCGGGTCCGCGACCGCTCCAGACGTGGAACACGTCAGGCTCGTACCCGGAGATTACGACGGTGGTCTCGTCCTCCTGGCTCGGCCTGAGGGTCGCCCAGCGGGCGGCGATGGCGGCGAGGTCGGCGGGGGTCGGCGGCCGGTAGACGGCGGGCCTCACGACGCACCCCCGGCCCGGTGAGGGCCCGGCAGCGGGTGGCGGCGCATGGGGAGCGGCGCTCGTGGGCGCGGTAGCTCGGGCAGTTCGCCGTCAACGGGGGCAGGCGGTAGGGCCCGGATCACGTCACCCCAGGTCACCACCTCCGCCCCGAGGAATACGCGCACCACGCCAGCATCCCGGAGCCACCGGCGAGCGTCGGCTTCGCGGCCGGGGAGGAGGCGGGCGGCGTCCCTTAGGCTCAGGACGGCGGCAGGTCCGAGGGAGGCGCGGACGGCGAGGGTGAGGGGTTCAGCGGCCATCGGCGGCCCCTCCGTTCGAGTCTCGGGGGGGCGGGGGCCAAAACCCCAGCCCCTCGAGGCTTATGCGGAGGAGCTGTCGGGCCAATTCGGAACGGCCCCGGAGGGACGAGGCGGCAGCGGCGTCCAGGGCTTCAAGGAGGCGCCGGGGGACCCTAAGGGCCATCCGAGACGAGTCGGGCAGGCATACGCGAGACATGGCGGGGCTCCGTGCCGTGTTTACGGCTGCCGTGTTTACGGCTTTGGAGTCCGCCAGAATCCGGTCCCGCGATTGGGAGCCAGCAAGGTGTCGGGTGTCTACCCTCCGCGCGCGCCCCGTTAGGCGCATCGGGATCCACGTCGCCGTGGAAGTTGGGTTAGACAAAAACACCCCTAACACACCCCCGAGGGGCGTACCGGACAGTATTCGTCCTTGGATCCTACGTGTCAGGGCCGCGACCGCGACGGGCGGCGCATGCCCGCCACCCGGCCTCGAGGATGGCGATGGCAGCGGGCAGGGGGAGGGTTCGGGGCCTGTATAGGTCGCTGTATAGGTCGGGCCCGCTCCGGCCCGTACAAGTCGGTACAGGCACTCCGGGAAAGCCGGCGTTACGCCGTAAATGGACCACCCCCCCGACATCTACACCATCGTGTAGCCCCTCGGAGGAGGTCAGAACGGACGCTGGGCCTCGTCCATCGAGGCGGGCCTGGGCTCCAGGGGGATCCAGTGGGAGGCCGGGACGTCCTCGGGCGGCGGAGCGCGGTCCAGGAAGCGGCGGCCCACGATGCGGGCCCACAGGGCGGTAGGGCCGACCCCGAGGACGAACACGAGGCCCACCAGGATCCGGTTCTGGAGGGCCACGACAGCGAGGCCGACCCGCTTCCATGCCCGCCAGAGGCGCTTGAGGCGTTCGCGCATGGCGTCAAGGTGCCCCAGCCGCTTCGCGTCGTCAACGGTGGGACGGGCGTTCTTGACCCCCCTTCGGACGCGGCATAGGAAACGCCGCCGTCCGGGTCCACCCTGCCGCCGGAGGTCCCGTGCCCATGCTGCTGCCGCTGCTTCTCGCCACCGCCACGGCGTGGGCCACCGATCTCGAGTGGGACGGGCACTTCCGCGCCCGGGGCCTGCTGTACCACTCGCTCTCCCTCTCGGACACGAACGACCAGGCAGAGGGCACCTCCAGCCTGGTGGACATGCGCCTCAGGCTGCAGCCGAGATGGGTGCTCTCGGACCGCGTGGCCCTCCAGGCCCAGGTGGACGCACTCCACCTCGTCCCTTGGGGCGTCGAGCCCGAGGCCTGGACCGATCCGGTCACCGGCGAGGCCACCTCGCTCGCCTGGGAGGACACCACGGTGGCCCCCACGACCGAGGAGGGAGCGTCCGTGCCTGCGGACATCACGGTGACCCGTGCCTGGGCCGAGGTCTACACCGACGTCGGCCGGCTCCGTTTCGGTCGCATCCCCTTGAAGTGGGGCACCGGGATCTGGCTCAACGACGGCACGGATCCCAACGCGGAGTACGGCGACACCGCCGATCGCGTCCAGTTCACCTCCCGCGTGGGCCTCCTCTACCTGACGGCCGCCTGGGACCTGCAGTACGAGGGATTCGTCAACGTCGCGGACGACATGCAGAGCGTGAACCTCGCGGTCGCCTACCAGACCGAGACCAGCGGGGTCGGCTTCTACAACCGCTACCGGTTCCAGCCCAGCCAGTCGTTTCGGGCCTATACCGGAGACCTCTGGTTCCACCTCCTGCTCGGCCCCGCGGCCGTGGACGCGGAGGTGGTGGGCACGTTCGGCGGCGGCAACCTCGAGGGCGGAGCCAACGACGTGCAGATCTCCGCCGTGGGCGCCGTCCTCGCGGCCGAGCTGGACCTCGACCGCCTGGTGGGGGGCGTGGAGGGCGGACTGGCCACCGGTGACGCCGATCCGGACGACGAGGTCATCCGGACCTTCTCCTTCGACCGCGATCACAACCTCTCCCTGTTCCTCTTCGAGGTGCCGATGCCCACGCTCGAGGCGGTCGCGGCCAACAGCACCAACCAGGGCCGGGAGTACGGAGCCGTCCTCACGGGCGAGGGCGTCCGCAACGCCCTGTACGTCCGCCCCCACGTCGGGTACCGCGTCCTGCCCACGCTGACCGCAGATGTGGCCCTGCTCGCCGCCCGGGCGGCCAAGCTCCCCGAGTCCGAGTCGGATCGCACCGGCTACGGCCTGGAGGTGGACCTCTCGCTCAGGTACGCGCCCTACGCGCACGTCTCCTTCCTGGGAGGCCTGGGCGTCTTCCTGCCCGGAAAGTACTTCTCGGAGTACGAAGATCCGGAGCTGGGAGGAGGCTTCTCCAAGACCGCCCTGGGCGGTGCCCTCATGGGCACGGTCCAGTTCTGACCCGCCGACGGGAGGTGGCGCATGGCGTTCGAGGGCGTGATCACGGCCCTGGTCACTCCGTTCCGCGACGGTGCGGTGGACCTTCCCGCATTCGGCGCGCTGGTCGAACGGCAGATCCGGGCCGGCGTGCACGGCCTCGTGCCCTGCGGCACCACGGGCGAGGCCCCCACCCTGTCCGAAGCCGAGTGGCGGTCCGTGGTCGAGACGTGCCTGCGGGTGGCGGCCGGCCGGGTACCGGTCACCGCCGGGTGCGGCACCTACGACACGGCCCACTCGGTCCATCGCTGCCGGGTCGCCCGGGAGGTCGGCGCCGATGCCGCCCTGGTGGTGACGCCCTACTACAACAAGCCTCCTCCCGCCGGCCTCGAAGCGCACGTCCGGGCCTGCGCCGCCGAGGGGCTTCCGCTGGTCCTGTACCACATCCCGGGTCGCACGGGCCTGCGCCTGTCTGCCGCCGTGCTTGCCGATCTCTGCGCGATCCCCGGGGTTGCCGCGGTGAAGGAGGCCTCGGGGGACGTGGCCTATGCTGACGACCTCCTGCCGCGGGTCCGGGTGCCGGTGCTCTCCGGGGACGACGGCCTCTTCCTCCCGCTGCTCGCGGTGGGTGGGTCGGGCGTGGTGAGCGTGCTCTCCAACGTGGCCCCGCAAGCGACGGTGGCGCTCTGGGAGGCCGCTCGGTCGGGAGACCTCCGGGAGGCCACGCGCCTCCACCGGCAGCTCGTCCCCCTCGTGCGCTGGCTCTTCCACGTCACCAATCCCATTCCCGCCAAGGCCGCGCTGGCCGCGCTCGGCCTCTGCCGGGACGAGTGTCGCCTGCCCCTTCTGGCTGTGGCCGGCGAGCTTCCGCCGTCCGTCCGTGCCCTGATGGAGGCCTGATGCGGGTGCGGGTCGGCCTGAACGGGGCTGCGGGCCGCATGGGACGCCTCCTGGTGGCTGCGGTGCTCCGGACCGAAGACCTCGTGCTCACGGTCGCCGCCGACAAACCGGATCACCCCGCCCTCGGGGTGGACGTGGGCGTGGTTGCTGGGTTGCCTTCCGTGGGCCTGCCGATCGAGACCCTCGAGAACGGCGTGGCGGACGCCGTGGACGTGTTCCTCGACTTTTCCCTGCCCGCCGGGACGCGGCGCCTGCTCGCCGTGGCCGGCGACCGGCCCTTGGTCGTGGGCACCACGGGGTTGGACGCCGAGGCTCGGGCGGCCCTGGAGTCCCGTGCCCGATCCGTGCCGGTGGTCGCCAGCCCCAACTTCTCCACCGGCATCGCGATCCTGCACCGCCTCGTGGCCATCGCTGCGGCCGGGCTGCCCGGCTACGACGTCGAGGTCGTGGAAACCCACCACCGCGCCAAGGCCGACGCGCCGTCGGGCACTGCCCTCGCGCTCGCCCGCACGGCCGCCTCGGCACGCGGCCACGACCTCCGGGCCGTCCACGGACGTGCCGGCGCCACCGGGGCCCGGATCACGGGCGAGATCGGGATCCATGCCGTGCGTGGAGGGGACGTGGTGGGCGAGCACCGGGTCCTCCTGGCGGGCCCCGGAGAGGTGTTGGAACTCGCCCATCGGGCCACCAGCCGCGAGGCGTTCGTGGGGGGCGCGCTCGTTGCGACCCGCTGGGTGATCGGCCGGGCTCCCGGGCTCTACGACATGTCGCACGTCCTGTCCGTCGGCGAGGTACAGGCCCTCGAGAGGTCCCGATGACCGCACCTCCTCCTTCGAACGCCTCCGCGAGGAAGACGCCCCTGACGCGCTACCAGATGGTGCTCTTCTTCTTCCTCAGCGTGGCGACGTTCTTCGAGGGGTACGACTTCTTCGTGATCGCGCAGGTCCTGCCCCGGATCCGCGAGGAGTTCGGTCTCTCCCCCTGGGGCGGGGGTGCGCTGGTGGCGTTCATCAACGTGGGGGCGGTGGCTGCGTACTTCCTGGTCCGCAAGGCCGATCAGTGGGGTCGGCGCCGGGTGCTCACCATCACGATCCTCGGCTACACCGTGTTCACCGTGCTGTCGGGGGTCGCGCCCAACGTGTGGGTCTTCGCTGGCTGCCAGATGATCGGCCGGCTGTTCCTCATCGGCGAGTGGGCGGTGGCCCAGGTGTACGCGGCCGAGGAGTTCCCGGCCGACCGGCGGGGCACGGTCATCGGCGTCATCCAGGCGAGCGGGGTCATGGGTGCCATCGTGTGCGCCGCCATCGTGCCCGCGCTGCTCCGCTCCGACCTCGGCTGGCGCGGCGTCTACTTCATCGGAGCCATCCCCCTGCTCACGGTCGCCTTCCTGCGCCGCCGCCTGCGCGAGACCGAGCGGTTCCAGAAGGTGGCCGACAAGGGCGTGGCGCCGCTCCCGCTCCTGCGCATCTTCCGGACTCCCTATCGCCGCCGGATGCTCCAGATGGCCCTCATCTGGGCGCTCACCTACGCCTGCACCCAGAACGGACAGCTCTTCTGGAAGGAGTTCGTGGTGGGGGAGCGGGGGTGGAGCGACGGCGAGGTGGGCTGGGCCATGTCCTTGGCGGCCATGGTGTCCCTGCCGCTGGTCTTCGCGTCGGGCAAGCTCTTGGACGTGGCGGGCCGGCGCACGGGAGGAACCATCATCTTCCTGGTCACGATCATCGGCGTGGCCGGCGCCTACTCGCTCCACCACAAGGTCGCGCTCACCATCTTCCTGGTGCTCGGGATCTTCGGATCCAGCGCCGTCCTGCCGGTGCTCAACGCGTTCACCACCGAGCTGTTCCCGACCGACCTGAGGAGCGACGCCTTCGCCTGGGCCAACAACCTGCTCGGCCGGCTGGCGGGCATCGTCTCGCCGTTCCTGCTCGGCCTGTCCGCGAACCACGTGGGCTGGGGACCCTCGCTGACCGCGAGCACGGTGTTCCCTCTCGCGGCGCTGGTGCTCATCCTCGCGCGCCTGCCCGAGACGAGCCGGCGCGAGCTCGAGGAGACGTGCCTCGTCCCGGGCAAGTAGAACAAGAGACGAGGTCAGAACGCCTGCTGGTAGGTCACCTTCACCGACTCCGGGGTCACGTCGGTGACGATCGTGCGCGAGGCCTTCATCCCCCAGATGCCGAGGCCCGTGAGCACCGCCCCGCCCCCGATCAGGGCCACGTCCGTGCCCAGCCCGAGGAGCTGCTCCGCGGGTCGCTTCCCGGCGTCCATGGCGAGGAAGATGCCCCCCGTCAGCAACGAGGTCAGGCCCGCGGTGGCCCCCAGCAGGGAGAGGTAGGCCACGCCGAAGCTGCCCGGGTGGACGCTCAGGACCTTGGTCTCTCCGGGAAGGAGGTCGTACATCTCGGTGTAGGAGCGGTATCCCTGGCCGTAGAACGCCAGCTCGTGGAAGCCCGCGGGCAGCTCCACCCGGCAGGGCGTCACGCACAGGTCCCGGTACTGGGTGGCGTTGACCACGGCGCTGCCGCCCCCGATGACGCCGCCGGATGCGTAGCCGAAGCCCATGCCCGACACGTAGCCCGTGCTGCGGCTCTCGATCCGTGCCAGCATGACGGCGGGCTTGGTGGACGTGATCTCGAGGACCGCCGGACCGCTCGGGGAGGCCGCGGGCGGTGGCAACGCGAGGGCCTCCTGGCCGAGGGCCGGGGCAGCCAGGAGGGATGCTGCGAAGAGGAGCAGCGACATGAAAGCCTCTGGGGGTCGATCGGGGAGGGCCAACGTACCCGTACCCGGGGGGCCCTTCGTGTAGGGAAATCGTGAGAAGTGGGTCGCCGGGCCCGTCGCGCTGCACTGGAGGGGCTGGCGATTCGGCTCCAGGTGGGGTTCGGGCTCGCAGCGGCTGAAGTCGCCCCGGGGCCGGCGCGGCACGTTGACGCCCTCCGCGGTCCGGGTGAGGGGAGGCGACGCATGCTGCCGGAGGTACCCATGCCTGCCCGGGGAGTCACCGTCTGGTTCACCGGGCTGCCCGGAAGCGGGAAGTCCACCCTGGCTCGCCGCCTCGCGGCCCGCCTGACGGCTCGCGGCGTGCGCCACGAGGTGCTCGACGGCGACGCCGTGCGGACCAGCCTCTCGCGCGACCTCGGTTTCTCGCGGCAGGACCGCGACTCCAACGTGGCGCGCATCGGGTTCGTGTGCGGGCTGCTCACCCGCAACGACATCGTGGCCGTCGCCGCTGCGGTGGCGCCGTACGCGCGAGCCCGCGACGCACTCAAGCGCGAGATCAGGGACTTTCTGGAGATCCACGTCGCCACGCCGGCCGAGGCCTGCGAGGCGCTCGACCCCACCGGCCGTTGGGCCGCCGCGCGGCGGGGCGAACTCCCGTCGTTCACGGGCGTGGACGACCCCTACGAGGAGCCCCTGGCGCCGGACCTCCGCCTGGACCTCTCCGTGATCGATCTCGAGGAGGCCGTCCGCAAAGTGGAGGCGCTGCTCGAGGATCGCGGGTACCTTCCGCACGATCCGGGGTAGGGGGCCCGTGACCCGGCGCGTCTTCGGCCTGCTCCTCGGACTCGCCATCGTGGCGGCGGGGGTCGTGATGCCGCCACCCGAAGGCCTCACGATCCAGGGCTTCCGAGCGCTGCTCCTGCTCGCGGGGGCCATCGTCCTGTGGGTGTTGCAGCCTGTCGACCTGGCGGTGACCGCGCTCCTGGGGCTCGCCGGCCTGCCGCTCCTCGGGATCCTCCCCGCCGCCTCGGCCTTCGAGCTGTTCTCGAACCAGGCCGTCTTCTTCGTGATGGGGGTGTTCCTCCTGGCCGCGGTGCTCACCCACACCGGGCTGGCGGCTCGGCTCGCGCTCACCCTCCTCTCCCGGTTCGACCGCTCGCCTGCCCAGCTCTCGACCGCGGTGCTGGTCCTGTCCACCGTGTTCTGCGGGGTCATGGTGAGCCACGTGGTGGCCGCGGTCTTCTTCCCGATCCTCCTGGAGATCTGCCGCGCACTCTCCCTTCCCCACGGCCGCAGCCCCTACGCCCGACGCCTCCTCCTGTCCATGTCGTGGGGAACCATCGTGGGCTCCAACCTCACGTTCCTCTCGAGCGTGCGCGTGGGTCTCGCGCTGGGACTGCTTCACCAGCACAACGAGAAGCTAAGAGGAGGAGAGGACATCACGTTCGCCTTCTGGCTGCTGGGTGCCTCGGTGGTGGTGCTGGCCATGCTCGGCGCGGCGACCGTGGTGCTGCACGTCTTCCACCGCCCGGAGCGGATCGACATGCGACCCGCGGTGGAGCTGCTCCAGCGACGCATCACCGAGATGGGTCCGATGCGGCGCGACGAGTGGGTGGCCGCCGGCTCGGTGGTCGTCATGCTGGTGGGCATGGTGCTCGTGGGCGACCGCGTCGGGTTCGGGACCGTGGCGCTGACCAGCGCCTGCCTTAGTTTCCTCCTGGGGTCCGTGTCCTTCGAGAAGGTGGAGAAGTACGTCTCCTGGGGCATCATCCTGCTCTTCGGGGGTGCCGTGGCCATGGCGACCGCGCTCGAGCAGACGGGTGCGGTCGAGTGGCTGGCCGAACACCTGCTCCCCACCGGGCATGTGCACCCGGTCCTGCTGGTGGCGGTGGTCGCCTACGGCACGGTGCTCATGAGCGAGTTCGCCTCCAACACCGCGGTCATCGCGGCCCTACTGCCCGTGTGCATGGTCCTGGCCGAAGGCGTGGGGCTCCAGCCCCGGATCATGGTGTTCGCCACCGTGATCCCCGCAGGCCTCGCCTTCATGCTGCCCACCGGCACGCCGGCCATGGCCATGGTCTTCTCGTCCGGGTACCTGCGGACCCGGGACTCGGTCCTGCCCGGTGTCGTCCTCATCCACCTCGGCTGGATCTCCGTGATCCTCGCCGCGTCGTTCTGGTGGCCGCTCATCGGTCTCAGGTAGGAGTCTGCCGTGCAGATCCTCGTTGCTCTCGCCACGACCCGTTCCTCGGAGGAGATCGGTGCGCGGGCCGTGGAGGAGGCCCGGGCGTCCGGCCTCGGCCTCACGCTGCTGCTCGTGACCGAGCGCGACGAGCTCTCCCAGGTGTACCAGCTCCGCTGCCACCCGGCGTTCCAGGGCACGCGCACGCTCGAGGACGTGCTCCGGGAGATCGAGCTGGAGCATCGCCGGATGCTGGAGGGACAGGCCCTGGCCATCGAGGCCTCTGCGCGAGATCTGGGGGTCGAGGTGGAGACCCGCCTCGCGGTGGGCGACTACCCCACCCAGATGGCCCTGGAAACCCGGCGCCGGTCCTACGCAGCCGTCTACTGGCTCAGGCACAACCGAGGGTTCATCGCCCGTTTCTTCCTGGGAGACGACGCCGACGAGGTCGTCCGCACGACGCCCGGACCGGACGGGCACTATCCCCCCGACGCCTTCCAGGCCGGGTAGTCCGGGCGGACGTCCGAGGCAGCCCGGTGGGGGCCGCTTGACGCCGGTCAACGACCGGGACCCGCCGGGCGGATACCTTCCCCAGGAACCGACGGGGCGATCTGCGCCCTCCTCCCAGGGAGTTTCGCGATGTTCTGCTACCAGTGCCAGGAAACCCTCCGCAACACGGGTTGCACCGTGCGGGGCGTCTGCGGCAAGCCCGACTCCACCTCCGCGCTCATGGACCTTCTCATCGACACCCTCAAGGGCGTGGCCGTGCTCGAGGAGCAGGCCGCCGCCCGGCGGGGCATCGATCGGAAGACGGGCCTCTTCCTCATGCAGTCGCTCTTCATGACGATCACGAACGCGAATTTCGACGAGGCCCGGCTGGTGGCCCAGATCGAGGAGGCGCTGATCATCCAGCGCCGCCTGCGCGACGAGCTGCAGGACGGCGGGCCGTGGCCGGCGTGCGCCACGTGGCAGGGCGGGCCCGACGCATTCGCCGCCCGCGCTGCGGAGGTCGGCGTGCTGGCCGAGGCGGACGAGGACCTGCGTTCGCTCCAGCAGACCGTGATCTACGGACTCAAAGGCATCGGGGCCTACGCCGACCACGCGGCCCTTCTGGGCTACGAGGACGACGCGGTCTACGGACACATGGTCAAAGCGCTGGCCCAGCTCACGCGGCCGCTCTCCCTGGACGCGCTCCTCGCTCTGGTGCTCGAGACCGGACGCTCGGCGGTCGAGGCCATGGCCCTGCTCGACCGGGCCAACTCCGAGGTCTACGGCGCCGAGGAGATCACCCGGGTCGCGATCGGCGTCCGAGGCAACCCGGGCATCCTCGTCTCGGGGCACGACCTTCGGGATCTCGAGGACCTGCTCGAAGAGACCGCCGGGACCGGCGTGGACGTCTACACGCACGGCGAGATGCTGCCTGCCCACTACCGGCCGTTCTTCAAGAAGTACCCGCACCTCGCCGGGAACTACGGGGGGGCCTGGTGGAAGCAGGACAAGGAGTTCGCCTCCTTCAACGGTCCCATCCTGATGACGACCAACTGCATCATCCCCGTCCGCGACGCCTACCGCGACCGCATCTTCACCACCGGAACGACCGGCTACCCGGGTGTGCCGCACATCCCGGACCGCCAGCCGGGCGGGCGGAAGGACTTCTCGGCGATCGTGACCCTGGCCCGGACCCTCCCCCCTCCTGCGGAGATCGAACAGGGGGAGATCGTCGGCGGATTCGGCCATCCGCAGGTGCTGGCGCTGGCCGACCGCGTGGTCGAGGCGGTCCGTTCGGGCGCCATCCGGCGGTTCGTGGTCATGGCCGGCTGCGACGGACGCATGAAGGACCGGGCCTACTTCACCGAGGTGGCGCAGGCGTTGCCGCCGGACACCATCATCCTCACCGCCGGGTGCGCCAAGTACCGCTACAACAAGCTGGCGCTGGGGGAGATCAACGGCATTCCGCGTGTGCTGGATGCCGGCCAGTGCAACGACAGCTACTCACTCGCCGTCATCGCCCTGAAGCTCAAGGAGGCCTTCGCCCTCGAGGACGTCAACGACCTGCCGATCTCCTTCGACATCGCCTGGTACGAGCAGAAGGCGGTCGCGGTGCTCCTGGCCCTGCTGTACCTCGGTTTCCGGAACATCCGGCTCGGCCCCACGCTCCCCGGTTTCCTGTCGCCTGCGGTGGCCCGGGTCCTCGGTGAGACGTACGGTCTCCGGAAGACCACGACGGTCGCCGAGGACGTGCCGGCGATCGTCGCGGGGGCCTGACCCTCCGGCGGTCCGGATCCGGCGGGCGGCGATCCGCCCGTCAGGTCGCGTCGCGCTCGCCCGCCCAGGCCGCCTCGATGGCCTGGGCGAGAGGGGAGGCCGGAACCTCGAGGGCACGGAGGCGCTCGAGGAAGGGCGCCGGATCCGGGGCGAGGCCCCTGTCGGTCCAGGACGGCGGCGGCACGCTGCGGTACGTCGCCAGCACGTCCTCCACGCGGAGGGCCTCGGCGTCGAGTTCGTCGGCCAGGGCGCAGGCGGCCTTCCGGCGTCTCGAGCGCGTCTCGTTCCGGGCCGATGCCGCCTGGGCGCGCATCCACGACAGGTGCGGCGTGCACTCGATCAGCCGGTCCCCGGCCGGGGCCACGAAGGAGCGGGCCAGGACGGCGGTCACGGCCGGGACGAGACGTGCGGAGAGCGCCTGGGCCTCGGTCTCGGCAGCCCTGCAGGCCCGCGCCCGCGCACGGTCGTTGTGCAGCCGGTGGATGAGGATCACGAGGAGGATGAGCAGTGCCGCTCCGGCCGCCAGGGCCCAGCCGGCACCGAAGACCTTCCAGCGGTCCTCCATCTCGGTCGGCATCGTCGAGACTGCGATGAGCGCGATTGCGTAGAGGGCTCCCAGGACCCATGCCCAGCGGGGTACGGGGATGCCGGGATCCACAGCCGGGGTCCGCAGCACGCGGCTGTCGTTCTCGCGGGCCTGGAGCCGAGCGAGCAGGTGGCGCGTTGCCCGCACGCCCGCGAGCGGCGAGTCGGGAGGCAGTTCGGGAGGCAGATCCACGAAGAAGCCGGCCTCCACGAGGAGCGTGCGCCACGCGTCGGCCGGGGCACGTGGATCGCAGTGCAGCAGGGCTTCGGGCCGGAGGGCGACGAAATCGACGGGCATCGCGAGAAGTCTACCCCGGAAGCGGCACGCCGACCGCCCCCACGTGCACGGATTCCAGCCCCCGCCCTCCGCCCTGCAGCCTCCTACAGTCTACAGTCTACAGCCCACAGCCTGTTCAAAACCGTACCGCCATGCCGAACCCTGCGTCCACCAGCGGCGAAGAGACCGAGAGACCCTCCGGGAGCACGCCCGCGATCGGGGGCACCTCCAGGGCGTAGCGGAACTCGCCGAACGCGCCGTAGTGGACCTGGGCGTAGGCGTTCACGGACAGCTCGGTCACCACGAAGGCGCTCCAGTCGACTCGACTGACGAAGGACCGATCCGAGAGGTTGCCGAGCGTGGACAGCACGAACGTGTGGTCGTCCCACCGGCCCGGCGAGGGGAGGAAGAGGTAGGCGCCTCCGTAGTACCGACCCAGGTAGAAAGGCGTGAACTGGCCCTGGAGCGCGAGCCAGGCGTAGAGGTCCGGGTCGTCGGTTCCGAGGTCGTTGAAGAAGGCCTCCGCACCCACGTAGAGGCTGTCCTGGTCGGAGTAGCGGACGCCCCATTCGACCCCGGCCACGGCCTGGGGGATCCAGTCGTCGGACCGGTCCACCTCGGAAGGCACCTCGGTCGCCTCCCAGTCGAACGTCCCGCGCCATCCGGGCGTCGCGAGACCGTGGGTCACCGCGACCTCGGCCTTCACGTCGAGGGGCCCGAGCGCGGTGTTCACCTGGCCACCGAACCGCTCGGGATCGCCCTTGCGCACCGCGGAGGAGAGGGCGATCTCGGTGAGACCCAGAAGCCACTCGATCCGGACCGCGCCCTGCACCTGGTCCAGGGAGTGCGCACTTTCGAAGCCCGCGAATCCGTAGAGGTTCAGGCCCGCCTCCCCGAAGGGTGCGTGCACCTTGAGGAGCGGTACGCCGGTGCGCTCGTCGAAGAACGCCAGCGCGTCGAGGCGGGCTGGATCGAGGAAGTCGGTGGGGTTCCAGAAGCGGCCGACGCCCCACTTGATGCGCTGCTGGCCGGCCGTGACGAAGACCCGCCCGCCCAGATCCAGGTTGATCCACATCTGGTCCAGGGCCACGGTGGCGGGGTCGCGGGGCACACCCATCCAGTCCACGTCCCCCTCGGACACCGTGGGGTCGTGCCGCACGCGCCCCTGGGCGAACCCGCGCAGGCGGTCGTTGGGTCGTGCGTCGGCGTACAGGTCGAGGAGGCTGGGACTGTCGAGCCGCACCTCGTCCAACTCGGGGTCCTCGGGCACGTAGGCGTTGGCCCTGAGGTAGATCCGGCCGCCGACCGTGAGGCGCTGGTCCGCCCGGCCCAGGTTGCTGGCGATGGCGTCGTCCGTGACGCGTGCGCCGGTCGGGTCGGCCGCACCGAAGAGGTCGTCCTCACGCGCGGCTTCGTCCTCCGCGAGCGAAGGACTCGACAGGCCAGCGAGGAGCGCGAGGAGGATCATCGGCTCTTCGCTTCCAGCCAGGCCTTGGTGAAGAGGCTGTCCTGGAGCGGATCGAGCTTCACCTCCTGGAAGACGATGGTGGTGTTGGTGCCCTTCTCGACCTCGTCGAAGATCCGGATCTCCTTGGGGTAGTAGACGTCGGACTGTTTCGACGGGGAGAAGACCTTGATCCACTGGGGGTAGTAGGTGGTCCGGAGCAGGCGGCCCGAGAGCGCGAAGTCCTGGCGCTTGAGCAGGTTGCCCGTGGCCTGGTCGAGCCACAGCTCCACCACCGGGTACGCCACGTCCACGCCGGGCCGGGCGGTCAGGCGCAGGCGCTCCACCGGAAATCGGCCGAGCATCTCGTTGCCCACGAAGGCGGGAGCGTACTCGTCCGCGAGGCGGGACTCGTCGAAGTCGGCCCGATTGGAGGAGGTGCCGCCGATCCGCTCCCGCTCGGTGCGGCGCTCCCAGCGACCCACGGTGGGATCGTACACGAACAGGTTGGCATCGATGCGCAGGTATCCCTTGCCGGCCTCGGCCTGCGGCCGCGTGAAGAGGATGACGAGTTTGTCCGAGTCGTCACGACGGTAGACCTCGGCCTCGTAGACGAGATCCGCCTTGCCTTTCTCGTTCTGCTCCAGGTAGACGCGGGCCTGGAAGTCGCCCGAGTTGCGCTGCCGCTCGTCCACGGTGCGCAGCCGGGCCACGAGCGCGTCCGCGGAGGGTTGCGCGGCTGCGGGGAAGGAAACCGCCGCGAGCAGGAGGGCGGCGAGGGCGAGGAGGCGGGACATGGGTCACTCCGCGTGCTGGAGGGCCTTGACCGGGCGAAGCGCGGCGGCCTGCACCGAGGGCCAGATCGCCGACGCAGCGGTGAGGAGCGTGAGCACCCCCACCGCGCTGGCCAGGGCTTGGGGTGTGATCCGGAGGTGCAGCGTATCGGACAGGAGAATGACCTGGGCCGCCTCCGCCGGGATCCGGATGGAGAGAGCGTCCAGGAGGGTGATCAAGCCCAGCCCCAGGATCGCGCCCGCGCTGCTGGAGACGAGACCCAGGAGCGCGGCCTCCAGGAGGAACAGCGCGAGCACCCGGCCGCGCGAGAGCCCGACGGCACGCATGGTGCCCACCTCGCGCGTGCGTTCCCGAACCGCGGTCCAGATCGCGTTCATGATGCCCACCGCGATGACCGAGACGAGGATCGTCGTGATCAGCCAGGTGAGCACCGAGAAGCCCGTGACGATGAACGTGAGGAACGACACCTCGTCCCGCCAGGTCGTGACGTCGATCTGCTGGCCCGTCCAGTCCTCGGTCTGGACCCTGCTGACCTTGAAGTAGAACGGGTCGGACTCGTGCTCGCGCAGGGCGTAGCCTGCCTCGGCGATGGCCGTGCGCAGGGTCCGCATGACCTCGTCCGCCCGGTCGATGTCCTCCAGGTAGATCCAGAACGCGCCGGTCGTGTCCTCGTTGTAGCGGTAGAGATCCAGGATGAGGCCGCGATCCACGAAGACCGCGTAGCTGGAGAGGAGACCCAGGTCGCGGGCCACGGCCACGATCCGGGCATCGGCGGTGTTGGTCTGGCCGGACAGGGTCTCGGTCTTGATCGTGACCGTGTCGCCCACGCGGACACCGAGCCGCCGGGCCTGGGCCGCGAACAGGACCATGGTGCCGGGTTCGGCCAGCTCGCGCGGATCGCCGATCACCTCGTCCCGGCCGCCCGCCAGGTACTCCGACTCCCAGGCGAGGCTCAAGGTGTCGAAGAGCGCGGGCTCGTCTTCGGCGACCACGCCCGAGAACCCCACCTGGAGCGTGCCCTCGTTGCCCACCACCTTGCCCCAGCCCCGGTGACGCTCGACGATGTAGTCGAGTCCGTCCACGTTCTCCTCGACCAGCTTCCGGAGTGCCGCGCGCCCGGTCACGATGGCGTTGAGGTTGGTGGCGTTGGGCTTGAAGAACCCTGCCACGCTCACATGGCCGGCCGAGATGGTGGTGGCCGCCCGTACGAGGTTGTCGCGGACCCCGTCGGCGAGTGCGAGGAGGCACACCAACAGGAGCGTGACCCCGCCGATGGCCACGCCCACCAGGGCGGTACGGCGCCGGGACTGGACGAGGTTGCGCAGGGCGATGCCGAGGAGGATGCGCATGGCCTACTCCTTGGGTGACATGGCCACGGCGGGGGAGGTGCGGGCCGCGAGCAGCGTGGGCTGGAAGGCGGACACGAGGGCGACGACCAGCACCAGCAGGATGCCCTCGACCAGTCCGGCGAGGCTCAAGGTGGGATGGAGGCTCGGGCCGGCGAAGACGAGCACCAGGATGTCGGCCACCGCGGGGATGCCGACCGCGTGGAGCCCGGCCACGAGAGCGAGGCCCACCCCGGCCCCCGCCACGCCGGCCACGAGGCCGAGGATCGCAGTTTCTACGAGGAAGATGCCGACCACCGCACGTCGCTGAGTGCCGATGGCGCGCAGCGTGCCCACCTCCTGGACGCGTTCCATCACCGACATCATCATGGTGTTGTTGACGATGGCCATGGCCACGATGAAGACGATGGCCACGCCCACCCAGAGGACGACTTGGAGCACGGTCACGAGCTGCCCGATCAGTCCCGCGGCGCGCTTCCAGTCGACCACCTGCACCCCGAGATCCCGCGCGTCGAGTTCGGCCTGGAGGTCCGAGACCGAAAGACGCTCGGACGACCCGGGATCCAGGACCACCGCCGCGTTCAGCACCGGTCCGTCGTCGGAAGCGGGTGGGACGTCTCGGACCCACGTGGGGGGTGTGTCCGTCGGGGCGGCTTCGGCCTCCGGGGCCACCACGAGGTCGTTGGGATCGCCCCCGAACAGGGCTGCCTCGGCCTCGTCCCGCGCCACGTCGTCCACGCCGACCGAGGCGCGGATGTCGGCCAGCTCGGCCTGCTGGCCGGCGGACATGCTGCCGTACAGCGACCGGAAGGTCGTGAGGTCCACGAGGTGATTGACCGAAGTCAGGTCGGCGCGCTCCAAGCCCTGGAATTCGAAGGTGCCGTAGAGCGTCACGTTGGCGGCGCGGGCGTAGCCGCTCCGGGTGAACGACCTGAGCGTGATCGTGTCGCCGATCGCGAGATCGTAGAGCCGAATCCGCGGGGCGATCGCCCGGTAGAAGACCTCGTGACGGACCTCGAAGTTGGCGTCGTCCACCTGGAGGAACGTTTCGAGGATCGCGTCGAGATCGCCCGACGCGCCGGGCAGGACCTCGAGGAGTTCCGCCCGGACGGCCTCCGCCTCGTCGGGGCGGATCTGGTACAGCACGCGCCGGCGCTGCCGGACGTTGCGGCGCACCTCCTCCTGGAGGAGCGGATCCTCGGCAAGGGTGCGCCCGGCCCGGCGTGCTTCGCGGATCGTGTCGAATCCGCGGGCCACCGCGTTCTTGACCTGCGTCTCGTAGAACCGCTTCGTGACCAGCAAGCCCGGCGAGCCGGCGGGCACCCGGCTGCCGTCCACGATGCGGAAGCGGTCGAAGTTGGCCTCGAACCTGGAGAGGTCAGTCCCGATGAGGCGCAGGTAGAGGGCCTTCCCGTCGGATCCGAGGGGCGCCACCCGGCTCTCGAGGAAGGTGAGACCGCTCTCTGGATCGGCCGCGAGGTCCGCCCAGAACGCCGGATCCTGCACCCGGCGGAGGTCCGCGATCTCGGCGTCCTCCTTGCTGGGATCGGCGCTGGCCGTCCGCACGGCCAGGAGGTCCCTTTCGAGGCCGGATGCGATGTTCTGGAGCTCCCACGTGAGCAGGGACACCTCGTCGGATCGGCCTCCGGCCACGGCATCGCGCAGTCGGTCGAGCAGGCGGTCCAGTTCCGTGCCCTGAAGCACGATGGCATCGAGGATGCCCATGGGCACCACGTCGAGGACGCCCGGCATCGCGACGAGCGTCTCTCGGACCGCGTGGAAGTCGGGGATCTCTCCGACGTCCATGGACCCCATGGGGCCCGAGGGGAAGAGGGAGAGGGCGTCCTTGGCGTCCTTGGCGTAGACCTGGGCATGGCCCGAGAGGCTGGACGTGACCGATCGCTCCATGCTTGCCTGGACGGACCCGAGCAGGGAACCGCCCACCACGATCAGCACGGTGCCAAAGAAAAGGATTCCGCCTACCAGGAGGCTTTTCACCTTGTGCGCGAACACGTTGCGCACGCCCATCCACAGGAGGAGGGCGATGCGGTCGAGGCGGGTCATCGAGCCTCCACCGGGGCCGCGCGGGAGCGGCTGTGGGTGTCCGCCTCGAGACGGCCGTCGAGGATGGGCACCACGCGATCCGCACGCTCCATGACCTTCGGATCGTGGGTGGAGAAGATGAAGGTCGTGTGATCCGTGTGGTTGATCTCTCGCATGAGCTCGATGATGGCGGTGCCCGTGGCCGAGTCGAGGTTGGCCGTGGGCTCGTCGGCCAGCACGATGGCGGGACGCGTGACCAGCGCACGGGCGATGGCCACGCGCTGGCGCTGGCCGCCGGAGAGCTCGCCCGGTCGCTGGCGGACCTGCTCCTGGAGGCCCACCCGTTCCACCAGCGCGTCCACTCGAACCCGTCGCTCCCGGCGGGACAGTTCGCCCTGGAGCAGGAGGGGGAACTCGATGTTCTGGACCACGTCCAGCACGTTGATCAGGTTGAAGGACTGGAAGATGAAGCCGAGCTTCTCCAGCCGAAGCGCCGTGAGGGCCCGATCCGACAGGCGGCTCGTGGCCCGGCCATCGATCCGGACCTCCCCGCTGGTGGGCACGTCGATGCCCCCGACCAGGTTGAGCAGCGTGGTCTTGCCGCTGCCCGACGGCCCGGCCACGACCGTGAACTCGCCCCGATCGAGGGCCAGGTTCACCTGGCGCAGGGCACGCACGGTCACCCTGCCGAGCGGGTACTCCTTGACGACGTTCTCGAGTTCCACGATGGGGTGCATGGGTCCTCCGGACGGACGATCACAGGGTATCCCGCAGGGGAGCGCTGCCGGTTTGACCCGGAGAGGGATTCGGACCGCCGGCAGACGATGCACCGGGGCCAGCGGGTGTCACTCCGATGGGGTCGGGCGGGGAGGGGAGGCCGGCCACCCGCTCACGCCTGGAGGGCTGATCCCGGGACCGGTCGAGCCGGTGGCGCGCCGCCTGCGATCACGAGGAGCAGGTCCCCTGCACGGCGCCACGCACCGTGCACCCGGGTGCCGGCAGGGAAGGGACCCCGGTCGCCGATACGCGGAAAAGGCCCGCAAAACGCCTGGAACGGGCTCCACGGATCCGCCGGTGGATCGGGCCGGATCTCCACACCGCGGGTGTCTACCGAGAGGCCGAGGCCCAGCACCTTGAGGACCGCCTCCTTGGCGCTCCAGATCACCGTGGTCCACAGGTCCTGCTCGGCCGGCGGAGCGGCCTCCACCTGACCCGCCTCGGCCCGGGTGAACCACTCGCGGACGAACGCCTCGGAGCGAGGCTCCACCACCTCCAGGTCCGCGCCCACGACTACGTGCGGATCGTCCGACAGCACGCACAGCGCGTGTCCTGCGCGGTGGCTCAAGGAAAGGCCCGGGGACGGCAATCCAACCGTCCCCGGGCCTGCAAGCCCCACGACCGGGGCGCCGTGGGGAGCTGTATCGATCTGGATGGCATCGAGGGGGATCTGCGCACCGTGAACCTGCCGGGCCCAGGCTCGCACGAGGTGCTTGGCGGCGAGGCGGCCCAGCAGCCAGTCGGCGCGGCGACGGGGCGAGGCGAGGGTGGCCAGGCGCTCCCGCTCGGAGGGGGTGAGGCGCCCCTCGAGCGGGCCGGCCAGATCCTCCGAAGCATGAAGCGACCAGCAGATCAGGACGGCACCTCCACGGTGCGGTAGCCCTCCACCTCCACCAGCACGCGACCCTCCGGATCCACCACGAGGCCGTCGAACGCGCTTCCGCCGTCGCGTGCGGTGACCACGGCGTGAACCGGTCCCGTGGCGCCGTTGGGCGGGTGGATCACCACCTTCTCGACCCCCCGAGGCAGGCCCATGGGCCGACCCGAGCGGATCTGCCACAGGCTCGCGGCCTGGAAGCACAGTTCCAGGGCCAGCGGGGCCGTGGCCAGGGGAGTATCTGCAGGCGCGGTGTGGGGCACGTCGGCCTGGCTCATGGCGCCGATCACGCGGTCTCCCCGGACCCAGGCCTTGTCCAGCACCTGGTAGGACGGGCCATGGAAGAAGTGCTCGTAGACGTAGTTCTTGCCGACGGCGCGACCGTGTTTTCCGTTGGGTCGCGTGAAGTCCACGTGGGGGACGGGTGGGGCCTCGTGGTCGAGGTGCACCTCCGCCGAGAAGTGGACCTGCTCGCGGGGCGGCAGGTCCGCCCGCGCCTGGGTCACGGACCGGAGGACCGCACGGGCCACGATCCCGTTTCCGGGCACGAGCGCGGGCGTGATGTCCAGGAGCAACGTGCGCGGCCGGTTGCGGTGGAACTTGAAGGGGCTCTCGAAGTGGACGTCGCGGATCGAGACGACGTGGAGGTGGGGTGCGAAGAGGCGCGCAGCCTCGGCGAACGACTCGATGCCCATGACGCCGGGCAGCCAGGGCACGTCCTTCTCCACCTTGTGGTCGAAGAGGAACGGCTGCTCGGTCGGGTCGAGGCGGGTCTCCACCTCGATGCCACCGTAGAGGCGGGCGGCCCGGATCGTGCCGATCATGAGGCGCGGCAGGCCGTGCCGCTCCAGCCAGGCGGCCAGGGCCCCCGGATCCAGCCCGCCCGTGGTGTCCCGCTCGGTCATGAGGGCACCCAGGGCGCCGCCGACCACGACCTCGCCGCCCGCGTCACCGCGGACCAGTTCGCGTCGCACGGTGGGCACGCCCACCTCGGGCTGCAGCATGTCGATGCCCGCCGCCTTCATGATGGTGGGAATCGATCCGCGGGTGGCCATGCCGATGCGGTCCCAGGCCGTCCAGTCCAGCACCGCGCCGCGCAGGCCCTTCCGGGCGGCCAGCGCCAGGGTCTCCTTGGCGAGCAGATCGTTGGCTGCGCTGTAGTCGGTCTGCCCCTGGTTGCCGAACCGGCCGGCCACGGAGGAGAAGACCACCAGCGCGCCCACGGGCATGTCCCGGGCTCCGGCGATCAGGTTGTGGAAGCCGTCGACCTTCACGTCGAACACGAGATCGAACTCGGCGGGGTCCTTGTCCTCCAGGCGCCGGCTCACCTCCAGGCCGGCCGCGTGAACCATCACGTCCACCCGGCCGTGGGCCTGCCGGACGGCGTCCAGAACGCCCCCCACGGCGGCCGCATCGCGCAGGTCCACGTTGCCGTGCCAGGTGGCACGGCCCCCCGCCGCTTCCACGGCCTCCACTGCGGACAGTGCGGCCTCCTCGCGCTCGACGGCCATGAGGCGGCGGTCCACGTCCCGGGGCTTGGGGCGGTCGCCGGTGGCCTTGAGCGCGTCCACGATTTCGCGCTTCAACGTCTCGCGGTCGGTGCGGAACAGGTGCACCTCCCGACTGTCCCGGCGCGGAGCCGGAGCCAGGTCCACCAGGTGGAAGATCCCGCCGCTGGCGGCGGCGAGGTCGGCCACCACCGCGCTCGTGACCCCTCCGGCCGCGCCGGTGATCACGAACACGGTCTCCGATCCGAGCGCGACCCCGCCCGCCGGCTCGATCGAGGGCCGCACGTCCAGCGAGATCCCGAACCGGAGTCCATCCCGGTGACCCACCTCCACGATTGCGGGGTCGGAGAGGGCCTCCGCCACCAGCAGGTCCGCGACGGCGGCCGGTGCGGCGGACGCGGCCACGTCCACGGCCTTGACGAGGGCTTCGGCCTGCTCCCGGGCGTAGGCCTTGGTGCAGCCGACCACGGCGGCCCCTGCGGGTGCGTAGGGACCCGTGGCGTCGTAGCCGTGGACCCCTCCGAGGCGGGTGGCGGACACGAGGAAGGGGCCCGGGCCCTCGGTGACCAGGCGCTTGAGGGTGGCGTAGAGCGCCTTGGTCCGCACGGCGTGGACCGCGCGCCAGCCCGCGAGGTCCAGAGCCTCGGGATCGGGCTCCACGTCGAGGGCCGGAAGCCAGAACACGCCGTGGATGGGGCCACCTGCGAGCACGGCGTTCACCTGGGCGGTGGCGTCTTCGGAGCCGGAAGCGGAGACGCGCACCACCGCGGTTCCCCGCTCGGCCAGGCGGGTGGCGAGGGCATCGGCCACGCCGCCCCGATCCTCGGCGATCAGCACGCGGCGTGTCCCGTCGAGGACCACGCCGCTGGGACGGCACAGGTCGAGCGGAGGGCGCAACACGGGCACCGGCACCCGGCGGGGCAGGACGTCGGCCTGCTCGAGCGGGATCGG
>JAFGLY010000086.1 GCA_016927815.1 Deltaproteobacteria bacterium | reverse complement strand
GTCCTCGACAAGGCCGTCTCCGCGGAGGACATCACCGAGGCGTACAGCGAGGTGGACTTGAGGCTCCAGACCGCTCGGGCCACGCGGGAGCGCCTCATGTCCATCCTGGCCCGCGCCAAGGACGAGAAGCAGAAGATCCAGATCCTGAAGCAGATCCAGCGACTCACGGAGGAGATCGACGGCCTGGAGGCTCGCCTGAAGGTGCTGTCCACGCTGGCGTCTTTCTCCCGCATCACGGTGGAGGGCGTCCCGCGCAGGGCCATCGAGGACCGTCCCCAGGAGGACGAGATTGCCGGCTTCGAGTGGATCCGGACGCTCTCCCCCTTCCGCCGCGACGTCGCGTTCTCGGGCAAGGCGCTCCGGCTCGATGTGCCGGAGGGGTTCGTGCTCCTCGACGATCGGAAGCACTTCGTGGCCGAGAGCGCGGACGGGGCGGTGGTCTGGGCTTCGCGGCTCGACAACGTCCCGCGTGGGGACGCGGCCTACTGGATCGAGGCCGTCCGCACGCGTCTCGGCCCGGAGTTCTCGTCGGCGGAGGTGTCCGCGCTGGGTCCCTGGCAGGTGCTCCGCCTGGTGGATCCGTCGGCGGCGCTCCCCCAGGCCCCCAAGCCCGCCTCGACCCGACCGGCGGAGACGACCGCGAGTTCCGAGCCCGCCGTCCAGGAGAACGGGCCCTACGTCTACCTGCTCGCCATCCAGGTGGTCGGGCGAGAGCGCTGGCTGGTGGAGGCCTACTTTCCTTCGCCTGCCCAGGAGACGCGCTACGGGCCCGCGGTGCGGGCGGCCATCGAAGGGAGGATCGGATGATGCCTCGCACCCCGATCCTGGCGATCCTGGCCCTCGCACCCTTGCCCGCTGTGGCCGCGGACACCGTCGTCAACGCTTCTCTGGTTCTAAAGGTCGCGCAGGTGGAGCCGGCGGCGGACACGATCGTGGCCCGGGCCGAGGAAGCCGGAGGCTGGTTCTCGAGCCGGACCAACGACCGGGTCGTACTCCGGGTTCCCACCGAGTCCACCGAGACCTTCGTCACCGGGGTGGAGGCCCTCGGCATCGTCGTGGATCGATCCTTCCAGAGCGAGGATCGATCCCTGCAGCTCGCGGACCTGCGCTCCCGGGCCGCGGCCCGGCGACAGATGCTCGCCCAGTACATGGATCTGCTGAAGACGGCCGAGCAGGACGCCATTCTCACGGTGGAGCGCGAGATCGTCTCCCTCGTGGCCGAGATCGAGGGCTACGAGGGCCGGATCCGGTTCCTGGAGGATCGCATCGCCTTCTCGGAGATCGCGGTGGACTTCCGCTTCCAGGACCGGACCGCGCCGGTCAACGACGGATCCTCGTCGTTCGCGTGGCTCAACACCGTGAACCTCTCGGACCTGCTCGACGACTTCCAGACCCCCAAGGGCTCGACGCGGGCTCGACGCGTCCGACCGGAGGCGCCCGATGGGTTCGCCCGGTACCCCAAGGACAAGGCCTTCCGCGCCGCGAGCCCCGACGACGTGCTCTTCCGCGTCCGCACCGAGCGGCACGAGCCCGACGCGGACCTTGCGTTCTGGAAGGAGGCGCTCCTCAAGCGCATGACCGACGCCGGATACCGGAAGCTCGAGGAGAAGGACGTCGTGGCAGGTAGCACCCCCGGGTACCTCTTGCAGCTCACGGCGCCCCTCGGTGTGGATGACGCCCTGTACGTGGTCGCCGTATTCCCTGTCGGACGCCGCCTCGTGGTGGTGGAGGCCGCTGGGGAGGTGAGCCGGGTGAGGGCGCGGATGGATGCGATCCTGGCGGCCATCGCCGCGCTCGACAGCTGAGACGGAGCGGGACGCGACCGGAACGGCGCCTCGGCCCTACAGTCTACAGCCTACAGTCTACAGCCTCCTATCCCTGTACCGGCTCGAACACCGCGGTGAAGTGCGGCAGCACCGGCGGCCGGTGCACGAACCGGACGCCTCGGATGGAGCAGCGCTCGGCGAACAGCTCCACGAGGGCCTCGACCACGTAGTCCATGTGGCTCTGGGTGTAGACCCGCCGGGGGATGGCGAGGCGGACCAGGTCGAGCGGGGGCCAGTGCCAGGTGCCGTCCGGGTCCTGGCGACCGAACATCACGTTTCCGATCTCGCAGGCCCGGATTCCCGCGTGCACGTAGAGGGCGAGCGACAGCGACCAGCCGGGGTAGAGAATGTCCGGGAGATGGTCGCAGAAGCGCCGTCCGTCGAGGTAGACCGCGTGGCCTCCGAACGGCTTCAGGAGCGGCACGCCCGCGGCCTGGAGACGCTCGCCCACGTAGGCGGTGGAGCGAATCCGGTACCGGAGGTACTCGGGGTCCAGGATCTCCTCCAGGCCCACGGCCAGCGCCTCCAGGTCCCGGCCCGCCAGACCCCCGTAGGTGACGAAGCCCTCGGTGAGGATCAGGGCCGTCCGGACCCTCTGGGCCCAGTCGTCGTCGTCGAGCGAGAGCAGGCCGCCGATGTTGCCGAAGGCATCCTTCTTCATCGACATGAGCGCGCCCTGGGAGCAGGCGAACATGTCGCGGGCGATGTCCAAAGGCGCCCGGCCCTCCTGCCCGGGCTCCCGCTCCCGGATGAACCAGGCGTTCTCGGCGAAGCGCGCGGCGTCGAGCAGGAGCGGGACGCCGTGGCGATCGCACATCTCGCGGGCAGCCCTCAGGTTGGCGAGGCTCACCGGCTGGCCGCCGCCCGAGTTGTTGGTGACCGTGAGGAGTACGAAGGGCACGTGGCCGGCGTGGGCCCTGAGCGCGGCCTCCAGGGCGTCGAGATCGATGTTGCCCTTGAAGGGGAGGATGAGATCCGGATCGCGTGCCTCGGGCACGGGCAGGTCGAGGGCCACGGCGCCCGCGGCCTCGATGTTGGCCCGGGTGGTGTCGAAGTGCGTGTTGCCCGGGATCACGTCGCCCGGCTGGACGACCGCGCCGCACAGCAGGCGTTCCGCGGCCCGGCCCTGGTGTGCCGGGATCACGTGGCGGTGCCCGAACACGGAGCGGACCGACGCCTCGAAGCGGAAGAAGGACCGGGCTCCGGCGTACGACTCGTCACCCTCCATGATTCCAGCCCACTGCCGCGTGCTCATGGCGCCGGTGCCAGAGTCGGTGAGGAGATCGATGAGCACGTGCTCGGCACGGATCCGGAAGGGATTGTGGCCGGCCTCGGCCAGGTAGCGCTCCCGCTCCTCGCGTGTGGTCGGGCGGATGGGCTCCACCACCTTGATCCGGAAGGGCTCGATGATCGTCTTCATGGGGTCTCCGATGCGGACCCCGATGTAAGACGGCGCGGCAGGCGGTGCGACCGGCGCGGATCAGGACCGGAGCCCGGTCACTCGCGCGTGGCCTGGAACCCGCCCGTCCAGCCGACCGAAACCGATCCGCCGCTCCAACCGCCGCCCAGGGAGACGGCGAGGACGTCGTCCTTCAACCACCAGGCGGTCCAGTCGTCCGACTGGTCGGGCATCGTGGTGTACTGGAGCGTGTACTGGCCCTCGACGGTGTCGACCCCGGATCCGCTGAAGAACGCCGAGAAGGAACGGCCTGCGAGGGGACCGGCGAAGGTGCAGGACGCGGAGATCTCGACGTCCGGGTCGGCGTCGTAGGAGAAGATGAAGTCCACGGGGGACGAGCAGCTGTCGGAGATCGTCGAGGTCCCGACCTCTGTCACGGTGACCCCGAACGTGGCGGTGTAGTAGCCGTCGTGGCGGTGGTTCGTGTCGACATCGGCATCGGTGTCGACATCGGTGTCGGCATCGGTGTCGGCGTCGGTGTCGGCATCGGTGTCGGCGTCGGTGTCGGCGTCGGTGTCGGCATCGGTGTCGGTGTCGGTGTCGGCCTGGGTGTCGGACGTGTCGTCCTCCTCCGAGACGCAGGCGAGCGGCAGGAGGGCGACGATGAGGAGGGGGAGAAGGTGTGTGTTCATGGCCCCGAAGATACCGCTGCCGCGGGTCGAGGTCAATCGTGCAGACCCTGGAGTTGCCCCACTGCTGGTGCACCCGCAAAGAGAGCGGCGTGGCCGGGCCGCGGGCGTACGCAGGGCGATCCGGGCTCGGGGTCGGGTCTCGATCTCGGGCTCGAACGCGATCTCGGGCCCGACTTCGTGACCCTCGCCACGGCCAACGGGGTGCGGGTCGTTGCCCTCGACGTGGGACGGCCGATCTTCCGTACGCGCGGCCCGGGCAGGGGTCGTGCTATCCTGACCGGCGTAGGAGGACGCCATGCGCGCACTGTACCTGCTCCTCGTGCCGCTCCTGGCCGGAACCGGCTGCGACACCGCGGTGGACGACACCTCGAACCCCGAGGCCGACACCGATACCGACACCGACGCCGACACCGACACCGACACGGACTCGGACACGGAC
>JAFGLY010000085.1 GCA_016927815.1 Deltaproteobacteria bacterium | reverse complement strand
CACCCCGCACGGTGTTGCATCGCCGCGACGCCCGGACCCCGGAAGATCCTCTCATGCTGCTGCCTGTCGTCCTCCTCCTTCTCGGCATGGTTCCGTTCCAGGACACCTCCCTTCGGAGCGGGCCTCCCGCGCCCCACCTCGACCGGCGTGCCCCCGTGCAGTGGAATCTGTCCACGCGCCCGGCGTGGCACGACTTCCAGGACACCTGGGGCGGGACCTGGGCCGCCCGGTGGGACGAGCGCAATGGCACCCCCCGTTTCCTCTACGCGCCGGGGGTGCCCCTGGGGCAGGCCGATGCGCTCGTGGCCGACGTGGTCCGCCTCGCGGGCGCCGATCCGGACGAGTTCGAGGTGGCCTCCGAGGTCCGCCGGGGCCAGCAGGTGCTCCGGCGCTGGACGCGCACCTGGAAGGGCGCCGAGGTGGTGGGCGACCAGGTTCTCCTGGTGGCCAAGGGGGAGCGTATCGGCGGCGTGTGGGTGCAGGTCACGCCCATCGCGCCGGGCGATCTGCCCCGGCCCGGCGAAGCGATGCTGCCCGTCCCGCGTTTCCCGGACGGTGAGGCGTGGATCGCGCCCTCCAACGGCGTTCGGGCCGTCCCCGGGCGGGTGGAGCGCCGCGGGACCGTGGTCACCTGGCGGGACCGCGAAGGGCGGGCGCTCGTGCGCTACGACGAGCGGATGAGCGGCACGATCACGGTCACGCACGAGGAGCGCACCCAGGACGGCGAGATCCTGGAGGACCCGGCCCGCGAGGTCACGGTCACGGATGCCTCGGGGTCCACGGACGTCACCGACGACGATGGGGGCCACGGCCTCACGGGCAGCGTCACCGTCACCCTCGAGGGCCCCAGCCTGGTGGTGCTGCACGACGGATCCCGGGTCCGAGCGAGCGGAAGCGCGGATCTCGTCCTCGACGCCGGCACGGATCTCTCCTACGCCGCGGCCGACGCCCTGCACAACTTTCGCACGGTCTGGGACTGGCTCGCGGACCGCTGGCCCACCCACCGCTGGCTCGGCGACAGGGTCCAGGCCAACGTGGACGTCGACCACGGCTACTGCAACGCCTGGTACACCTCGGGCACCCTGACCTTCCTCCTGCCCTACCCCTACTACTGCAACGACTTCGGACGGATCGCCGACGTGCTCTACCACGAGGTGGGGCACGGCATCCACGAGTACATCCTGGCCGGAGGCACGTGGGCGGCGGACATCTCGGAGGGGGCCGCCGACTTCGTGTCCTGTACGATCAACGACGACCCGTACCTCGCGCCCAACGCCTACTACGGGGGCGGCTACGTCCGCGAGCTCGCCACGGATCGGGTCTACCCCGACGACGTGACCGGCGAGTCCCACAACGATGGCCTCATCTTCGGCTCCTTCCTCTGGGATCTCCGGGAGGCATGGATCGATGCGCACGGGGAGGAGCTGGGCGTGGAACGGGCCGACCTCCTGTTCCTGGCCACCCTCGAGCAGGGCCCCACCCTGACCGACGTCGCCGATGCGGTCCTGCTCGCCGACGACGACAACGGCGACCTGTCCGACGGCACCCCCCACGCCTGCGACCTCCTCGACCTGCTCAACCTCCACGGGCTGGGGCCGGGGCCCATCGGCGTGGTCGTGTTCGACCACGAGCCGCTCCAGGACCAGTCCTCGGCTACGCCCGCCTACGACGTCCGGTTCTCCCTCTTCGACCTCACGGCCGGCTGCGGGGGCCTCGACCCGTCGAGCATCCGTCTCTGGTACACCGCCTCGGACGCCGAGGCGCCCGGAACCGTCGGGTCCGCCGGGTACGACGACTGGCACGAGGTTCCCCTCTCGGAGGAGGAGGAGGGGGCCTGGCTCGGCGCGATCCCCCGGCAGCCCGCCACCACGCGGGTGCGGTACTTCATGGAGGCGTCCTCCACCGACGGCTCCCAGACGGTCTACACGCACGAGGGACGCGACGAGGGGGCCTGGTCCTTCTGGGTGGGCGACCGGGAGCGGATCTGGTGCGAGGGGTTCGAGGCGGACGCCCCGGGCTGGATCCACGGCGCGGGCACCCCCGAGGCCCCGGACACGAGCGGCGTCTACCGGGACGAGTGGACCTACGGCACGCCCACCGGTGCGGGGCAGTACGACCCGGACGCGGCCTGGGAGGGCGTGAGGGTCGCCGCAACGGCCCTCGGGGGCACCTACCGCAACGACAACCTCCAGTACCTGAAGTCGCCCACCCTGGACCTCGCGGGGGCCGGCCCCATGCTGCTGCTGTCCTACCGGCGGTGGCTCACCGTGGAGGACGGCATCTACGACCACGCCCGCCTCTGGGCCGACGACACCCTGCTGTACGAGAACCCCGCATCGGCCGGGGGTACCGACCACGTCCTCGACATGGGCTGGATCCTCCACGATCTCCCCATCGAGGACGTCCTGGACCACGAAGGTCGCGTCTCGTTCGCGTGGACGCTCTCCTCTGACCCCGGCCTGGAGTTCGGAGGATGGTCGGTGGACGATGTCTGCGTGGTGGCCCTCGCCGACGTGCCCGGCCACTACAGGGTGCGTGACCTCGTGGCCACCGATGACGCCGACGTGGTCTCGATCACCTGGACCCAGCCCTGGATGACCCCGCTCGAGCGCACCGTGCTCGTGCGCAAGCTGGACGGGTGGCCCGAGAGCCCGGAGGACGGGGAGGTGCTCGACGACGACACCGCCCCCGTGTACGGCGCGCCCCGGGAGGCGTTGGATCCGAACGTGACGCTCGGGGAGCGCTGGCACTACGCCGTATTCGTGGCGGATGGCACCGGCACGTTCCACCTCGACGTGGTGGAGGGCGAGAACGCCGACCGGGGCGGCCGGGGCATGCTCGAGGTGGACACCTCGGAATGGGGCCAAGACACCGGGTCGCCCCCGGTGGACGACACCGCATCGGACGACACGGCCGCGCCCCCGGGCGAGGACGAACCGGCTGGCGGGTGCGGCTGTGGGACCGGGCCCGCTCGCGGGGGCTGGGTCGCCGTCCTGATCCTGGCCCTGCTCTCGAGGCGCCGGAGGATGCCGGACCCTACTGCGACGGGTCGGAGGGCCTGACCGGCGCAGCCAGCGCGCGCTCGGCCTCCAGCTCCGCGATGCGGGCGCGCAGCCGGCTGATCTCGGCGTGGTCGCGTTCCTGCTCCCGCCGCAGGAATCGAACCAGAGAGGACAGCCGCGATCCGAAGGCGCCCATGCCCTCGGGAGGGGGTGGGGCGAGGTCCGCAGGGATCACGGGACGATCCGCCACGGGCTCGGGCGCCGGGGCGCGGTGGGCCCCCGTGCGGCTCGCCGGACCCTCCTGGCCCCCCTCCTCCGTCTCCTCGCCCAGGTAGACGACCACGTCCTCCTCCACGGGCATCAGCACGTCCCGATCGACCTCGGGAGGGCGCGACGGCTGGGGCCGGTCGGGAGGAAGGGTGGTGAGCAGGTCCGGGTCCCCACCCGCGGGGGCCGGCTCCCAGGCGCGGCCCGCGGCCTTGGCCAGGGCGGCTCGAAGCGCGCGCCGCACGTCCGGCCGACTGATCGGCTGCGTGTGCGGGATCTCGTCCGATGACGCGAAGGCGGACGCCTCGGAGGGCGGAATGCGGGGCAGCAGGAGGCGAAGGGTGCCGGCCGTACGAGGCACGAGCGGGATCCAACAGGCATCGGGGAGTCGTTCCAGCAGACCGTCGCCCAGGGCGACCAGCAGGTACTCCTCGACCCGTCCGGGTGCGAGGGACACCACGAAGCGAGTGCCTCGGATCTCCTCTCCCGTGAGATCCGTTTCGACCCCCTGGATCGCGGCCGGAGCCTCTCTCGTGCCGCCGGGCCGGGCCACGGCCAGGAGGCCGCGGGCGCCGGTCAACGTGAACTGGATGGAGAAGGTGGTCTCGGGGTCACCCGCGCGACGGATCCAGATACGGAAGCATGGCCGGGAGGACGGCAAGGTCGGCACCTCGGTCCCCAGCCTATCGCCTTCCCGGCCCCGACGCAGGGCACGCCGTGGGGCGCTCGCGTGTCGACCTCGCGCGGGACCCACCCGAGGGAGGCAGAACGGGCCGAACGCTCGGGCCCCGAGGACAGTGAACCATCCCTCGAACCCCCCTCCCTCCCACGCCCACGCCCACGCCCACGATCACGCCCCACGTTCCCCCCCCCGCTACCGGAACCTCCGAATGAGCCCCGTGAGCATCGCCGACAGCCGTGCTGCGCGCT